>CAZAEW010000014.1:0-55043 GCA_964484065.1 uncultured Bacillus sp.
CAGCTAGACGAGAATAGTAAGTGGGGGATCAACTGCCAGTAAAAGCCCGATTGGTGAGATACAGTGAAACTTGCCGCTGCGTTCTTTAGCGGCATAGTTGAACCAATCGGGTTCGTACTGTCACTTATGTCAAGGTGTCAGCCTTGATATTAGTGCCAGTAGAACGGGACTAACAATCAATGGGGGATGAAAGAAAACCCCCACTGATTGAAGTTTCACTTTATATTTTTTTCTAACTTTATGTCGTTAAGTCAGAATTAACCCAGAATTATTTCTGATAGACATGCTTGATATCTTCAGCCATGCGCGGCTTTAACTGGTAGGTGCCTTTAAAAATAGAGCCCACTCCTGTAATGTTAATGACATTGTTTTCCTTATATTGTGCGGTGAAGTGATCATAGTCAACACCTGAATGGTTATCTACACGAATGCGTGTTGTTGTATGACCATGGACGGCATCAAATTCAAAGGTGCCATATTTGTCTGTTTGGGTCATATTTTTAACTCTTACATGCTTAAGGATAACCAATTGTCCTTGGTTTGTTGAATCAACCGTATCTGCTGCTTGTGGTGCAGGAAGCACATCTTGTCCTTTATCTTCAGATTTTAAAATACCTGAAAGTTCAATCTCACCATTATAAGTAGATTTAACTGCACTCAATTTCACCTTTTCACCAAGCTTATAGCCTGCCTTGTTATCTCCTTGATATACATAAATTCCTCCGGTTGAATCTTGAAGATAGAAGCCTCCGCCTCCCCATGTGCCAGGATTAGATGTTACGACCCCTTCAACTGTTACTATTTCATCTTCCGCTGCTTGGCGGGCATTGGCAATGGAAATTTGCTCAGGCACTTGTATTTCATATCCTGGAAGTGGTTCTACTGGAACATTTGCAATTGTCACTGCTTCTGTTGTACTATTCGTTCCATTGATTTTTAACCGAAGATTAGCATCCCCTGTATATAACGGATCTAACTTAAGCGTAAGATCCTGATGGGCATGTCCTGTAGCATCAGCAGTTACATTAAATTTGGCACTGTATCCGGTACTGGCTGCCCAGACCCCATTATTTTGAAAGGTTGCCAATTGTTTGCCGCCTGGAGCATAAATGCCAACCTGTAAATTCGAAACGGTTTGACCGGGCTGCAGATCAGCTATATTTAAGCGAATTTGAAATTCCTGTTGATTTGGAAGTGTTGCTTGGTGTTGAAAGGTATAATTAGGCTGAGATTGAACAGTTTTCGTGGAACCATAAGAACCTGCAGCAAATGTGGATGAATCATACCACTTATAACCGCCAGTTGGATTTGACCATGGTTCACTTTGAGGTTCTGTAGAATTTTGGGGAATCTCAAAATCGTGCAAAGCGGTTTTTTCACTGAGCTGAAAACCGTTTACCTGATCAAAGCTTGTATAATTTTCATGTTTGGCCAACCAATTTATCGTATTAATCAAGTAAGTGCTATCTTGCCCTTCTGTTGAAAATCCGTCATAAGTCGTTTTTGGTTTTCCAGTATCTTCACGAAGGTATTTGGGTGTTGCATCTTCCACAGGTGAGGAATCTCCCAAAAAGGCTGCTTTTCCTTTTCCAACCTTTGCGATCGCGGCAAAAGCCCCTTCTGCCTTACCTCCATTATCATATACACCCTGGTCCACTGCAGGTCCCCAGGATGGAGGATTTTCCGGCATATAAATTAAGCCTTTGGCTTTTGTTGAATCAAGAATAGCAAGCGTTGAGCCCGCATGCATTTCAACCGTTGTAACCCCTTGTGTAATACCGAATGATTGGTCCGGGGTCACAACAGTTTCACCGGAAGTAATATCGCCTAAGGCATTTGTGCGGAAACGGACACCAAAGTTTTCACCAAGCCAGTCAGAGCTGACTACCCCTTGCATAGCAGGTGAATTCGCTTCTTCTGTACTCATGCCTTTGGCAGGATCATCCCAGGCACCGCGACGGAATCCATTGAAAATCTCGCCAGAATCCCAACGGTTTAAGTTACGATCTGAATTATAGTGGTCTCCGATAAAAAAGATGCTTCCTCCACTTTTAACATAATCCAACATCGCTTGTTGTTCAGAGGCTTTAAAAGGAATATTGGATTCACCAAGTACAAATACATTATAATCTTTTAAATTATCTAAAGTGATCGGTGTTGTTTGTCTTAATTCCTTTACATCGTAGCCCTGCTTTGCAATGGCATTGGCAAAATCAGAAAAACCGCCATCAATTACCCAGTCAGCGGCACCGGCAGTTTCACCATGAGTGTTATCAAACAGTACTTTTCCCTTATATGTTCCTTGGTAAGGAATCGAAGGGGCAGGATCAGCTGTTGTTTCGGCATTTGCCTTATGTACAAATGGCACCAGTAATGGAAAGGCAATCAGCAAGGTCATAAGCAGTTTAACTAATAGTTTGCTAGATTTCACAGTGTTTTCCTCCTTGTCTATTAATGGTTTAAAAAAGTTGCTGCTTTAGCATACCAATTGCATACAAGGAACGAAAAGGACTTTATATTAATTTTTACAAAATTTACAAATAATTGAAATATCTAAAAAGGCGACTGATGCAGTATCCTGCATCCCTTTTTTAAGATGTTACCAAGTCACTTTCCAATTATGATTACAGCTTGCTTCTACTGTTTTTCTTTTAAGAAAATAATCGGCAAGCAGCTCTGTCATATCTGTTTGAATTTCTTTTATGACCGGTTTATCTTTAAACATATCGAAGTCACCCCCACCGCCGGCACGGTAGTTATTCATGACCACTTCATATTGTTCCGGGAGACCTAGCGGTAAACCGTTGCGCGTCAATTTTACTACTCGCGATCCAACCGGTTTTGAAATATTTAATTCGTATTCAATTCCCTCCCACATATCATAGTTGTAATGTTGGGGTTTTGGCTCAACAAATGTTGGATTTACCTTGATTCTCTTCTGTTCATCCAAGATGAAATAGGTAGCACACTTTTCTAATGCATCTTTTATATCCTGTCCGGAAATGCGGATCACCTTTAAAGTATTTGGATAAATATAATTGGATACGATATCCCGCATCGTAACATTTTCAAAAAACCCGGGTGATTCATTGTGAAAAAGAGCCGTATTAGAGATGCCAACTCCGGCCGCATCCATTTGAACTTTATTGATAAATTCAATTAACGGGTGGTCCGCCAGTCTGACAGCAAAGGCATTTTCAATTGACATATCTCCGATAATTTTTCCGATAGGCTGGTCCAGCCACTCCTGCGTTTGTTTTTCAAATTCTTCAGCTAACTTCAAAAGATCAATTTGAACTGTAGTGCTATCGTTCACTGCTACAAGCTCAGAGAATTTACTTATTAAATTCCACTTTTCATTTTGAAGTTGAAATTGAAGGTTCACTTTTCCCAAAACTTGTCCATTAAAACCAGGCTGAACAATCGTTATTCCATTTAGATGAGAGGCAATTCTCCGGTGCTGATGACCGGTTAGGAGCACATCGATTCCTTCAATTTCGTGGCATATTTGGTAGCCCTGATTTTCACTGGTTAAGGATTCAGTTGGCTCTCCTGATGATAGCTCTCTTTCAAATCCTCCGTGGTAGGAAACCACCAATAAATCATAGTCTTCATTTTCCCTTATGAATTTGACCCATTTTTTCGCTGCTACAAAAGCATCTTCAAACTTTAGGCCCCTGATATGGTTTGGGTTCTCCCAATTTGGGATGTAATGCGTGGTTAAACCTAACACAGCAATTCGCAGCCCATTGTCGAATTCTTTTATAATATACGGCGGTCCGAATGCAGGCTGGTTCTTTTCTTCCTCGATTATATTCGCGCTAAGCCAGGGGAATGCAGATTCATCCACTGATTTGTACAGCAAACTCAGTCCATAATTGAATTCATGATTTCCAATTACCCCCGCATCATATTGCAAATGATTTAAAATGCTGATGATTGGATTTTTTTCTTCGTCAAGGTATTTTGCAAAATGGTAGGTTAATGGAGTTCCTTGAATCACGTCCCCATTATCAATAAGCAGTGTATAATCGGCTTCATTTTTTTCTCTGTTTATGAGGGTTGCTAGCTTGGCTATTCCTGAATTTGTTGCAGAATTATTCCCATAGTTTATTGGAAAAACGTGTCCATGTATATCACTTGTTTCAAGAATGATCAATTCACATTGTTCTTTTCGATTTTTCATTCTATAACCTGCCTTTTCAGATATGTGATTTCGAGTTCATTATCACAAAAAAATCTTGCATTAGGTAATAATTTACAAGTGATTTACAAGATTTTTACATATATGTGTTAATCTTTCTCTTGTAGCAAAAATTTATAATGATGGGGGTTCCAAATGTTTAAGTTTAAAAAAATGGCAGCAATGGGAATGTCTTTGGCACTAGCTGCAGGTATTTTAAGCGCATGTTCATCTAAGGAAAGTTCAAGCAATGCTTCAGATGCCAATGAATATGTTCCCAAAACTTTAACCGTACAATTCGTTCCGTCACAAAATGCGGGTACATTAGAAGCGAAAGCAAAACCATTAGAAAAACTTTTGGGCGATCAACTGGGCATACCTGTAAAAGTAAGTGTTTCGACCGACTATAACACGATTATCGAAGCAATGGCGTCAAAGAAAGTGGATATTGGATTTTTACCGCCAACTGGATACGTAATGGCGCATGATAAAGGAGCTGCTAATGTCTTACTTCAAGCGCAGCGCTATGGGGTTGATGATCAAACCGGCCAGCCTACGAAAGATCTGGTAGATTGGTACAAGTCAGAGTTCATTGTGAAAAAAGATTCCAAAATAAATAGTATTAAAGATTTAAAAGGGAAAAAGATTGCCTTTCAAGATGTTACTTCCTCTGCAGGATATGTATGGCCGGCTGCTTCTTTAATGGATGCTGGTATTGACCCTACAAAGGATGTGCAAGGAGTTACGGTTAAAGGGCATGACCAAGCAGTTATCTCTGTTCTGAATGGAGATGTAGATGCAGCAGTTGTTTTCCAGGATGCTCGTAATATTGTCAAAAAAGACTACCCGAATGTATTTAATGATACAAAGATTATTAAATTCACACAAAAAATTCCAAACGATACGATTTCTGTTCGTTCTGACATGAACAAGGATTGGGTAAAGAAAGTTCAGGATGCTTTTGTTGAAATCGGCAAGGACCCGAATGGAAAAAAAATAATTGAAGAAATATACTCACATGAAGGCTATACACCATCAAACGATAAAGTTTTTGATATCGTTCGGGATTATGCCGAAAAAGTAAAAACAGAGTAGGGAGTAAATATCAACAACAAGCCAGTAGTGAAAAAGATACTGGCTTGGCTTTTTTTTGCGTAACCTTAGAACGGTTTATATCAAATAAAGAAAGTTGGTATAGAAGTGATCGAATTTAAAAATGTCTCCAAGACATATCCTAATGGATTTCAAGCATTAAAAAATATTAACTTAAAAATCGAAAAAGGCGAGTTCGCAGTCATTGTCGGATTATCTGGTGCCGGTAAATCGACGCTGCTGCGCTCGATCAATAGATTAAATGAAATTACAGAGGGTGAGATCTTAATAGATGGAAAGTCTATTACCCATGCTAAAGGTTCATCTTTAAGGAGGATTCGCCGCAATATCGGGATGATTTTCCAAAGTTTCAATTTGGTCAAAAGAAGCACTGTTCTTCGCAATGTTCTGTCGGGCCGCGTTGGCTATCATTCAACATTGCGGACCATTCTGGGATTATTTCCAAAAGAGGATGAGAACCTTGCATTTGATGCTCTTGATCGCGTCAATATTTTAGATAAAGCCTACACAAGGGCCGATCAGCTTTCAGGCGGGCAGCAGCAGCGCGTCTCGATAGCTCGTGCATTGGCGCAAGAAGCTAAGATTATTTTAGCTGATGAGCCTGTTGCTTCTCTTGATCCATTAACAACCAAACAGGTAATGGATGACTTAAAAAGAATTAACCAGGAATTGGGGATTACAACGATTGTTAATCTCCATCATGTCGAATTAGCAAGAGAATATGCAACAAGAATTATCGGGATGCGTGCCGGAGAAATTGTTTACGATGGAATGGCAACGGAAGCGAAAGAAGAAATATTTTTCGAAATTTATGGACGTGAAGGTAAAGATAGTGGGTTAGTAGGAGAGAGAGCTATATGAATCCAGAACTAAAACAAGTCATTCCCAAACCTCCCAGCAAGATGAAAGGATATGTGTCCGCCCTGCTTGTCATTTTGCTAATTTGGGGAAGTTCTGTAAAAACAGGTTCCTCAACTGGCGAGTTGATTGATGGACTTCCCAATATAATGGATCTTTTAAAACAAATGTTTCCGCCCAATTGGGGGTATTTTAGTCATATAACGGATGCCATGTTTGAAACAATTCGAATGGCAGTCATTGGTACCACTTTTGGAGCCATCATTGCCATTCCTGTTGCACTCTTTTCTGCCAGCAACTTGGTGCAAATGGCTTGGATCTTTTATCCGGTTAGGCTCATTCTTAACTTCATACGGACAATACCTGATTTACTGTTGGCGTCTATTTTTGTCGCTATTTTTGGGCTGGGGTCTTTACCTGGTATTCTTGCTTTAACTGTTTTCTCAGCCGGAATCATTGCCAAGCTAACCTACGAAGCTATTGAATCCATTGATTCCGGTCCGCTCGAAGCGATGGTTGCCGTTGGATCCAATAAAATCCAATTAATTGTTTTTGGAGTCATTCCTCAAGTTCTGGCTTATTTTTTCTCCTATATTCTTTTTACTTTTGAAATTAATGTGCGGGCAGCAGCGGTATTAGGGCTTGTGGGCGCCGGTGGAATCGGTTTGTTTTATAATAAGACACTGGGATTGCTTGAATATGATAAAGCTTGTACCATCATTATCTATACGTTAATTGTCGTGTTATTAATAGACTATATTAGTACAAAATTACGGGAGAAATTATTATGAGCGAAATTACGAGAAGAATCCCAAAGCCGAAGAAAAATAAATTCGGCCTCTTGTTCATTTATATGGCCTTATTCCTGATCTATATTTGGGCTTTTTCCGGTATGGGCGTACCTGATGTAAAACCAACCGCCAGTCAGATCTCAAACTCGATTTTTAAGGGAATCTTTCATCCGGATTGGGGCTATATTTCTCAGCCGGGTGGAGAGGATTTGTTCCATGGCTTACTCGATACGTTAGCCATTGCGGTATTGGGAACTTTTATCTCTGCGCTTCTATGTATTCCATTTGCCTTTTGGGCAGCAGTTAATATGAGTAAAGGCCTCGCCATTTCAGGATCTGGTAAATTTGTTCTTAGTTTTATTCGGACATTTCCGGAGCTCGTGATGGCGATTATGTTTATCAAAGCAGTTGGACCTGGCTCTTTTGCCGGGGTCTTGGCGTTAGGCTTGCACTCCATCGGAATGCTTGGGAAATTGTTCTCTGAGGAAGTTGAAAATATGGACTTGGGGCCAACTGAAGCTTTAATAGCATCAGGGGCCAATCGCTTTCAAACTCTCTGGTTTGCAGTTATACCCCAGGTGATCCCTGGATTTATATCTTATACTCTATACCGATTTGAAATCAATGTCCGTTCGGCTGCCATTCTTGGAGTGATAGGAGCAGGAGGAATTGGTACTCCCCTTATTTTCGCTTTAACTTCAAGAGATTGGAATCGAGTTGGTGTTATCCTTTTGGGAATTATTATCATGGTTACACTAATTGATCTTATTTCTGGTTACTTGAGAAAGAAAATGATTTAACCTGTTAATGTAAATTGAAAGAACTCATTTAGGTCTGTTAGGGTGAACCGTACCACGAGTAAAGGAGTTTTCGCCCCCACTGTGTTAAGTTGTGATGGCGATTTTTCCTTCATTTCTATTCTGTTAATAAAATAATTTGGTCCGAAGAATATCCAGTGCTAAGTCAATGTCCTCTAAATCTTCTTTCGAAGCATTTTGTATTCGATTGAGGAAATGTGATTCTATACACGCAAAGGCTTCATTCATCATCACTTCTCCTTTTTTTGAGAGTCGAACGTATTGTTTTCGACGGTCTTTGGGATCACTGAGCTTTTCAATTAAATCATTTCCCATTAGTTTTTTCAGTTCCCGGCTGGTATTTGGCAAAGATATATGTTGGCATTCACTAATTTCACTTATAGTCACTGGCTGACTAACGGTTATATATTCAAGAATATGGTATTGAACCGGCGTGATGGAATCGGATTTGGCGTTTTTGGTTAATTCGTGTGTCACACGATGAACGGCAGTAATGAAGGACACACTTTTCATAAAAAGAGATTTTTTATCCATATAACTCACCTCATACTGATAAGGTAACAAAAAAGTTATCATAATACAATTATCATTTGACAATTAAAAACGGAAGGTAGTATGATTTTGTTATCAAATGACAAGCAAATGAGGTGAAAGATATGAATTATTTGGATGCAATTGAACAAAGGAGAGCGCGCCGCAGCTATTTGGATACTCCTGTTGATAAGAAAAAGTTGGACCATCTAAGCAGTTTGATAAAAAGATACAATGAGGAAGCTGATTTATCCATAACACTCGTTTTAGATGGGAGCCGGGCTTTTGGCAGCTTTAGAAAAAGCTACGGATTGTTTAAAAATGTTCGTTCGCTGATCACCTTGATTGGGAAAAAAGAGGACTTCAACTTGAATGAAAAGCTCGGGTATTACGGTGAATTGCTAGTTCTTGAAGCGACCAATATGGGCCTTGGCACCTGCTGGGTGGGCGGAACGTTTGACAGGGGCAGCAACCTTGTTGACGTAAAGCCGGATGAAGAACTTGTTTGTGTGATCCCAGTCGGTAATATCGCTCAGGAAAAGACATTCAAAGAAAAACTTATCCATAAAATAAGCCATCGAAAGTCAAAGCCGCTTGAAGAACTTTTTTTATCAGATTCTCCTGTTCCACAGTGGTTTATTGATGGCATGAAGGCAGTACAAAAAGCCCCATCTGCTTTTAACATTCAGCCGGTCAAATTTGAGTCCAAAAATGGAGAAGTAAGCGCCTTTGTTGAGGATAATCGTTTTCTGACGGAAATGGGAATTGCCAAATCCCATTTCTCACTGGCAGCAGGCGGCTCTTTTGAGTTTGGAAATCATGGGAAATTTCACAAAAAATGACCTTCTGATTTTAATTGGTTGGTGTTGCTAAATAAAATTAGTAACACCTTTTTTTATTTTCCATTTCATTAGACCATAGTCACGTTTAATAGTCATTGAGATTGAAGAAAAACAGAATGGTTGTTAGAACACCTCCAAAGTGCAAACAAATTCATTTTTCTCCGAAAAATATTAAAGCTTCTTTATAAGAAATTAACACTATTCTCATAGGGGATTTACATATTTTTGTTAACCTTTTTTGGACGGAAAAATATAAGGAGGAGAAATAAATGAGAAAAGGGATTCGTAACTTTGCACTGTCATTGAGTGCATTGTCGCTTTTGGCAGCGCCTTTTGCAGGTAAGGCAAATGCTAAGGAAACAACAACATCAGCAGTAAAGCAATCTTCTGCGGAAGTGAAAACAGCGTCACCAATCAAACATACAGTAGTCATTTTTCAAGAGAATCGTACCTTTGATAACTATTTCGGAACTTATCCATATGCTTCAGGTTTCAAACCGCTTAACGGTACACCTCAGAATGTTAGAAACTTTAAATATGTCGCTGGAAATGTGACAAGAGATGTGAATGGGAATGTGTATAACCCTGATGCAAATGGAAATCCAATATATCCTTGGCATGACGCAGGAAGCGCAGCTATTCAGGAAACGGACGTAAATCATGGCTATAGTGCAATGATTTCCATGGTTGACGGCGGTAAGATGGACAAGTTCTATCAAGTCAATCATGCAAGCGGAAGTGCAACTGATACAAAAGATAAAGGCCTATTATCGATGTCTTACTTTGACTATAATGACATTCCTGCCTATTGGCAATATGCTCAGCATTATGCATTAGCGGACAACTATTTCCAACCTGTTTCCGGCCCGTCCACTCCGGGTGCACTTTATTTGGTTGCAGCACAGTCTGGGAATGGAAACCAACCAGCAAGCAACACAAATCCTAACTCACAAATTACCGGTGATCCATCTCCTAAAAACGGGCCGTTTGGCGGAGATAGTAGTACAAACACGCTTAAATATAACCTTACCTATAAGAATATCGGAGATGAGTTGAGTGATACCCACCAATCTTGGACTTGGTATGCGGGTGGATGGGATGCAGCCAAAGCAGATCCTACTTCAGCTGATGCAAAAAAATATTCTCCACACCATAACCCATTCCAGTATTTTCAAAACTATGAGGATGGGAAATATGGCAGCAACCTAAAGGATTACAATAACTTTGCCCAGGATATTCAAAACGGCACCCTGCCTGAAGTTAGCTTTGTAAAAGGCGGATACGGAGACGATGAGCACCCTGGTACAGGAAATCAAAGTACACCTTCTGCAGAAGATTTTACTGTAAAAACCATTAACCAAATTATGAAAAGCCCATACTGGAAAGATACGGCGATTATTGTAACATATGACGAAGGCGGCGGATTCTTTGATCACGTTGCACCTCCGACTGTAGCGTCAAACGCAGATGGTTTGCAAGGGGATGGGCCACGTGTGCCTGCACTGGTAATCTCTCCTTATGCGAAGGAAAACTATGTCAGCCATGTTCAATATGATCATGCTTCTATTTTAAAATTCTTAGAATGGAACTATCATCTTCCTGCACTAAACAGCAAGGATGCAAGTGCTAACAATCTGTTAGATATGTTTGATTTTAATCATCCGAATTTCTTGCCTTACATGTTTAACCATGGCGATTTGACAAGCCAGTCTTCAAATGGAACTTTAGTAAATGTGCAACTAAACAATGCCTTACTGGGTGTAAGTCATGTTGGTGAAGCACCGTTTATTGACAGTAAAGGAAATGTCATGGTTCCGCTTGATGATTTTGCCCGCAGCATCAATGGTACTGTTACACAAACAAAAGAAAATCGTCTGCTTCTTCAAACACCAGAAAAGCAAATTGAATGGAAAGTACAAGGAAATACAGCATTTGTTGATGAAAAACCCGTTCATTTAAAAACTCCAGCTTGGAAGAGCCCAACAGGATTTACTTACATCCCGCTTCAATCTGCTGTTGATATTCTTGGCTGGTCCATGAATACACAAGGAAATACTATTATTGTTTACAGCAAATAAGTCAGATAAAAAGAGATTTGAGGGTGACTCATGGTTGCGTATTAGCAGCCTTTCGGGTCACCTTTTTAGGTAACAAAAGCTGAGATGGCATAAATAAAACACCTCTGGCTATCCTCTCACTGAACTGAAATACCAACTATGGTCACTCATCCACTTCTCTCTTTGAATAGTTTACTTTTATTAAATATCTCAGGTTCTTTCATCCTGTTATTGAGAAATGTGTGAACATTTTTATCGTCCTGCATAGCTTTATTTGCACTCTCTTCATTTCTTCAGCCTTATTTAAAAATCACTAAAAAAATTTTTTTCATAAAACTATTGAAAAAAGAAAATTTTTTTCATATAATTTAACTATAAATTGAAAGTGCTTTCATGATTAAGTAATTTGCCTGACCATAGAAATAAAGATTTGAGGTGGGATGAGACTCTTCCAAAAGGAAAAATGATGAAAACTGAATGACTTAACTAACAACTTAGCAGGCTAACATTAAAGGAAGGTGAAATTATGTATCACTTAATTATTACTTTATTAGCAATCATTTTAGTTGTTTTAGGCGTATCATGGTTTAAATGGCATGCATTTATTAGTTTAACCGTAGCAACTATCTTTCTCGCTCTATTTTCAGGTTTATCAATGGATAAAATTGTTAGCGGGATTGAAACAGGAGTTGGCGGTACTTTAGGACACTTAGTTGGAATTTTAGCATTAGGAACCATCTTGGGAAAAATGATGGCCGAATCTGGTGCGGGAATCCAAATTGCCGATTTCTTCGTTAAGAAATTGGGAGTCAAATTGCTGCCTTGGGCAATGATGCTGGCAGGGTTCATTATCGGGATACCTGTATTTTTCGAAGTAGGAATTTTAATTGTACTTCCATTAGTTATATCGATTCATAAAACTTCAAAACAAAATATTTTATTGATTGCACTTCCAGCAATCGCGGGGTTGTCCATTGTTCACGGATTGGTTCCGCCGCATCCAGGAGCAGTTGCCGCAATATCGATCTATAATGCGAATCTTGGCAGGGTCCTTTTATATTCACTTCTTATTGCCATTCCTTCCGTTATCATAGCTGGTCCTGTTTTTGCAAAATGGGTTCATAAACGCGTGATTCCAGAAGGAGAACCTGAATTAATTAAAATAAAAGTTCCGGAAAAATTGCCTGGTACAGGAATTTCATTCTTAATCATTTTATTACCTGTTATCTTAATTATTTTCTCATCCTTTGCACCATATTTTGGGTTATCTGCCGGAGTTACAAAGGTCTTTAGCTTTATCGGCAGTCCATTGATTGCCTTATTAATTTCATGCTTCGTGGCATTTTATTTCCTTGGCATTCGTCAAGGCTTTGGTAAAAAAGAAATTAAGAAACTTACAGATGAGTGCCTTCTTCCAGTGGGTTCGATTATCGCCATCATTGGAGCCGGCGGCGGATTTAAACAAATCCTCATTGATAGCGGCGTAGCAACAACAATTGGGGAAATGTCACACCATATGAACCTTTCACCGCTTGTTTTAGCCTTTATTATTGCAGGATTAATCCGTATCGCAACCGGATCAGCAACTGTTGCGTTAACAACAGCAGCAGGAATTGTCGCACCGATGGTAAAAAATATGACAGGCGTTAACCTGGAACTGCTTGTTATTGTTACTGGTGCAGGATCATTGATGTTCTCGCATGTAAATGATGCCGGATTCTGGATGGTAAAAGAATACCTGGGATTAAGCGTAAAAGAAACGTTTAAAACGTGGACCGTGTTGGAAACCATTCTATCATTTGTCGCTTTTGGGGTTGCCTTGATCGTAAATATGTTTGTATAACAGTCCAAAAACTCCCTCTATTCCTTTTAGAGGGGGTTTTCTTTATTTAAATTTGAATTGTAAAAAATTTTTTCAAGATAGTGTTTGATGATAAAAAATATTTTCGTATACTCAGAGAGTAAGGAAAAATTTTTTATAGAATCCTTCCGTTTGAAATAAGATGGAAAGAGGAACGCTACGAATAAGAGAATCCGCGAACTGTAAGTAGGCAAAAAGTGAAAGGTTTTTTCCTGATAAGGAGGAAGAATAGTGAAAACAAAATATGTGATCGGAGTAGATATTGGTACGACAAGTGCAAAGGCAGTACTTTACGCAAAGGATGGAACGGTCATAGCCAATCACGGAATTGAATATCCATTATATTCCCCTACCCCGGAAACGGCTGAGCAAAATCCGGGAGAAATATTTCAGGCAGTCATTAATGCAATTAAAAAAACGATGCAAGAAAGTCTTGTAAATCCAAAGGATATTCTATGTGTTTCCTTTAGTTCTGTCATGCATAGTGTCATTGCCGTAGATAAGGAAGGAAAACCACTGACAGAATGCATAACTTGGGCAGACAACAGAAGTTCGGATTGGGTTGAAAAAATAAAAACCGAAATGAACGGCCATGAAATTTACCTGCGAACAGGGACACCTATTCATCCGATGTCACCGCTCGCCAAGCTGGTTTGGCTGCAAAATGATTATTCTGAGCTTTTTTCGAAAAGCTATAAATTTATTTCCATTAAAGAATATATCTTTTTTAAACTTTTCGGGGAGTATATCATTGATTACTCGATTGCTTCCTCAACGGGTTTATTTAATATTTATTCCTTAACATGGGACGAGGAAGCCCTCAAAGTGGCCGGAGTAACACAGGATCAGCTTTCCAAACCCGTTCCAACAACTCATAAAATGAGCGGGTTAAACAAAGCCTTTGAAAAAGAAATGAACTTGCTTCCTTCCACCCCCTTTATTGTAGGTGCAGGCGATGGAGTGCTATCGAACTTAGGGGTTAATGCGATTGAACCAGGAGTGGTAGCCGTTACAATCGGAACAAGCGGGGCCATACGGGCGGTATCGGATCGGCCCATTACGGATCCAAAAGAAAGGATTTTCTGTTATGCACTGACAGAAAATCATTGGGTTATTGGAGGAGCAGTCAACAATGGCGGCATGATTTTTCGCTGGGCAAAGGAACAGCTGGGAGATTCCATAACAGCGGCTGCGAAACGCTTGGGGAAAGACCCCTATGACGTCCTTACCGAAATAGCTGACAGAGTGACGCCAGGATCCGATGGTTTATTATTTCTTCCCTTTTTAGCCGGTGAAAGGGCGCCATTATGGGATTCTAACGCAAGAGGATCCTTTTTTGGACTGGGAATGCATCATAAAAAAGAACATCTCATTCGCGCCGTCCTGGAAGGGGTCATTTTTAACTTATATACGGTATTATTGGCATTATCTGAATTAATTGGAGAGCCCAAAAAAATCCATGCTACCGGAGGCTTTGCCCGGTCAGAGCTTTGGCGGCAAATGATGGCTGACATTTTTAATCATGATGTTTACATCCCCGAAAGCTTTGAAAGCTCTTGTCTGGGTGCTGCGATTTTAGGGTTATACAGCATGGGTGAAGTTGATTCGCTTCATGTCGTTTCGGAAATGGTGGGAGCTACATTTCACCATAGACCAAACAGCGAAAATGTATCCATATATGAAGACTTAACGCCCATTTATATTCGAATTTCAAGACTTATACAGCAGGAATATGAAAGCATAACTGCATTTCAGAAAAAATGGGTTTAGAAAAATAAGAAAAGCGTAAGCGCCTTCGGAACAAGCAAGCTTGTTCCTGCGATGTTACTCTCAAAGCAGCATCCCTTAGTGCTCAGCCCCGACAGGCAAATGTTCTTCTGCCGGAAAAGTCCGCTCTTTGACTTTTTTGGCAGAAGGTTATTTGACCCCGAGGGGCTAGGCGCTCCTCGAAAAAGCTAAAGCTTTTTCTTCGTGCGATGGTTCGCTTCCGAAGCATATTCTTGTGAAGCCAGACAATTTTCAAAGTTAAACTTTTATACTTTTTTTATCTAAAGAAAAAGCGATCAGTCACTTGATCGCTTTTTTGCTATCCAATAAGAAATTAAATTTTGGTTTTCAAAATAGCCTTTCTCACTTTTTCCGATGATTCTTGTGCCACTTCTTTATTCTTTATCATGATATTCACATAAAGGACATCAATGATGCTTAGCTGTGCAATTCTTGAGGCCAAAGCTTCAGACCGATATTTTGTTTCTTCCGAACTGGTTAAAAGCACAAGATCGGCTTTTTGGCTGATCGGCGATTTAGGAAAACTAGTAATCCCAATGGTTTTGGCACCATTTTCAAGTACAACATTCAGAATATTTATCGTATCTGAGTTTGTACCGGAATGAGATATCACTACGGCCAGATCCTTTGGAGTAAACTGGGATGCAGCCATGAGTTGAAAGTGGGAATCGGTATAAGCATACGCTTTAATTCCAGTTCGAACAAACTTGTGGAATGCATCCATTGCAATGAGGGATGAGCCGCCCGTTCCAAAAAAATGCACTCTGTCCGCAGCAGAAATCCATTCGACTGCCTTTTGGATCGTCCCTCTATCCAAAAGTTGCAATGTATTTTCCAACGTCTGGATATTTGACTTAAAGACCTTTTCAGTGATTTCCCGTTCATCATCATCCTCAGTAATCTCTTCATGCATTTCTTTGCTTGGAATAATATTTTCTGAAGCGAGTGCAATTTTCATGGCCTGATAGCCTTTAAAACCAATGCGTTTGCAAAAACGGAATACCGTTGCATCTGCAACTCCAAGATCCTCAGCCACTTCATTTATAGTCCCATGAACAATCTTTTCGGGATTTTTTAATATATAGTCAGCAATTTGCTTCTCTTTTTCGCTAAATCGCGGATAGTAGGACCGGATTTTATTAAAACAGTTGTTTGTCATCAGCATAACCTCTTTTTTAAGGTTGATATACAAAATAGTATATCATAAAACGCTTTCATGAAAAATTTTTTCTTAAGAACGTAGGCGAACAGAAATATTAAACTTCAATTGAAATAAGGATTTCAAAAAAAGGATGGGGAAATGAAAAAAATTTTTTTTGGAGTTTATGAGAAAACGGTTTCCAAACTGATAGCAATAGAATATAATAACCTCAAAAGAAATATTTTTTCATAGTATAAAGTAATAGAAAAAATATTTTTTATAATCAATTCAGTTAATCAACCACTAGATAAAATTCGGGAAAATCCTCTGAAAGAAGGCGATTAAATGGGCCAGCCTCATTATTTAGGAGTAGATATTGGCACGACAAGTACGAAAGCGGTTCTATTTAAGAAGGACGGAACCGTGGTAGGAATGCATCATGTAGAATATTCGCTATATAGCCCCTCCCCTACAATAGCAGAACAAAATCCGGACGAGATACTGGCTGCTGTTATAGAAACGATAAAAGCCGCCGTACAAAAAGGCGGGATTAAATCTACAGATCTCGCACTTGTCTCATTCAGTTCAGCTATGCATAGCGTTATTGCTGTTGATGAATACGGCAAACCGCTAACTCAATGTATTACTTGGGCTGACTGCAGGGCAACAGAATGGGCGGAGAAGATAAAAAATGAAATGAATGGACTGGCAATCTATATGAGGACAGGAACCCCCATTCATCCCATGTCACCGCTGGCAAAAATCGCCTGGATGCGGACGGAACATCCTGATGTGTTCTCCCGGGCTAAAAAATTTATCGGGATTAAGGAATATATCTTCCATAAATTCTTTGGCCGATATGTGGTCGACCATTCCATAGCTTCAGCGATGGGGATGTTCAATTTAAAGAATCTGGCATGGGATGAAGAAGCCTTATCGGTTGCGGGAATTTCCTGCGAACAATTATCGGAACCTGTTTCAACTACCTTTTACTTAAAAGGAATAAAAGAAGATTATGCCGATGAAATGGGGATTTCAACAGAAACACCCTTTGTTATAGGAGCGAGTGACGGTGTGTTGTCCAACCTCGGGGTTAATGCGATAGACCCGGGTGTTGTCGCTGTCACGATTGGGACAAGCGGTGCCATCCGAACAGTCACAGATCAACCGGTTACGGACCCTAAAGGGAGAATTTTCTGTTATGCATTGACCGAGAAGCATTGGGTTGTTGGCGGACCTGTTAATAATGGGGGAATGACCTTCAGGTGGGTACGGGATGAACTTGCTTCGGCAGAAGTGGAAACGGCAAAGCGTCTCGGAATCGATCCATATGAAGTGCTGACAAAAATTGCTTCCCGTGTTTCACCCGGCTCTGACGGTCTGATTTTCCATCCGTATCTTGCCGGAGAGCGGGCACCGCTTTGGAATGCTAACGCCAGAGGCTCGTTCTTCGGACTTGGACTCCATCACAAACGGGAGCATATGATTAGAGCCGTGTTAGAAGGAGTTATCTTAAATCTTTATACCGTTCTGCTTGCCTTGCAAGAAATGATTGGTGTACCGAAGAAAATTCAGGCTACCGGGGGATTTGCAAGGTCAGAACTGTGGCGCCAAATGATGGCGGATATTTTTAACCAAAAAGTGGTGGTACCTGAGAGCTTTGAAAGCTCTTGTCTCGGTGCCGTGGTTTTAGGAATGTATGCACTCGGAGAAATTGAGGACTTCTCGATCATGTCTGAATTAGTTGGTTCTACACATGAGCATGAACCACTTGAAGAAAATATTGAAATTTATCAGGACCTCGTCAACCTTTATATTCGAGTTTCACGTTCGTTGGAAAATGATTATAGGGGAATAGCTGACTTTCAGAAAAAATGGGTTAAATAAAGTGAAACTTCAATCAGTGGGGGGGTTCTTTCATCCCCCACTGGTTGTTAGTTGCGGCCTACAGGATGTAGGTCACACAGACGTTGCCACAGGACAAGGAATACTTCGGCAGCTTTTGCATCGCACGAAGGAAAAGCTTTAGCTTTTTCGAGGATGTGGCGCCTTTAGTCTGTGTTCCTAAGTTCGGGCTTTTACTGGCAGTTGATCCCCCACTTACTATTCTCGTATAGCTGGAATACTTGAAGTGGGGGTCTTACTGCCAGTTAATGCGGGATAAACAACACAACATATCCATACACAAAAAGAGGAGGAATTATGGTGGACAACCGTATTTCAACAATAAAGCCTTATACACGGGCGATCTTAAAAGCACATTTATGCTCCTGTGGAGTAGATTACAACAAAATGGACAGACCTGTTATCGCTATCGCTAATTCATGGAATGAAATTGTACCGGGGCATGTTCACTTAAGACAGCTGGCTGACCATGTTAAAAAAGGGGTTATAGATGCTGGAGGACTTCCTCTCGAATTTAATACCATTGCTGTTTGTGATGGGATTGCTCAAGGACATGACGGAATGAAATACTCCCTCCCAAGCCGTGAAGTCATAGCTGATAGTGTGGAGACCATGGTGAATGCCCACGGGATCTTTGACGGAATGGTTGTCATGAGTTCTTGTGACAAGATCGTTCCCGGTATGTTGATGGCGGCAGCGAGATTAAACCTTCCGAGCCTTGTCGTACTTGGCGGTGTCATGCCTAATCATATTAAGCCGAAAGAATCGAAAGCGGCACGTCAAGCATTCCTGAGAGGGGAATTAGATGAAAAAGGTCTGGTAGAAGTGACGAAAAAGTACTATCCAAGTGCAGGAGCTTGTCCTTTCCTTGGTACTGCCAATACCATGCAGGGATTATCTGAAGCATTGGGAATGGCATTGCCGAAGTCATCCTGGATGCAGGCACTTTCAGACGAGCAGCTGGAAGCGGCTGAGCAAGCCGGACGCCAAGCAGTTGAATTAGTGAAAAAAGGAATCAGGCCTTCTGACATCTTAACCATTGATGCTTTCAAGAATGCTATTTCTGTCCTTCTTGCCATGGGAGGTTCTTTAAATGCCTGTCTGCATCTCCCGGCCATCGCCCATGAAGCGGGTGTGGAACTTCCTTTTGATTTATTTGATGAAATTAGCCGGAAAGTACCATTTATCGCCGGTGTTACACCAAACAACAATGAATTTACCACAAACGACCTGCAGAGGGCAGGCGGTATTCCGGCACTTATGAACGAACTGTCTGTTCATCTAAATTTGGATACATTGACGGTTACAGGTAGTACTGTCCGTGAAAACATCGAGGGATCCGAAGTGCTTGACCGTGAAATCATATATACATTGGAGAAGCCTATTGACCATGAAGGCGGAATTGCCGTTTTAAAAGGAAATCTTGCTTTGCAAGGGGCGCTCGTAAAACAATCTGCAATTCCTGAAGAGCTTAAAACGTTCACTGGTCCTGCCAAAGTGTTCAATTCTGAAGAAGAATTCCTTGAAGTATTTGATGCGGGCGGAATTCAAGAAGGAGATGCAGTTGTTATTCGTTATGAAGGACCTAAGGGTGGTCCGGGTATGAGAGAACTTCACCGCTGTACAGAAGTTTTGGGTAAATTTAAAAGGATTGCTCTGATAACGGACGGACGTTTTTCAGGTGCATCTGCAGGCCTTTCAATTGGATATGTCAGTCCGGAAGCGGCAGAATCCGGAAATATTGCTCTTGTCCGTGATGGCGACATTATTGAAATTGATATTGCTAAGCGAATTTTGTCTTTAAACGTAAGTGATCAAGAACTGGCAATAAGAAAAGAGCATCTTGAAGTGTTAAAGCGGGAAGCAAGCAAGTTTTTAAAATTGTATTCATCCAGTTCTGCATCTGCCGCTTCGGGTGCTATCCGGGTAATGGAAAATGGAGGGCTATGATGCTAAAAAAATATGAAATTTTTAAAAGGCTTCAAACAGGGAAAATCGTCGCTGTCGTTAGAGGTACAAATGCTGAGGATGCCTATGAGATTTCAAAGGCCTGCATTAGGGGAGGAATTTTAAATATTGAAGTTACCTTCACTACTCCGGGAGCACTGGACGTTATTAAACGGCTTTCCGAAGAGGCAACAAACTCGGATGCGGTTATAGGAGCAGGGACTGTCCTGGATCCGGAGACGGCACGCATCGCGATACTGAATGGTGCTGAGTATATCGTAAGCCCTCATTTTTCAAAAGAGATCAGTGAAATTTGCAATCTTTACTCGATTCCTTATATGCCAGGGTGCTTAACGGTAACAGAAATGGTGGAGGCTTTAAAAACAGGTGTGGATGTCGTAAAGGTTTTCCCCGGCGGGCTTGCGGGAACGTCCTACATTGAGAATATTAAAGGACCGCTGCCAAATATTAACCTCATGCCATCAGGAGGGGTGAACCTGGATAATGTTGCCGAGTGGCTGCAAAAAGGAAGCTTTGCAGCAGGAATCGGAAGTGTCCTGACGAAGGGCATTGAACCTGGCAATTATGATGAAGTCGAGAAAAGAGCCAAACAATTCTTTGAAAAAGTCAAAGATTTATAACATAAATAAAGAGGAATGCCCTGTTTAGTTGAGCATTCCTCTTTCCTTTTTCAGGAAATCTGTATATAGAAATCAACACAACCTTGTCATTTCCAATAACCTTAAAATATTACTTTTTCGTTATAGAAAAATGGTATGATTAGATAAATTCAATTTATCTATAATATCAATGAATTTTAATCGATTAAATATATGGAAACACGTTAAACCTATATGTTGTTTGAGTATAAAGCATAAATACAAAGGGGGTGACCGAATGGATTTACACCAGCTTTTTGTCTTTACAAAGGTGGTGGAGAATAAAAGCTTCTCTAAGGCAGCAGAGGATATATTCTTGAGCCAATCAACCGTCAGCTCCCACATCCAATCACTGGAAAAATCATTGAATATGAGACTGTTTGATCGAGTTGGACGGGAAATTATTCTTACTCCTAATGGAAGAAGGTTGTATCAGTGGGCATTAAAAATTCTTCTATTAAAAGATCAAGCAATGCTTGATTTACAAGAGGGGATGAATGACCTGCGAGGAATGATTCGGATTGTGGCAAGTTCTGTTCCCGGGCAATTTATGCTTCCAAAAATGATTAAGCAATTTAGAAATCAATATCCGAATGCTGTGTTTCAAATTGAACAATCTTCCTCAAATGTTGTGATTGAAAAGGTGCTTAATGGTACTGTTGATGTGGGATTAGCGGGCGAAAAATATGAAAATGATAAACTTATGTTTATTCCATTATTAAAGGAGAAACTGGTCTTGATTGCCTCGAATAAAACAGGAATAAAAGAACCGGTGAATATCCAAGATCTCTTGAAATACCCATTTATTATGAGAAATTCCGGATCAGGAACAAATACAATACTTGAGCGATTTTTAAAGAATAATCATATCTCCAAAGAGCAAATGAATATTATTTCCTATGCAGAAAGCAGCCAGACTTTAATTCAATTTGTCATGGAAGACATCGGAATTGCTATTATTTCAGAAATTGCCGCCAAGGAATATGCAAAAAAACAATTGCTTAAAATGCATGAAATAGATGGCTTCGAGGAAGAAAGATATTTTTATCTTGTTTATAACAAAAATAAAACACAGTCGCTGCTCTCCAGATTATTTATGGAGCAAGTTAAACAGGTGCGGTGAACCTTACCGTAAATAAATGAGGTTATTAGCCAAATGCCTCTCCTTAAGGTTGGGGAGGCTAGAACATAATAAGTTTTCTTAACGGAAATAGAAATGATAAGAATGGTATTTTCGAAAAATAAAGAAAATAGATTGACAAATTTAAGAATTCTATTAATCTAAAAATAGTTCTATCCTCAAATTCTTCTCTAAATATTCTTTTTATATTAGCTGCTCTGCAAGCCTTTATTTCCCTTTTCTTTCTCCAATTGAAGCCACATTAAACACCTCTTTTTTTCACTCGTATTAACACCCATTTATTTTAAAAATCGGTCCGAAGTTCAAATAAATAAATAAAGGAGATGATTCATTCTTGGCATCGAATATGTATGCTATTAAATGCCCATGTTGTGGACGTTCTGCAATTGAAGATTATTATTACAAAACTCATGAGAAATACATCTTTTGTATGAGGTGCGGTTATTATTACACCAAAACAATAGAGAAATATACCGAAACCAAAATTGAGTATAAGGAAGAGAAGAGTGAAGGGCACGGTATGTTTAAATTGGAAAATAAAGATGGAAGTCGGGAAAGGGTGATTCTCGACTGTAGTCTAACAGATGCACAATTAGAAGAGTTAAAGGCTTCACTCATGGATATGAAGGTTAACCAAGAGAAAAGCTACTTAATTTCTTACGAAAACGGAGTATTTAATATACTATTTGGCAACCCACCAGAAAATTTTCATTTATCATTTGAAGAATATAGGGAAAAGATGTTTGCGAAGTATGGGGTTCCCGAATATGATTTTATGGTTCCAATTGAGGAATAGATAAAGGACATCTAATAGTAGAAGAGATTGAGGAAAGAATGGTTTTCCAATTTGTTAAGTTTGTATATTGGCTATAATATAAAGGTTGCTGTAAAGACATGACCATTGGATAGGAGGAGGGATACTATGGGGTTTGAAGAAGAATACCAGGCATTTATGAATGCTCACTTGCAGGCAAGAACCGGTGAACGGTTGCGGCGCTTACAAGAAGGTCACAGCCAGGCTGAAATGTTGTTTTTGAAGCAAGTGTGGTGGCCCTTATTTCACCATTTTCGGTACCTTCATCCAGAATATGAGGTCAATGATTACAAGGATGGAAAAAGGTATTTGGATTTTGCTTATATTCGTCCTGCCATCCGGATTTGCCTTGAGGTCGACGGGTATGGCCCTCACTTAAAGAACATAAGCAGATGGCAATTTTCCGACAGCCTGGAACGTCAAAACCAGTTGGTGATTGACGGATGGACCGTGATCCGCTTTTCTTATGACCAAGTAAAAGAGAAGCCTCGTCGATGCCAACAGATTGTTCAGCAAGTGATTGGCCGATGGCTGGGTGATGAACTTGACCAGACCTCTCTGTCCTTTGTCGAAAAGGAAGTGCTTCGGCTAGCGATTCGAAAAGGAGAAGCCATATCCCCAATAGAAGTTGAGAAGTATTTGAAACTAAGCGACAAGACGGTAAAAAAAGTACTTTCTCAACTAGTCGATAAAAAGATGCTGATTCCCGCATCTGGGAGCATAAGGGTCCGCTCTTATCGGTTGGGGGGGCTGGTTAAGCACCCAATCTTATAAATAGAAGGAAAAATTCCGCTTAATTAGTAAATAGCATTGAAAATAGCTTAAATAGACGGAGATATTCCGCCTATTGACTCTAAAAACGTGAAAATGGGGGATTTTGCTTTGCATAATCGGAAAACCTCCCCTTATATACCCCGAAAATAGCTTAATTCTGCATTTAACCGAAAAATCTCCGCTTATTTTACTTTCGCTGGTTACTCAATAAAGGACAAGACTTCTTATTTAAAAGAAAATGAGATGAAAACCATCGCGAGGCGGTTTTTTTCAAGGGTACTTTGATTTAGCATTCTTTTTGTTATTTCAAAAAAGTTCAAGAGAACCTCATTTTGATGCGTCGCGGTGATCCTTACCATAAATAGAATGGTTTTTTAACATTAATTCTCCTGAACTGGTATCACAGGTAACTGAGGTTTTGGCTGATCTAATTGGCGTGACCATTGTTATAGAAACTGTCATGAAAATGAATAACAGCGCCTGCATTTTGCAGATGCTGTTATTGCTTTCAACGGAAAGAAATCTCCAAGGTAATAATGGTCATGTTTAAAGCCTTTCTTAATTCCCTATGAGATGCAAACAAAAGTCCAAATCAGCCTGAAGATGGTCTTTCATCAATTGTTCGGCATTTAGGCCATCTCTCGCTTTTATCGCTTTGTAAATTTGTTCATGTTCATCGATAAGATGAGGACGATCATAAAAAACGACCGTTTTTCGGAAAAGATAAATCACGGATTGCATACGGTCAATAATATCTATCATGACTGGGTTGTTGCTGGCACCGATAATTATTTCGTGGAACCTCGCATTTCCATCCATAATTTCCTCTATAGTCCCTTTCTTCCCAATCTCAACACATTCATGTAAAGTTTCGATCTCATTTTTTGTTAAATAGGATGCTGCACATTTTGCAGAATACCCTTCTAAAAGGATACGGACTTGAAAAATATTGCGCAGGTCTTTTTCGGAAGGCTTTACAACTCTTTTATTTACGATGAGTCCTTCCTGCTCTAATTTTCGAATAGACTCCCTTATCGGTGTTCTGCTGACACCCAATTCAGCAGCGAGTTTTTCCTCTACAATTTTAGTCCCTCCCGGAAGTTCTCCATTTAAAATCCTATCACGAATCATTTCATATGACTGATGGTAAGCGGGTCGTGAACGATCACTGCCTAGCACATTTTTCACCTCTATTTTCTTTCAAAAGCTATATGTGTATATCCAATATCATAACAAAAAATCACAAAAGAAAGCACTTTCACTTTTTGTATACAAATATAATAAAAATGTATACAAATATTATGAATTCGTGTACAATAGCAATTGTAGCAAACAATTGAAAGCGGTTTCAAACAAAGCCGCGTTGCTTTTGTTTAATAAAGAAGGTATTGGACATCAAGGAGGAATAAAGATGGGAAGAAGTGTTGGTTTTATTGGACTGGGGATTATGGGAAAACCAATGTCATTAAACCTTATCAAGGCTGGACATTCTCTTACTGTTTTCGACCTTAATCAAGAGGCAGTGCATAGCTTAGTAAAGGCAGGTGCAACGGCTGCGGCATCAGCTAAGGAAGTTGCCGAAAAAAGTGATGTCATTATAACGATGTTGCCTGCATCTAAACATGTTAAAGAAGTAGTTCTAGGGGAAAATGGAATTCTAGAAGGGGCCAATGAGGGATCTGTAATCGTTGACATGAGTTCCATTACCCCTGAGGTTTCAAGAGAACTTGCTGCAGAAGCTGCAAAAAAAGGTGTAGGAATGCTTGATGCGCCAGTCAGCGGCGGAGAACCGAAAGCAATTGATGGCACGTTAGCTATCATGGTTGGCGGTAAAGAAGACGTTTTTGAAAATGTTAAATCTGTGTTATACGGAATGGGAACAGCGGTAACTTTAGTTGGGGACAATGGCTGTGGAGTGACAGCAAAGCTTGCCAATCAAATTATTGTAAACCTTAACATTGCTGCTATGTCTGAAGCACTTGTACTAGCAGCAAAAGCAGGCATTGATATTGAAAAAATGTATCAAGCTATTCGTGGCGGACTTGCAGGAAGTGCAGTTCTAGATGCGAAGGTTCCGATGATTCTTGATCGTAACTTTGTTGCAGGCGGAAGCATTGCCATCAATCTGAAAGATATTACCAATGTTATGGAAACAGCTCACGAAATCGGTGTTCCTCTGCCTCTTTCAAGTCAATTGTTAGAAATATTCCATGCGTTAAAGGTAGATGGAAAAGTAAAAGATGATCACGGAAGCATTGTCAGATATTATGAAAAACTAGCAAATGTTGAAGTAAAGAAGGCCTAAAAAATGAGCGGGAATATGAGATTATCAACTGAATTTTTGGAAACCCTTCCTAAGGTTGACAGACAAGCTGTAGATCAATTATTAACAGAAACACTAAGTAGTTTGAATAAAAAGATTATCGTTCTTGATGATGACCCAACAGGTGTACAAACTGTCCATGATATTTCAGTTTTTACAGATTGGTCAGTAGAAAGCATTGAACAGGCATTTAAAGAGGAACAATCTATGTTTTTCATCTTGACCAATTCCAGGGGCTTTACCGCTGAGGAAACGACAAAAGCACACCGGGAAATTGCAGAAAATATTTTAACTGTCGCAAAGAAGTTAAATCAAGAATTTATGGTTATCAGCCGGGGCGATTCAACCCTCAGAGGACATTATCCATTGGAGACAACTGTTTTAAAGGAAACGATTGAAGCTGGGTCCGATTTAAAAATAGATGGAGAAGTAATTCTTCCATTTTTTAAAGAGGGTGGGCGTTTAACCATCCATAATATTCATTATGTACAGTATGGTGACGAACTTGTGCCGGCAGGGGAAACAGAATTTGCAAAAGACCGTACATTCGGTTACACAAAATCCCATTTAGGGGAATGGATCGAGGAAAAGTCCACTGGAGAATTTTTAGCCGAAAACACTTTGTATTTTTCGCTCGAACAACTGCGTTCATTGGATATGGAGAAAATAACCGAACAGCTGCTTTCCGTAAACGATTTTAATAAAGTCGTTGTCAATGCAGTTGATGAAATAGATGTAAAAATATTTACGATCGCATTAGTACGTGCTATGAATGCCGGGAAAAATTTCTTATTCAGGAGTGCTGCTGCTCTCCCAAAAGTGATTGGTGGAGTTAGTGATAAACCGCTGCTAACAAGAGAAGAAATGGTTGGAGAAGAAACTGGAAATGGCGGTTTAATCATTATTGGTTCCCATGTTAAAAAAACAACCGAACAGCTTGAAGAGTTAAAGAAATTAACGGACATTCAATTTATCGAGTTTAATAGTCATTTAGTTTTAGAGCCAGATCCATTTCAAAAGGAAATCGACCGGGTCATTCATACGACTGAAAATCTCATCAAAGAGGGTAAGACGGTTGCTGTCTACACAAGAAGAGAGCGGCTTGACCTGGGGGAAAATAAGAAGGAAGAGGAATTAAAATTGTCGGTTGCCATTTCGGATGCGGTGACAAGCATTGTAACAAGATTACAAGTTAGGCCGAATTTCCTTATCGCCAAAGGCGGTATTACTTCGAGCGATGTTGGAACGAAAGGTTTGAAGGTGAAACGAGCAACAGTTGCTGGACAAATCAGACCGGGAATTCCTGTTTGGAAAACCGGCCAAGAAAGTAAGTATCCTGGTATGTCCTATGTAATCTTTCCTGGCAACGTAGGAACAGTTACAGACTTGAGAATAGTTGTTGAAATGCTAAACAAAAATTAAGCCTGTTAAAACATAATATGGGAATGCCAATTAGAATACTAACTGGCATTCCTCTGATAATAAAAGGAAAGAGGGAGAAATATGCCAATAGTTTTTATCGGTATCGGGATTATCGTTTTATTACTATTAATGGTGGTCTTTAAGTTAAACGCTTTCATATCATTGATTATCACAGGGCTGCTGGTTGGTATTATGGAAGGAATGGCACCAGCACAAGCAATGACATCCGTTACCACCGGTTTGGGCGGTACGTTGGGAAATCTTGCAATGGTCATTGTATTTGGTGGTATGATTGGTAAATTAATGGCGGATTCCGGGGGAGCCCAGCGAATTTCCGTCACCTTAATCAAAGCATTTGGAAAAAAGAGAGTCCAATTAGCTGCCGTTTTAACTGCGTTTATTGTTGGAATCGCTTTATTCTTTGAAACAGGCGTTGTTGTTTTAATTCCATTAGTATTCACGATTGCTGCTGAAGCAGGAGTTCCAATTCTCTATATTGGAATGCCGGTAATTGCTGCTTTGATTACCATGCATGGATTTGTTCCGCCACATCCGGGGCCAACTGCCGTTGCCGGAATTTATCACGCCAGTTTAGGTAAAACCTTATTATATGGAATTATCATTGCTATTCCAGCTGTCATTCTCAGCGGACCTTTATTCACAAAGTTATTTAAAAAGGAAGATTTGGAAGTAGAAATTCCAAAAGGTTTATTTACTCCAAAACATTTTAAAGAAGAAGAAATGCCTGGTTTTGGTATTAGCATGTTTACAGCACTTATTCCCGTTTTTCTCATTGCATTTCAAGCTATTGTCGAAATTATTGCTCCAAAATCAAGTCTTTTACCTGCTGCTCAATTTTTAGGTAATCCTGGTATTGCTTTGTTAATCGCTGTGATCGTTGCTATTTTTACCTTTGGAATTAATCGTGGTAAAAAAATGTCCGAATTAATGAATTCGCTTACAGAATCAATCAGCAGTATTGCGGGAATTTTATTAATCATTGGCGGTGGGGGTGCATTTAAGCAAGTATTAATTGACAGTCATGTTGATAAATATGTGGCCCACTTGATGGCAGGTTCGTCCTTGTCTCCGTTAGTATTAGCTTGGTTAATTGCAGCTATTTTAAGACTAGTATTAGGTTCTGCCACTGTGGCTGGAATGACTGCAGCTGGCATTTGCGGTCCGCTTGTTGCTGCAACACATGTAAGCCCAGAGTTGATGGTTTTAGCGACCGGTGCCGGAAGTATGACCTTCTCGCATGTAAACGATGCAGGATTCTGGATTTATAAAGAATTTTTTAATCTTTCAATCGGGAAAACGATTAAAACATGGTCTGTTATGGTTACGATTGCTTCCATTGTTGGACTGGCAGGTGTTCTGATTATCAATCTGTTTGTAAAATAAAGATAATGAATGGAACTTTAGCTTTAAGGGGGATCGCTTACTTGCGGTCTCCCTTATCTTTTTCTTTTATCGGCCAGTATTTCGACAATCCCCTTATACTTTGTACGGGGTCAGGTACTGACGCGAAAACAACTAATTTGACAATCTAAACTTTTTTTATTATCCTTTTAAAAAATAAAATGAACTCAATATACTTCGTATAACTCCAAGGATATGGCTTGGAGGTCTCTACCAGGAACCGAAATTCCTGATTACGAAGAAGGTACAGCATTTGTATTTTCTTCGTAGTCAGGAATTTTTTTATTTTTTATCTAAAATCCAAAAACTTATTTCGGGAGGTCAAAATGAACTTTTTAATGCTGCCCAAAATTGAACTTCATTGTCATTTAGATGGAAGCCTTAGGTCTGAAACCATTATTGATATTGCCAAGAGAGAGGGCATTCAGTTGCCCTTCTTCGAAACGGAAGAGCTGCAAAAGGAGTTGATTGCACCGCTGGAATGTGAGTCCCTTGATGAATATTTAAAAAGATTTTCACTTCCGAATTTGGTCATGCAGTCTAAGGAGAATTTAAGCAGGATTACCTTTGAGTTATTTGAGGATGCAGCAAGGGAAAATGTGAAATATATGGAGGTCAGATTTGCTCCGTTGCTTCACACGTTGAAGGGACTTGATACAGAAGAAGTGATTCAATCCGTTTTAGAGGGAATGAGGGAGGCAGAAAGCCGTTACGAAATAAGGGGAAATATCATCCTATGCTGTATGAGGACAATGTCTGTAGAAAGCGCGTTTGAAGTAGTTGAAAAGGGAAAGAAGTTTCTTGGAAAAGGGGTAGTGGCGATTGACTTATGTGCCTTGGAAGAAGAAGGGTTTTGCGGAAGATTCGCTGAGCCAATCTCATTAGCCAGAAAATATGGCTACAGAGTCACGATTCATGCCGGTGAAACGGGAATCGGGAAAAACGTTCTCGAGGCGGTTGAACTGTTGGGTGCTGAAAGAATTGGACACGGAGTATTTATTAAAGACTGTGCTGAAGCCTATAATATCGTGAAAGATCGGCAGGTAGTCCTGGAAATGTGTCCAACAAGCAATGTCCAAACAAAGGCTGTTCAGCATTATCGTGAGCATCCGATTTTTCAATTTCATAAAGATGGGATAAAAGTAACGATTAATACGGATAACAGAACGGTTTCTGATACTTCGATGGCAAAAGAATTCCTTTTAGTAAACAGCGAGTTTAATCTGAGTAAAGAGGACTGCCGGCAAATTTATGTTAATAGTGTAGAAGCATCCTTTGCCGATAAAGAAACAAAAGAATGGTGCTTGGCACATTATTTAGCATAATAGAAATTCCCTCAAACAATAAAAGCCAGTTTCCACATTTCATCGACAAATATCCAGGATAATTTCTGGGGACAGGTTTAGTTATTTTTCATACCTATTCTAAAATAAACGGATATTTGATAGAATGAAAAAATATTTTAATATAATATTTTGGGCTGGTGAATTGTTTGCATAAATTAACCAATAGAGAAATCATGTTTCTTGGCTTTATGTTATTTTCAATGTTATTCGGGGCGGGAAATTTAATTTTCCCAGCATATTTGGGGCATGCTGCCGGAGAAAATGTATGGCAGGCGGTGCTTGGCTTTATTATTTCTGATGCGGGTCTTTCTGTATTAGCTTTTATCGCGATCGCAAAATCAGGAACATTCGATATTTTAGTAAAACGAGTTCATCCTGTTTTTGCTTTGCTTTTTCCAATGGCCATTTATTTGTCGATAGGCCCCGGACTTGCCATACCAAGAGCTGGCAGTCTGGCTTATGAAATGGGGGTAAAGCCCTTTTTGCCAAATTCAGTCGCGTCTTCGCCGATCGGACTCTTGGTTTATTCAGCAGTATTTTTTAGTATCGTCTTTTGGTTCGCAAAATCGCCATCTAAATTAGTAGACAGATTTGGCAAGATTTTAACGCCTTCTTTATTAATCTTAATCATCATGGTTTTTTGCAAAGCATTATTTACCCATTTATCCGGCTTTGAGGCACCTTCTTTATCTTATAAAGAAAATCCAATCTCACAGGGATTTTTAGATGGATATCAAACAATGGATGCCATCGGCGCATTAATCTACGGAATTATCTTTATTAATCTTTTTAGAAGTAGAAAAATAAGCAAGCAAACATTACAAGTTAAATATTTAGCGATATTTGGAGTTATTTGTGGCCTGCTCTTGGCTATTTGCTATTTAATTATTGCCTATTTAGGGGCGTCGGCGGTGATACCTGGAAAGGTTGATAACGGAGCAATTGTATTAAGTACTGTCATGCATCAATTGTTTGGTACTGGCGGGACGCTTGTTTTAGGATTAATTTTTACATTAGCCTGTTTAAGTGTTTGTATCGGATTAATCACTTCATGTGCTCAGTATTTTTCAAGTATTTTCCCAAAACTATCTTATCTAAAATGGGCAGTTCTTTTATGCTTGATCAGCGGCATTATTGCAAATCTCGGTCTGTCACAAATATTAAAAGTGTCTGTTCCAGTACTAAGCTTAGTGTATCCAATGGCCATTACCTTAATTATTCTGGGACTTTTTCATGATCGATTACCTTTTAATCGACAGCCGGTTTATGTTATGACGATCGGTCTGGTTGGAATATACAGCGTAATGGAAGTCATCAATTCAACATTCCTAAATGGTTCATTTTCAGGATTATTAGCAAATGTTCCTTTGCAAACTAAGGGCTTCGGCTGGGTACTTCCCGGTTTGCTTGGTTTCATATTAGGAAATATTTTCGAAAAATTAACAGTTAACAAGGATACGACTGTTAAGAAAGCAGCTTAAAAAGGTCTTGGGGTCTGTCCCCCACCGCTTTAACGTAACGGGGGACAGGCCCCTTTTTATTTGGATGATGGAATAGGATTCAAAATATGACCTAACTTTTCATAAACGGGTAATGTTGGTGCGATAATGACCTTCCCGGTACCTCTAAATGTTTGAAGGAGACCTTCGCCAGATGCAACAGAACCGAAAATGCTTTTTGTTGATTTCTCAACGGTAAAATCAATGTTTCCAAGTCGGAAAAGGGTGAAATTCCCGTCTACTTGAACCATTTCATTTTGAAGTTCAAATTCCACAAGTTCATCTTCTGGAACAGGAATTTCAAATACACAAAATCCAGATCCAGATACTTTTGTTTGAAATAATCCTTCACCGCCGGCAATAGCTGAGGAAATGTTTTTCATTGCCTGAACAGAAACAGAAACACTCGATTCACAACAATAAAAAAGGCCTTTATCCGCAATGATTTCTTCGTTATTAAGTTCAACGATCATAAAGTGTTTAAAACTTGGTTCTAAGTATATGACACCGCTGCCCTGGTATTGAGGTTTAATCATGGATTCATTAGCTAGCACACTGGAGGCTAATCCTTTTAAAAAACCTTTTGCACCAGTGCCTCCTAAACTTTTTAATGCAATATTTCCTTTCATAAACTGCAATGCACCGGCTTCCGCGGTCAGGGAGCTGTTATTTAGTGTAATCCTTACTTGACGTAATTTAATGTTTGATTTTTGCGCAAAAAATAATTTTTCAGCAACAGAAAAATTATCATTCCCTCCTAAATTTTGATACTCCAAAACTTCAATTTTCATATTCTGACTTTCAACGAAACTTGCCACTTGATATGCTTCGGACATCGCAATTTCTCCTTATTCACATAATGTTTTTCTTAATTGTAGCAAAATGCCTCTGGTAATAAAATGAATATTGGTAAAATATTGTATTTTCTTGCTGGATTTTAACGTAAAGGGGGACAGGCCCCATAGATCAGACATTATTATCTAATATACTAGGCACTATTCTTTATAATTAATTCTCGAAAATATGTAAACAATTAGTTAATACTTCACCTTCCAAATATGGGAAAATTATTATACAAAACAAATTAAGGGAGTTTTCTTTATGGGGAGCTTTCTTTAATGCCCAAGGGACAGGAGGATGAAGTATGTATTGTATACAATGTGGAAATCCATTAAAAGATGACGATAGATTTTGCCCGAAATGTGGTAAAGAAGTAGCTGTAGGAGCAGCCACTCAAATGAAAGAGACTAGTTCTACAGAATATACCCAACAAAGGGATAATAATCCAAATGGCAACTTCCAATATCAAGAGCGAGTCCAAATGGGGCAATCGGATCTAAGTGGTGAAAAAGTGATAGTGGATAAGGCAGCTGCAAATCTATTTAGGGGTATCGAGGGTGTTGGCGGAAGATTAACTATTACGAACAAAAGGGTTATTTTTAATTCTCACGCATTAAATCTTCAAGCTGGAACAACGGAAATATTGATTAGTGATATTGCTTCTGTTTCAAAAAGGAATACCTTAGGTATTGTTCCAAACGGAATGTCAATCACTTTAAAAAACGGAACCGTATACAAGTTCGTCATTGGGAAAAGAGATATGCTAATAAAAACAATACTGGACTGTATTGGGAACTTGTCTTGATTATGCCTATATTTTAGCAAAAGTGACTTTTCCTAGAGTCAGTCCCCCGCTGCTTTAAAGTAACGGGGGACAGGCCCCATAGACTCTCTATTTAATCTCAATAATTTCCCCATTTTCAGGAACAGAAATTGTATTTTCTAGTTGGTTTTGTCTTATATAATCCCGAACTTCTTCCCGTTTTAGTAAACAGTGATTCCAAGATTCCATATGGGAAATGATTAGTTTCGTGTGCGGCGATGATTGTCTTATTTTTCCAATATCAGCAATCCCCATTGTAATCGGACAGCCTGCCAGGAAACGTGCTTCCCCTGCAAAAACGATGGCAGCATCAGGAGAAAAATAGTCAAAATTATCCTTTATATCTGAATACCATACACTATCTCCAATAATATATAAGGACCGCTCATCTTTTGCCCTAAATATAAATCCGGAAACAGGACCCATTGCCTTTGCGAGCAAGCCATGGCCGTGTCTTCCTTCTGTTCGAATCAGTTCAATCTCCTGCCAAACATATTTCTTACCTACTGCTATGACTTGTTCAAATCCCTTATCTTTCATTAATTGCTCATCTGCAGGCTGGCAAAATAAAGGCAAATTCTTTGGCAAACTTGAAATAGCTCGCTCATCAAAATGATCACGGTGTGAGTGTGTAACAATAATAGCATCAATATCTACCAGTCTCTCAAGATTGACCGGCAATGCAAATAAAGGATTATTTAAATGCTGATTGGGGGAATTAGGAACAGGTGCAAGTGTCCCCTTCTCGCTAAACATAGGGTCTAACAGGAATTTTAGACCTTTATAATTAATAAGGTGTGTTGCATGGCGTATTAATTGAATCTGCATCGATTTTTCTCTCCTTAAATGTTTTCTTACAGACTATTGTATGTTTTCCACCTATTTACCAACAGCGCCTGCTGAAAAGGATATCTGAACTTTTGTTTCATCATGAAAGAAATTAACTTACAATAAAATAAAGGCTGTTTTCGTAAAGATTGTTGTTTTTCTAATTTTGTCTTTTCCCTTTTAGAATTCTTATTCGGACTTGGTTCCCTTTGAATTCACCTATGCAGTCAAAAGTTTGGCTACCTTTGGACATCCCAATGCAAAAAAGGAGGGCTCATGTCCGAAGTTTGAGTATCTTCGGACGCCAAAGCGATAAAATTGAAGGCTTATGTCCGAAGTTTGAGTATCTTCAGACACCAGAGCGAAAAAATCGAAGGTTCATGTCCGAAGGTTAAGGATCTTCCGACACCACAGAGTAAAAAACGAGGGTTGATGTCCGAAGCTTGAGTCACTTCGAACATCACAGTCCAAAGTTTACCTTGAGCAACAAAGTATACGAAAAGAGCCAAAATAAAAAAACACTTACTTTTCTAGGGGAGAATCGGTATGGATGACATTGACTTTCAAATTCTAAAAATTTTAAAAGAAAATTCCCGTAAACCCTGGAAGGAAATCGGAGAATCGATACATATGACAGGCCAGGCGGTGGGCAATAGAATTCGCCGGATGGAGGAAGAGGGAATCATTGAACAATACACCATTGCAGTTGATGAACGAAAGCTTGGAAAAAGTATTCAAGCGTTTATTACTGTTTTTTTAAAATCAAATCAGCATCTTGAATTTCAAAAATACCTCAAAGGAAATCCAGATATCAAAGAAGTTCACCGTATAAGCGGTGAAGGCTGCTATATAATTCAGGCCAGACTTTCCGATCAATTAGCTTTAAATCATACACTTGATGAAATACTCAAATATGCGAACTATAGGGTTAATATATCCATTGGGAAAATAAAATAAAAAAACCGTATAAAGGAGAACTTATTCATATAGAAGAAAGTAAATGAGGTTAGCCAACAATGAATAAACGTGTCCATTTATGATAACATATACGGGAATCTTAAAAGAGGAAGTGAGCTTAAGTGATAAACATAACAATTCCAAAAGCTGATGTGACAATTACCAAAAAGGATAATCCAGAACTAAGTAATATTTATGGTTTTACTGATTTTCACCTTATCCCAAGAGATAAAGGCGGCATTTTTATGTTTTACAATGATAAAGGGGAATTATTGTTTGTAGGTAAGGCCAGAAAGTTAAGACAAAGAATTAAAAAACATTTTGAGGATAATGTATCTCCTGTCAAAATACACAGAGATGAAGTTGCTAAGATTGCTGTTTGTATAGTTGAAGACCCTGTACATAGAGAAATTTATGAAACTTATGTCGTTAATGAATTAAAGGCAAAGTACAATGTTGATAAAGTTTTTTATCGCTAAAACGTAAAGGAAACTTTTATTTTGCTATAATGATAAATTAAAGGGGGTGCTTACAGATGGAGAATCATATAAGATTGTCTGGTACTTCTTCCACTCATGCAAAGCCTGTTATTGGAAAGGCGATACTTTGCATGGGGTGAAACATTTAATTTTATCGCTGAACAAGCTTTTCTAATATTTTGGCTTTGCACCTTATTTTTTTCAAAATCAAAATAAGGGGCGGGCACAATTGAAATATATGAATGCAAACAAAGTTTTACCTGAACAGCTAATCGTGGAAATCCAAAAGTATGTCCAGGGGGAAACTCTTTACATTCCTAAGCCGGAAACGGAGCATCGCAAGTGGGGAACTTCAAGCGGCGGAAGACGGCTGCTTGACCGCCGTAATGCCGCCATTAGAAATTCTTTTATAAGCGGCAGCAGTATTCAGCACCTGGCAAAGGAATATTACCTCTCGACCGAAACCATCAAAAAAATTGTGTATTCACATAAAAAGTAGAAGAGCAGCACTGGTGAACATCTTTCATCAGTGCTGTTCTTATGTAAAAAACGTTTCTAAGTTGTTTTTTCCATTTTAGAAGTTTGCCGCATTACTTAAAATGAGTGAAGAGAAGGAATCAACTTGAATGGAGATAGACGAAATGCCCGAAAAATTTATTAAAAATGAACAGTTGAATTTTATAAAAAAACAGATTGCTTTAATTAAGGACAGCGTCAAAAAGAACGTGCCCCAAAACGTTTTGGCTGCTGTGATCGACTTAGCCAATGCTAAAATCCTGGACCTCTTTCCAAATGCCTATTTGGAACAACAAGAAATGCTGGATCTTTCCAGACTGAAAACAGATAAAGAGTATGAGCAATATATCCAGCATCTTTCAGGTTTTTTGCTGCCCTTTCCAAAAATCACCGAGCAGCAGCTGAAAAAAATGTTCCCGAAGAATAAAAAGTTAAAGCTGCCTGATTTATCAAATATTGACCACAGCCAGCTGACCTATTTAAGCTGGAACGACCTAAGATCCAATAAAAAAATTATCGTATATGAGGTGGAGGGAAAATTGGTCGGCATTGAAGGCGAATTTGCTCCAACCAGTAAAAAAAATCTTTGTTCCTTCTGCAATCAAATTGGAGAGGTTGCCTATTTTTCTACTGTTACAAAAGCAAAAAAGTCTAAAAATCCTGATTACTATAAAGCCATCGGCAATCTTATTTGCGCCGACAGCAGCGAATGCAATAAAAAAATAACCAATGTTGACTATTTAACCACTTTTCTTAAAGACTCACTGGAAATGTGAAGATCAAGTTGTTTTTCATAAGTTAGACTCCTATCTTTATAGATATGGAGTTTTTTATGTTAGGAGTCATAATGCTTTATTTTTTTCTCTAACAAAGGAAAGAATATAGCCTTTCCTTCTAATATTTTCAATGCAAATATTTTGCTGTGTTTTCTTCCGTATCCGATAGATGATGGTATTTATTTCTTCATTACTAACATCAGGAATCTCCCCGTTAAGAGGCGGCCTTTCCTCCCAAACAAATTTGATCAGCTCTTCCTTTAAGACAATTTGATTTCTGTTTTGTATCAAAAAATCGATACATTTATATTCCTTTTCGGAAAATTGGTAAAGATTATTTTGTATTTTAAGTTCTTGCTTAATAGGATCTAAATAAAAATCAGCAGTCAGCTTTTTATCCAAATTTCCAAAAACGGGTACTAAATCTAAGGTTGCATCTAAATCACTTGAAAAAGTAAGGGTAATAAGATTATTAGAAAGCGAGATTTTGTCTGAGTGGTTCAGCCGGAATTCTTCAAATGCCTTCAAGCGTTTATTGTTGATAAGGGTCCCATGCTTACTGTTCAAATCTTTAATGTAAAAATGTCCATTTTTTTGATAAATGCTGATGTGCTTTCTTGATACAAAAATATTATTGAAGGAAATATCAGGTTTCCAATTGCTTCCTTCTCTTCCGATGATCATATTTGGGCTATCTAATGGAATAAAGGCACCTTTTTCAAACGGAGTGCCATGGTCAACGATTAAAAAATGTGATGTATTCATAATCTTCTCTCCTAAAATATCAGAGGATTATCATAGATTTATTATTTTTAAACTATTGAGCAAGTGTTTCGCTTTTCTATAAACTCTAGATGTATTCAAGATTGATTTTATCAAATAAATCAACGAGAGAATAGAAATGGCGGAAATTAAAAAAGTGTCCTTTTAAAGGCTATGCTTTTACCAGGAAGGCAGGAATAAGTATCATGGCAGAAGACTATCGGTCTCGCACAGAGCGAAAAAAAATACAAGGACAGCAAAAACGATATTCAAAACAGAAAGAGAACAAGAAACAGAAAGAAAGGTCCCGGAGAAAACTTCTATTTATTTTTCTTATACTAGGGTGCGTCATGTTCTTGCTCGGGGCCGGATCATTATTTTGGATTATCAAGGACGCTCCGAAGTTTGACGAAACTCTTTTAAAGGATCCGTTATCATCCAAGCTATATGCCAGTGATGGAAAAACTATCATTGCAGAGGTTGGTACAGAAAAACGGGATAAAATTACTATTAAGCAAATACCAGATGTTCTGAAAAATGCTGTTTTGGCTACGGAGGATGCGCGTTTTTATCAGCATCATGGAATTGATGTTAAACGGACACTTGTAGCGGTTTGGACGGATATAACCACCGGTTCCTCTCAAGGCGGCAGTACAATTACACAACAAATGGTGAAAAATTCATTCTTATCAACCGAAAAAACTCCGGTAAGAAAGATTCAGGAATGGTATCTGGCCATTCAATTAGAAAGAAGGTTCTCTAAAGATCAAATTCTCGAAATGTATTTTAACAAAAACTCATATGGCAGTGATGTATACGGTGTCGCAAAAGCAGCTGAACGATTCTTTGGACTAGGGCCAAATGAGTTAGATAAGTTAACACTGGAACAAGCTGCACTTCTGGCGGGGATCCCGCAAAGTCCAAACAATTATATTCCTACCGATGAAGGTAATCTTGCTGCTGCGGAAAAACGCAGAAATATGGTTCTGCAATATATGCATAGACATGGGTATATTTCCAAGGCGAAAATGATCAGAGCACAAAGTACGCCGATAGAGGATACGTTACATATTCAACAAAAATCATCAAATAAGTATCAGGCATTTGTTGATACTGTCATTGCAGAAGTTCAAACAAAAACACATGCCAACATCTTTGAAGATGGATTAAAAATTTTCACAACCATTGATCCAAAAATCCAACAAATCACGCAAGATGTCCTTTCGACAAATACGTATATTAATTATCCGAATAATAATAACTTACAGTCGGCTGCTGTAATTCTGGATACTCAAACTGGTGCAATTAAAGCTATTGGAGGAGGGCGGAATTATCAAACCGGAGGATTTAACTATGCGACAGCGATTAAACGTCAACCCGGTTCTACTATTAAGCCCATTCTTGATTACGGACCAGCAATCGAAAAATTCAAATGGTCTACCGGACACATTCTTAAGGACGAAAAATACCAATACACAAATGGAGCTCCCATTCGCAATGCAAATCGCACCTATGCGGGAAATCAAACGATTAGAGATCATCTGGTCTGGTCACGAAACATTCCTGCTTTAAAAACCTTTCAGTCCGTAGGTGCGGATTACGCGAAAAATTTTGCAAATAGTCTTGGCTTTCCCATTTCAAATGTACAAAAGGCAAATGAGTCAATTGCTATTGGTGCCATCGATGCGGCATCTCCTCTGATAATGGCCGGAGCATATGCCGCATTTGGTAATGGCGGTTACTATATTAAACCGTACACTGTTTCAAAAATTATTTATTCAGACGGAACAGAGAAAATATTAGTTTCTGATAAAAAGAAAGTAATGGCAGATTCTACTGCCTTCCTAATCACGGATATGTTGCGAACAGCAGTGGATTCAGGAACAGGAGCAAAGGCAAATCTCCCATATCTTGACCTAGCAGGTAAAACAGGAACAACAAGCTTTGATCAATCAGCAATAGAAAAATATGGTTTGCCGGAGAATGCGACAAGAGATGCCTGGTTTGTAGGGTATACGCCACAATACACCGGTGCGGTTTGGACCGGCTACACCCAAACAAAATCATCTGATGACTATTTAGGGACCAGCAGCGCGGACTTCTCTAAACTAGTTTTTAAAGCAATCATGTCAGGGTCAGCTGCAAGCACTGAAAGATTTAAACAGCCAAGCAGTGTTGAAAAATCAGGTAATGAATACTATGTAAAACGCGGTGAAAGGCCGCCATCGACTCAGTCTAATAAACCAACAAATATTCAGGCAAAATATGACGAAGCTTCAGATAGTATTCAATTATCCTGGAATTACTTGGCGGAAAGCAGTACGAAAACAACATTTGAGGTTTCTTATACAGTGAATGGAATTACAACAAAATTAACATCTACAAGCGATATGCAGGCAAAGCTCCAAAACCCGGAAAAAGGAAAGCCATATACCTTTAATATTCTTGCAATTTCGGAAGGCTCTGCAAGTAATTCAGTTTCTGTTTCCATAACTGTTAATGATAGCGGAAGGTTGCCAAACAGTCCAAGCAGGTTACAGGCACTATACGATAAAAGTTCCAATCGTATTATGATTAGTTGGAATAATACCAATACGCAAAATGTCATATATACAGTTACTTATACTGTGAATAACAGCACACATACATTAACGGCCGTATCAGGATCAACTGCCACATTAAGTAACCCGCAGCCGGGACAAACATATGTCATAACGATAGTTGCCTCAAATAATGCAGGTACTAGTGAACCTGTCTCGGACTCCGTTACAGTAGATAATATTGAAAACGGCAATGGCGGAGTCAATCAATCTAAGACAGGAGATACGAATAACACGCGGCAATAATCAATAATTAGGAAGCCTGAGCTTAAGCAGATAATCCTATTAGTTTCATCAATCTAATGATGATTTGATTAAGCCCAATTAGTTTAAATCCCAGGACATGTAATTCACTTAAAGCAAAAGCAAAACAGAGTATGGCGGTATAACTGATTTTTGCCGCCAGACCCTTTCTTTTCCATACCTTTCGGAAATCAAGCAACAGCATACCAAGAAAGATTAAAATCAGTACACATGCAGCCATTATTCTTCCAATTCCTTTTTTGTTAATTCTGTGGGTTCAATGATCAGTCCCGACCTTCTAATATTGGATTCAATTTGAATATTAAAGCTTACATGATTTAAGTAATCTTTGCTTTTCCCGATAGTATCCCAAGTATTTGGATAGTATCTCTTTAGTTCTCTGCCAATTCCAAAAATATCTGCCTGCAGCTTTTTTGATTGGGCAAATTCGGTTTTCACATAGCTTTCAATGATTTTGCCTATTTGTTTTTCCACCTCTTTTTCATTTTGACTTTTTAATAAATTTACGGGGCATGTCTGGTCCGATAAATTCCCTTCAAGTGCTATTTTCATATTCATTTGGATCCTTCCATGATGAACATGAGGCTTTATTTTATTTTTAAAATCAGTTATTTGAAAAGTAAAGTGTCCCTTTTTAGACATGGGACATACGCCGTCTAATATGGTGTTCTTTAAATTATTAAACACAATTTCTGTGCCCATTGTGGCAGGCCCTTTCATAAAGCCTGCCATCTTATCGCCTTTAAAAATGGAGACACCTGTTAATTGGTAGGTCTCGACCTTTCCTCGGATCTTTTTTGGTTCAATGACATCCAATACGGGATCAATACCGGGAGTATTTAGCTGGGACGTTAAATCCCGAAGTCTTATTTGCCTGGCTGTAATTTGTTTCAAATTTGCTCGGTGAAGTAAATCGACCATCGATTTTGCAGAGATATTACCCAGTTCAATTTTTTTATTTAATATGTTTTCGGCGGAACCTCTCGTTACCACAACATAAGAACCGGCCCGGCTGTCTTTATCCCTTTCAAACCATGAAATTAAGGGGGAAATCCCCTCCCTTGCCAAGGCCTCGCTAAAAATAATGATTTGCAGGTGGGCCCAATATAATTGTCTAGGTGAAATCTTGTTCAAATGATTTATGGCATCCATGACCGTATTACCTTTTGCGGAAAGTGACCATGTTGGAATTTCCGAACCAGAGCTTTTTTGCTGTGAACCGCCCCCAGATGTGGGTTTAATTACTTGGGCTGTAACTTTGTATAACCCGCTGGGCTCCAGGTCAATCCCTGCTCCAACGATTACCGCGACCTCATTTAGTTCCTTTTTATCCCAGCAACCGCATAAAAGCATCAAACCGATTAACAGCATGCTTATCCTGATCATCTTCACTTTCTCCTTTTCAGGTGAGGGTTGTGGCTTTCATTCGGCATTCTCCGGTCGTTGTTGCCGGTGATTTCATTTGGCCTCATTTCCATCGCCCACCATGGGTGCCGTAAGATGAAATCCATCCAGCTTTTTCTGTGAACAGGAATAAATGGTGAAAGGTATGGCACACCGAAAGAACGCAGTTTATTTAAATGAATAAATAGCATAATTAAACTGAAAAATAAGCCGAAAATCCCCAATATAGCACTGAAAATAATGACGGCAAATCTTAATATCCGTGCTGCAATCGCCAAATTATAGGATGGAGTGGTAAATGCGCAAATGCCTGTAAGGGAAACGACAATGACGGTAGCCTGACCAACCAGCCCTGCTTCAACAGCTGCCTGTCCCAGCACTAAGCCGCCAACGATTGATACAGCGGCACCAATTGTTTTAGGAAGCCTAAGACTGGCTTCTCTTAAGATTTCAAATGTCAGTTCCATTAAGAGAATTTCAATTGCGATGCCAAAAGGGACCCCTTCCCTTTGTCCAGTGAGGGCAATGAGCAATGGGGTTGGAATCATTTCTTGATGATACGTTAGGATGGAGACATAAAAGCCCGGCAGGATAAAAGATAATAAAAAAGCAAAGGACCTTAATATTTTCATCATGCTTCCAAAGTCATAGCGCTGATAATAATCCTCATTGGAGGTTAAAAATAAGCCAATCGTAGCAGGTACGAGTAATGCCGCAGGTGTTCCATCTGTCAAAATAGCAATTCTTCCTTCTAATAACCCTGCGGCAATACGATCTGGCCGTTCCGAATTGAATATAGTCGGGAAAGGAGTATATCCATTTGGATCTTCAATTAATTCTTCTATATATAAAGATTCTAAAATTCCATCAATTTCAATTTTGTCTATGCGGGATTTTACTTCTTGGAAATTTTCTTCTTTAGCCACTCCTTCAATAGATAAAATGGCAACGGATGTCCTTGATAATTTTCCAATTGTGCATTTATGTATTTTCAGTTTTTCTGTATGGATTCTTTTTCGGATTAACCCTATATTCGTTTTTAAGGATTCATTAAATGAATCCCTTGGTCCGCGGACAACCGATTCATTATTCGATTCTGAAACAGGCCTTAAATCTCCGCCGGAAGTGTCACAGGCTGCAGCTATGCTTTCCCCGTCCTTAAAAACTACGGTATATCCCAGGGATAGAAATTTTAATAAGTCCTGAAATGTTTCGACTAAGACTATTTTTTTTGCTGAAAGGGTTAATGCCTTTAAATGGTTAGTGAAACCTTTTAACTGTTGCTTATAAAGGTCCTCAATGACATGGGTCTGGATGGTTTCATTATCAACAAGACTATCAACATAGACGATCGCCATCTTCATTTCATCCAAAAGCCTTATGGAAAGATCTGAATCTTTCCCGAATTGATCCTGAATTTTCTCTATATTATTCTTTAAGCTGGAAGCTAAATTTGTATCATTTGAGACTGTTTCTTTTCCGTCAGGAGCTGAGTTTCTAAATTTATTTGGCTTTTTGAACATTATTTATTAGCTCCTTCAAGTACACCAATGTTCTTTCTGAACAAGCTAACAATGAACAAAATAAGCGGAATAACCAACCCTGCCAATGTACTGTAAAAAGGGTAAATATCGCGCTCAAAATGGTAAATTCCAATGAAATCTTCACTATTTAATAGCGAAACGATGATGATTAAAGCTGAAACAGGGGCAACTAAAATGGTATAGTCGTCTATCTTAAACAGCTGCGCAATCCCGATGACAATGGCATATAAAAACAAAGACACCTTCAAATACGATCCAAGAGACCAAAGGATAATACCAATTACATCCAGACGTTGCAGGGTTCCTAGCTCAACATCGCGGAGGAGCTGAAAGGTAGGAAAGTACATGCCAATCGCCCTTTCTTCTCCAAAAACAGCAATGACTCCTGTTAGCGGCCCAATAAACATGGCAATTTCAATGACCATGGTGATGACGGTATATTTTATTAACTTTTCTGTAGAGGAAACGCTGGATAAAATCATACTTAGAACAAACATAGTACTGTAAACAGATGTAAGGCTCAAAGTTCCTAGTAAAACAGAGTGAAGATCGTTATGCAGGATGGGCAAGAAGTTCATATAGTCCTTATCCTTTTGTGTAAGAATGGTTGCAAGAAGTCCAACCGGAATCAATATTAGCAAGAATGCCTGATTTGTTCTTGCTAATACCTCTAAACCGCTTCTAACCGCATATGCTGACATAATAAAGATGGCAACCATATAAACCATAATCGGGGTACGAGGTGTAATGGCAGAGGTATAAAATTCTCCAAATCCTCTAATACTAAGAGTTTCTTCATGGAAAAAGTAAACCAGAAAGATAATGACAAACAATTTTCCTAGCCATTTTCCTAAAATTAATTGAGTATATTCTACCAGGGTCCTGCCTTTGAAGCGTTGAGCGAGAGCGGAAAGGGTAAATCCAATTATGATAGCTGGAATAATCGCAATTAATAAGGAAATCCAACTGTCTCTTTTTCCATAATAGATAATGACAGAGGTAAATAACAGATGACCAGTGACTGTTACACTGGAGACGCCAAGCATTAATGCCTGAACTTTGGTGATTTTGACATTTTCCATTACCCATTCTCCTGGCAAGATATTTCTTATCGTTATGTTTTTTCATAAGTAGGAATTTTATTCATCAGGAGACAATATAAGGACCCCCTTTATAAACATAATGATAGTAATACATTTAAATAAATGGATTGAAAACGCCAAGCTAACAATAGTTTGACGTTTATTTTGTTTACAAGCGGAAATGCCATTCAATAAAATGCTAAGAAAATCTTAAGAATTGCATCAGGAGTTTGTTAAGATTTAATTGATATCATCCCCTTAGCTTAGAAAAAATCAATAAAGGGGTGATCAAATGCTGAAGCCCATATATAGGAGTGAACGTTCATGAACATATTGGTTTGTGATGACGACAAGGAAATTGTTGATGCTATTGGAATTTATTTAGAAAATGAAGGATATAAAATTTTGAAGGCTTTTAACGGAATAGAGGCCATAGAAGTAATCGAAGATCACGAGATCCATCTCATTATTATGGATATCATGATGCCAAAGATGGATGGGATCAGGGCAACAGCGAAGATTCGGGAAGATCATAAAATTCCGTTGATCATGCTTTCCGCCAAGTCTGAAGATACCGACAAAATATTAGGTTTAAATTTAGGGGCGGATGACTACATAACCAAGCCGTTCAATCCCTTAGAACTAATCGCCCGAGTAAAATCACAGCTAAGAAGGTATACAACATTTGGAGGCCTAGAAACCAAGGATAATGTATATCAAAGCGGAGGGCTCATGATCAATGATGACAGCAAAACGATAACGGTCGATGGAGATGCGGTCCATCTTACACCCGTTCAATATAAGATATTAAAGCTTCTTACGGCAAACGCCGGAAGAGTATTTTCGATTGAGGAGATTTATGAAAAGGTTTGGAATGAACCCTCTTTTAATCCGGAAAATACGGTAACGGTTCATATCCGAAAAATAAGAGAAAAAATAGAAATTAATCCGAAAGAACCTAGATATTTGAAGGTGGTGTGGGGAGTTGGATATAAAGTCGAAAAGCTATAGCCATTCAATCTTAATAAAAATAATTGTTTTTATGATTGTGATCCTCTGTTTTACAGGTGTCATAAGAGAATTGGTGAAGGTAAAAGAGTTGAATGGAGTTAATTTTAGAATTGTCTTTGAAGATAACTACTTTCTCAGTGATGCCTATGTCCGGGAAAGCGATACGCTTGTCAACAATCTGGCAAGATTGATTGGAGAATTTAAAAATGAAGAAAATATCCAAAACGGCGGCTTAATTAGCGAAGATAAATTAAGAATTGAGGAACAGAGCCTGTTCGGAGATTTCATGGAGAACTCCCAAAGTTATAATCCTAAATTAAGCGAGGCGGAAAACTATAAGATCTTTAAAGTGGAGTATGCTGATAAAATCTCTCAAGCAAGAGACCAGCTTATCAAGTCGGATTTAAAAGAATATCACTCTATATTACAAAAATTGGATGATAATAGTCCGGTGTACTATATCAGTGATGGTGTAAATACGTATACAAACCGTTCAAATCTGGACAAGGAGAAGCTTAAGACCTATCCTTCTTATTTGATTTTTGAAAAATATAAAAAGGACATGTATCCCCAAAATATTAAAGACAATAAAAACCTATTTCGAATTACAGAAGGTATCGATCAATTGGATCAGGAAAACACGGTGGTTTATGTTGGTTTTCCGAAGGATTTTTTAAATCAAAAAATGAAAGAATGGCAGGAAAATAAAGTTAATGTGACTAAAAGCTTTTATACGCTGCTGGATCTTCTGGCTGGATTACTTATTTCATTTTTGTATTTAGTCACAATTATCGGGAGAAGATCATTTAAGGATCAAGAGGTACACTTTAATCCAGCAGATAAAATATATAATGATATAAATCTATTGTTATGTTTGGGTCTGATCGCACTTTGGAGTGCTTTGGTAAGTGAATTGTATATTGATATCAACAAAATCATTATCCCCATCACGATTCCGATTGCAGCCATGGGCCTCATGCTGGTTTTATCACTTGTGAAGCATTTCAAGAATAAATCTCTGCTCAAACACACCTTGTTTTACCGTATTATCCTGAGGTTGGTTAAATTTGTGGGAGAGGTTTACAGCAGCGGCAGCGTTGGCGTCAAAACCGTGTTAATCGTAGTTGGGTATCCAATCTTGGTGGCTTTAACGTTTTTCATGTTTCCGGTCACGATTGGATTTGCCGCCTGGTTTGCCTTGAAAAAAATCAAGGCGTTTCAGGCCATCCAGGAAGGTGTCGAAAGAATTAAGGACGGGGATATTCATCATAGTATCAGTGTTGATGGCAATGGCGAGTTTGGAAAACTTGCTGCTAATATAAATAGCATAACCGATGGTTTACAGAAAGCCGTTGATAGCGAATTAAAAAGCGAGCGGTTAAAGACGGAGCTTATTACCAATGTATCACATGATATTCGAACCCCTTTAACATCCATTATCACTTATGTTGATTTATTGAAAAAGGAACAGGATCCGTCAAAGATGGAGGAATTTATTGAAATCCTCGATCAAAAATCGAAAAGGCTAAAATTGCTGACAGATAATTTATTTGAAGCAGCTAAGGCTTCCAGCGGGAATATCCCTGTTCAGTTTGAACGAATCGATATTGTCTCTTTAATCACCCAGGGACTGGGAGAAGTTAGTGACAAAGTTGAGGATTTGGAGCTAGATTTTAAGGTCAATTTTCCAAAGGAGAAGTTATTTATTAGAGCGGATGGAAAATTAATGTGGAGGGCCATCGAAAATTTATTGTCCAATATCTTCAAATATGCACTTAAAGCATCAAGGGTGTATATCAGTATCGAGGATTTAGGGAACGAAATTCTTCTCACATTCAAAAACATTTCTGCTTATGAGTTAAATATTTCAGCTGACGAATTAATGGAGCGCTTTACAAGAGGTGATGAATCAAGAGCCAGTCAAGGCAGCGGTTTAGGATTGTCCATTGCCAAAAGCTTAATTGAAATCCAAAAAGGTACATTTACCATTCAGGTGGATGGAGATTTGTTTAAGGCTATGATTTATATGCCTAAAAATAACAATGAGTGACTGACATGGCTTAGAAGGGGTTATCTTCTAAGCCTTTTTTCTTAACAAAGCTTCATGGATGAAGGACATTTTACCGGTTCTAAGAGAATAAATCCTCTTTCATTGGTAAATAGCCTCTTTTGATTTAAAATGTATTTTGTTATGAGATGAAAGAAAGTTATTACTCTTAATAATGAGGGGCTGGTTAAGGTGAATTTTGCTGTAAATAAGGAATGGCTCGTTGAACAATTAAATAACGAGAAGGTAACAGTTGTGGATTGCCGGTTTGAATTAGGAAATCACGATAAAGGATCAAAGCTTTATCAGGAAAGCCATCTCCCTGGTGCTTTCTATTTTGATTTAGAAAAGCAGTTATCCGCTCCTGTTGCAAAGCACGGAGGAAGGCATCCGCTTCCGGATATGGATCAATTCAGACTCGAAGTCGAGAAAGCAGGAATTGATAATACGAAAACAGTTGTCGCCTATGACGGCGGGGAGGGCCAGTTTGCATCCCGTTTTTGGTGGCTGCTTACCTTTTTAGGACATGAAAAGGTATATGTATTGAATGAAGGCTTTAAAGGTTGGGTTGAAGCCGGCTATCCAACTGCGAAGGAAGTACCTGAATTTGAAACAGCAAAATTTGAAGTTCATCTTCGAAAAGAGATGCTTGCTTCCTATGACGAAGTAAAGGAAATTGTCGCTCATCCAAAAAAATCTCCTGTATTAATCGATTCAAGAGATAAAGCACGCTATTTAGGAGAAGTTGAACCAATCGATAGAATACCTGGGCATATTCCGGGTGCAATCAATAAGTTTTTTGCAGAAGGCTTGGAACAAGGTTCATTTAAAAACAGTGCCGAACAGCAAAAAAGATTTGCCGAATTGGATCAGGAGGAGCCGATTATCGTTTATTGCGGATCAGGCGTAACAGCTACTCCTAATTATATCGCTTTAAAAATGGCTGGGTTTAAGAATGTAAAGCTATACGCAGGAAGCTACAGTGATTGGGTCTCATATGCTGAGAATCCGGTGGCAAAAGGAAAAGAATCTTAATGTAAACTATTTTTGATGGATATTCTTGTTATCTTAAAAGGACGCAGCTTTAATAGGTGTGATGAAGCATACCCCAAGTAACCGCAGAAATGAAGTTAACTTGGGGTATGTTGAAAGATTATGTGGAAAAAAGCCCTTTATGAACCTCTGGGACTAATAAGTACCAGAGGCTTTTGTATGAGCAAAATATCCACTGTTTTTTTAAAAAGTACTATAATGGGTAAGTAAATAACGAAAATGTGATTGTATGATAATGCGAAAGAACTATTTTCTTTTTTTCCTCCATTTAAATAGCTTAAAACTATTAAAATAGTATATTGTTTTAATATTTTAAATTTTTATGCTATACTATGATTTAGTTAAAAAATGAACAGAAAAGATGTATGACTTTGTCACATCCCAGATTACTGTGACGCTTAAGGGGAGCGCTTACATCCTTTCTGCAAATCTTAGGGGATAAAGGGACGGGAAAAATGAGTAATCTACAAAATAAAACAGACGTTATCTTAATTGGTGCCGGAATCATGAGTGCAACTTTGGGATCACTGCTGAAAGAATTAATGCCGGATTGGAAAATTACAGTTTTTGAGAAGCTTGACAGACCAGGAGAGGAAAGCTCGAATGAATGGAATAATGCAGGGACTGGGCATTCAGCACTGTGCGAGCTTAACTATACCCCTGAAAAACAAGACGGCTCAATCGATATTAAGAAAGCGATCAATGTCAATGAACAATTTCAGCTTTCAAGACAATTTTGGACTTATCTTGTAAACAGTAATCTAATCCATAATCCGCAAGATTTTATTATGCCACTGCCTCATGTAAGTTTAGTACAAGGTGAAAAAGATGTAACGTTTTTGAAAAAACGTTTTCAAGCGCTTTCAAAGAATCCGTTATTCCAAGGAATGGAGTTCTCGGATGACCCGGAAAAACTTAAGAAATGGATTCCGGTTATAATGGAAGGCCGCACAGGAAATGAACCAATAGCGGCAACCAAAATTGATTCTGGATCGGATGTCAACTTTGGTGCATTAACGCGCATGTTGTTTGACCACTTAAAGAATCAAAACGTTGATATTAAATACAAGCATCAAGTAGTTGATATCAAACGCACCAGCGATGGCTCATGGGAATTGAAAGTACGTAATGAAAACGGTGCAGTCGAACGCCATACTGCGAAATTCGTCTTCATCGGCGGCGGCGGCGGTTCCTTGCCTTTACTGCAAAAAACGGGCATTCCTGAAAGTAAGCATGTCGGTGGATTCCCTGTAAGCGGACTATTCTTGGTATGTAACAATCCGGATGTGGTTGAGCAGCATCATGCAAAGGTTTATGGCAAAGCAAAGGTTGGTGCTCCTCCAATGTCTGTGCCGCATCTTGATACAAGATATATTGACAACAAAAAATCGTTGCTATTTGGCCCGTTTGCCGGCTTCTCGCCTAAATTCTTAAAAACGGGATCGAATATGGATTTATTTGCGTCTATTAAACCGAATAATGTCGTCACGATGTTAGCGGCAGGTGCAAAAAACGTTCCATTAACAAAGTACTTGATTGAACAACTTATGTTATCGAAAGAACAACGGATCGAAGAGTTGCGCGAATTTATTCCAAACGCTAAAAACGAAGATTGGGATATTGTGGTAGCTGGACAGCGTGTACAGGTTATTAAAGATACTGCTAACGCCAAAGGGGTCCTTCAATTTGGTACGGAAGTAATTAGTGCCGCTGATGGCTCGGTAGCTGCGTTGCTTGGAGCTTCTCCGGGCGCTTCCACTGCCGTTTCCGTCATGCTGACAGTTATTAAAAAATGCTTCCCGCAGCTTCTAAAAGAGTGGGAACCAAAATTAAAAGAAATGATTCCATCTTATGGCTTGTCACTAATGGAACACCCAGAGCTTATCGAAGAGATTCAAGTTTCTACAGCAAAGGCGCTGGGTCTGACCCATTACGTGCCAGCAGAGAAAGAAGAACGCGTTCTTGTAACGAACTAATGACTGAAGCAATATAGTATGATCTTAGAATACGAGTTTTATTTATTACTGAAAAAGGGCTTTTCACTAATTGGTGAGAAGTCCTTTTTTCTATGGCAAAGGGGCGGAGCTGCGCAAAAGTCATGTTGATGTATTGCTCCAATATGTTTTCTTTCCAGACATGGGTTGGGAGTTGAGACTCATGTCTGTTTTTTCGTTAAACTTATTACACGTTCAACTAGACAAGTTAAACCGCTCCTACATATGATAATTTAACTAATTTAAACCATGTAGGGGTGAGAAAAAATTTGAAGGTGATTCTTCTATCTGGAGGTTCCGGTCTCAGATTGTGGCCGTTATCGAATCCCGCCAGATCTAAGCAGTATTTAAATTTGCTTCAAGGTCCTAATCAAGAATACGAATCAATGATACAGCGTGTTTGGCGGCAGCTTAATGCTGCGGGTCTTCTAAAAGATACGTATTTAACCGTAAACAAAGTTCAAATAGAAAGTATACTTAATCAGTTAGGCAATGATATTCGTCTGATTATTGAGCCTGAGAGAAGAGATACATTTCCTGCAATTTCCCTCGCTGCATCTTATCTTCATTCTGTCGAAAAGGTTGAACAAAATGAGGTAATCATTGTTCTCCCGGTCGACCATTTTGTAGAAGATTCTTTCTTCCGCGTTTTAGACGATTTGGAAAAATCACTCCAATCCTCCACCTCAGATCTATTACTTCTTGGTGTTTCCCCTGATGAGCCATCAGAAAAATACGGCTATATCATTCCGGATGAAGCAGACAGTGGCTCCGGCCAAAAGGTTAAGTATTTTGTTGAGAAGCCTGACAAAAAGACAGCTGAAAAACTAATCAAACATCATGCTCTTTGGAATTGCGGAGTTTTTGCATTCAAGCTCCATTTTTTGATAGACCTGTTAAAAACGAAAGGTTATCCAACTGAATTCGAAAAATTGACTGAACAATACAATCAATTGCCGAATACAAGTTTTGATTATGAAGTATTGGAGAAAAGCAAAAACATTATTGTGAAATCATTTAAAGGGCAATGGAAGGACCTCGGTACCTGGAATGATTTTACCCAAGTAATGGAGTCGGCCATCAAAGGAAGAGGTATTGTCAGCAGTGATTCAACTAATGTCCACCTTATAAATGAATTAAACATTCCCGTAGTTATGAACGGATTATCGAATGTGGTTTTAGCGGCAAGTCCTGACGGAATCTTAGTTTCACATAAGGAAAAAAGTTCAGCGATTAAACCGCTTGTTCAAAAGGCCCAAGGCAGGCCAATGGTGGAAGAAAAACGATGGGGTTCCTATCGTGTATTGGATATCGAGCTGCTTCCTTCCGGGCATAAAGTTTTAACAAAGTCTATTTTCTTAAATGCCGGAAAAAACATTAGCTATCAAACACATGCAAAACGGAGTGAAGTATGGACAATTACCTCAGGTACGGGCCTTTTTGTATTAGATGACAGGATGCGAAAGGTTACCGCCGGTGATGTTCTTGTCATTCCTGTCGGATCAAGGCATGCGATAAAATCGTTAACGGATCTTCAATTTATCGAAGTTCAAATGGGAAGTGATTTATCGGAAGAGGATATTGAACGTATCTGCATGACATGGGAGGAAGTTGAAGGGCAATGTATCAAGGGAAATAAAGGAGATGGGATTCTTTTCAATGAAGCAAATGAAGCAAAAGAAAGCAGCGAGCCGAAAAAGCATCAAGATGGAGTGTAATCCAATCAGCCTTTCTTAATTTGGTTACACTATGGAAATGAAGTATGCATATGTATATAAAAAATGATTCTGGGAGAAATCCGTTTGGTTATTTGTGCAGCCAATAGTGGGCGATCAAAATATCGTTCTCTGTATCTAATAAATCCGAATGAAAGGAGCAAAATGAAATGGAGCCAAAGAAAATTATCGTATGTAATACCATTCATCCTTTCATGACAGGTGGAAGCGAGCTGTTTGCAGAAAAGCTCGTTGAAGAATTAAAAAAGTCTGGACATAACGCCATCCTCGTTACAATGCCCTTCATCCTAAAGTTCAAAAAAGAAAGCCTGAAGAAGGCTTGTGAGCCATGGATGAACCTCGATCTTTCAAAAATTGCAGATGTAGTAATTCCCCTTCGTTTCCCTACCTGGCTTGTTAATCATCCTAATAAGATTGTCTATCTGAATCATCAATTAAGAATGGCTTATGATTTATACGATAAGCCGTTTGGTCCAAAAGACAGTGAAGCAGCAGCAGAGGCATCCAGATATGTTGCTGATTTGGACCGTTCATTAGTGAATGCGAAAAAAATTTTTGCAGTATCAAAAAATGTGCAAAGCAGGTTAAAGCAGTACAGCGGAATAGACAGTGAGCTTCTTTATCACTCTCTTCCAAATGAAGAATCACACTACTCTGGAACATATGGAGATTATATTCTCAGTGTAGGGCGTCTGGTACCAATGAAGCGAGTGGACCTTTTAATTAAAGCATTGGCGCTAACGAAGACAGCTGTTCGCTGTAAAATTGTCGGGGAGGGTGTCGACCGTCCTAAACTTGAAAAGCTGGCGGATGATTTAAAAGTTAAAAACAAAGTGGAATTTTGCGGCTGGGTGCCTCCCAACCAATTAATTGAGTTATATGCCCAATCCCTTTGTTCCTTTTATGCGCCGATAGACGAAGATTACGGACTTGTGACATTGGAATCTTTTAAGTCTGCGAAGCCTGTCATTACGACACAAGATGCAGGAGGAGTTTTAGAATTTGTAAAGCATGATTTAAATGGCTGGGTGCTTCAGGAGGATCCGGAGCTGTTTGCCAGAGCAATGGATACTCTGTATTTACACCGTGAATTGGCAAGTACCATGGGAACAGCAGGTCTGGAATCAGTTAAACATATTTCTTGGAAAAATTGCATTAAAAGATTAGAAGAATATTTTTAAAGGGCTGCTAAAAACATGAGTGATTACAACATCTTAGAAATACTTTCAGAATATGGAATCCACCCTGATAAAATAACATTGATCAGTGAAAGAAGGAACAGATGTGTATGGAAAATATCGGGGAATAATGGGAACTATGCCTTAAAATTAGTCGATCCCAAAAAGGCGGGCATTATTTCAAATGTGGGGAGCTATCTTTTTAACAGAGGGGTTCCGGTCATTCCCGTTTTGCCAACCTTGAAAAATGATTTTCTCGTCCTGCATAAAGACGTCTCTTTTATCCTTTTTCCATGGTTTGAGGGGGAAACAATCGTTTATGATACCCCTGGAACCATCGAGAAAATAACTTCCCTGCTGGCCCGCTTTCATAATGCTTCAAGGGGCTATCAGGCAACAGGCAAACCAATAAGGAAAAAAGATTTGAACTATATTAGTAAAACGAAATTAATGAATGAAGTGTACAAAGAATTAATCCATGATAACAGTCAAATTGTTAAAGTATTCTCCAGCAGCTATGATTGGCTTCAGAAAAGGTGCATTTGGGCAATGGAAAAAATCCCCGACCTCTTGGCTGCTTCAGCAAAATTCAACCCTGATTTATTATTAAGCCATGGAGATTATGCGCGAATTAACATTCTGAGTGATAAGAATGGAGAATGGAGAATCATTGACCTTGACACGGTTGGAATTTCCCCTCCTATGACAGATGTATCAAAAATGATTACTTTGATCAATCACGATCTGGGCAATTGGGATTCACAAAGATATGAATCCATCCTGGAATGCTATCGAAAGATCCGTCCTTTCTTTGAAGGGGAAGAGGAACTTCTTATCATAGATCAGTGCTTTCCTCATCAAGCAATTGATCTATTAATTGGTTATTATAATAAAAGCACCAGTACAACCCTCGGTGAAGAATTGGAACGCTGTTTGGCTTCAGACCGAGAAAAACTAAAAGAGCTCCATATTAAGCTTTAGAAAAGATGGACAGTAGTAATTGGTTTCGAGAAAGGAGGCTCAGTGATTCGTCCGCGGTGAGAGGACGGATTTTTTTCTTTTTGCAGCAGATGAATGAGGAAACGGAAATGGTAATGGTAATATGGAAGAAAACCTATAAAATTTATTATGGTGGTGTGTATATGGTTAAAGTGGTTATTTTTCAGGGACCCAGCGGCTCAGGTAAATCCACCTTGCAGAACATGCTGGGGATTCCAAGAATTATTACCTGGACAACCCGTTCTCCTCGCCCGAATGAAAAAAACGGAATAGATTATCACTTTGTAAGCATCGAGGAATTTAAAAAAAGGCAAAATGATGGACGTATGCTAGAGGTTACAGAGTATAAATCGAATTATTATGGCACTTCTCTGGATTCGTTTCAAAATTTGAGGGACGATGTAAAATCAATCGTTGTTGATGCTCCAGGAGCAAATAAGATTTTTGAAGTAATGAAAGATGAATGTTTTCGGATCGGGGTTTATGCCCCCAAAACAGATTGTGAATCCAGATTAAGGAAGCGGGATCAACCGGTTTCCGAGTTAAACAAACGGTTAAAAGATTACGATGCAGAGGTACAGGCGCTGTTCGATTGTAATATTATTGTTAACAATTCAGACCTTAATTGGGAAAATGCCGAGAGAATTATCCAATCGCTTCAGCAAATTTTAATTGTGTAAAACAGCCGGGACCTATTTAAGGGACCCGGCCGTTTGAATACTTGTCATATTCGGACAGGGGAAGGGAAAAATCCGGAGTTCGTGTCTGAATGCCGGCATCATTCGGACAGGAGAAGGGAAAAATCCGGAGTTCGCTGTCAGAATACCAGCCTCATTCGGACAGGAGAAGGGAAAAATCCGGAGTTCGTGTCAGAATACCAGCCTCATTCGGACAGGGGGCGGCCAAAAATGCGAG
>CAZAEW010000014.1:55143-69070 GCA_964484065.1 uncultured Bacillus sp.
CCAAAAATGCGAGTTCGTGTCAGAATACCAGCCTCATTCGGACAGGGGGCGGCCAAAAATGCGAGTTCATGTCAGAATACCAGCCTCATTCGGACAGGGGGCGACCAAAAATGCGAGTTCGTGTCAGAATACCAGCCTCATTCGGACAGGGGGCGGCCAAAAATGCGAGTTCGTGTCAGAATGCCGGTCTCATTCGGACAGAAGAAGGCAAGAAATTCAAAGTACTGTCTGTAAGGATCACTTTGAAAAATATTTCCAAAAATGAAAGCAAACAAATGGTTTTTATTTGTAAAAAGTATCCCTAGTATTTCCAAACGGAGTAAAGTTTTTCTTTAAAACTCTGCTAAATGTCCGTTTGTTTAACTCGGTCTTGCACCACTCATAAATGATGTGGGTAGTAAGTTTTTGATCAGGAAATAACAACTGAAATTCTTTTACATTCCGTAAAATAGCTTGTTCAATCCTTTCATGTTCCCCACACTTTCCACATACAATATCATTATTTTTTATATAAACCATAAACGACTTACAATTTCTACAATAAAATCCCTTTTGCAACTGTTCATAATTATATTGGGGCAATATTGTAAATGGGTTTTTTGTTTGATGTAATGAAATTAATGTTTGGGCCAGTTCCTTGTGCCCATTATTCAACTTAGAAGATGTTTTGTTTAAATCTAACAGAAAACGATTAACCTGGGTGGGTAAAATAATAGGCTGGTCAAGTGGGGCTTGATATAAGGTGAATTCAGGATTGATAAAGATAACGAAGGGTTCAATAAGATAATTTAGCTTGCGATTTTGGAGCAGTTGGCGGAATAGGGTTGCACTTCTATTTAACTGGAGGACAGGGTTCTTAAATTCTCGACCTGTTTTTACGGAATAAATTTTATCTTCTTTCCAGTAACAATCTCCTTCAAAGTTTTTTATGTCGAGCAAGTGAATAACTCCCTGTGAAACAATGGATGTGTCAATTTGAAAATAAGAGTTGTTTACTTCGAGAAGTAAGTCATTTATGATATACCTTTCCTCCTGAAGACTTTCTGCCAGCAGATCAAATTTCACCTCTCCTTCATATCCCTTTTCGAGGTTTAAATAGTGAAACCTCTCCTTTTCAGTTAACTCCGCTCGCGTGTTTAAAGAACGCAAAGTCATTAACTCATTCGATTCAGATCGTTTTCTAAGTAACATAAGCCACTTCCTTTCATCATTTCTAAGATCATTTTATATAAAATAATCCAGATCCCACTCAAAAAGAATGAATATTCCGTTAACATTTTTTGTGGATTTGGATTTATTTAAGTACCGAGATGTTCATCATTTTTTCACAATCTATGTGAAATTTTTCACAAAGCGCTTACATAACTTTACATTATGAACTAGGTGTTTTATCTTTGTTTATAAATTGTTTTAGGCGGAAAACTTCCGGAAATTTGAGCAAATCCATGCCTTCATACAATGAAATGTTCATTATTCTTTCACAAGTTTTGTGAAACGATTCACAGAAAGGTGCTATACTGACTTAGTCAACTTGATAATAGTAGAAACCTTCAGTGTTAGTACTTTTAAATAATCCTCAGATTTTGAAAGGAGATTATCTACATGAATAACGGAAAAGTAAATCGGGTAGTATTAATTGGTACAGGGGCGGTAGGCTGCAGTTACGCCTATTCAATGATTAATCAGGGAGTAGCGGAAGAGTTAGTGCTGATCGATGTGAATGAAGCAAAAGCGGAAGGCGAAGTCATGGATCTTAACCATGGAATGCCATTCTCTCCTTCACCATTAAAGGTATGGAAAGGCTCTTACCAGGATTGTGCAACAGCAGACCTTGTTGTCATCACAGCAGGATTGGCGCAAAAACCAGGTGAAACCCGACTGCAATTAGTCGAGAAGAACACAAAAATATTTAAACAAATTGTCGGCAGCATTATGGAAAGCGGCTTTGACGGAATATTCCTTGTGGCAACAAACCCTGTGGACATTTTAACCTATGTCACATGGAAAGAATCAGGCCTTCCAAAAGAACGTGTCATCGGTTCAGGCACCGTATTGGATTCTGCGCGTCTTCGCTTCAACCTCGGACAATTTTTCGATGTCGATACAAGAAATGTCCATGCTTACATTATTGGGGAGCACGGCGATACAGAGCTTCCGGTTTGGAGCTGCAGTTCAATCGGAGTAGAAAAGCTGGAAACTGTTTTGGCGAAGAAAAATGATCTGAAAAAAGAATGCTTAGATGAAATCTTTACAAACGTTCGTGACGCAGCCTATCACATTATTGAGAGAAAAGGCGCAACCTTCTACGGAATCGGAATGTCGCTTGTCCGAATCACAAAGGCCATTTTAAATAATGAAAACTGTATCTTAACGGTATCTGCCTATTTAAACGGAGAATATGGACATAACGACGTTTATATCGGAGTTCCAGCTGTCATTAACCGGAACGGTATCCGCGAAGTCATTGAAATCGACCTAAATGACCTCGAAAAAGACCAATTTAATCATTCAGTTGAAGTGTTAAAAAGAACCATGAATCCAGAGGCGTTAGTTTAATCGTAATAAAATTACAGGATAGAAGGATGGAATCATGAAAGTAAGCAACGATACAAAAAAAGGTTATTTTATGCTGGCTGTTTTATGGTTATCTTATGTTACCTTTGCAATGAACTGGGTGGCCGGGTCTTCTTTGACGCCGCAAATCACCAAAACCTTTTTTGGCGGACCGGTAGATCCTCTTATTTCACAATTAGTAAATTACTCCATTACAACGGCTCGAGTATTTGCCAATATATTAGCAGCGGTTATCTTAATGAAATTGGGACCCAAAAAAGCAGCTGGTACGGCAATTGGACTTTTAATGATGGGGCTTGTAGCGATTTATCTGCCCAATTATTGGGCCTACACAGCCGCAAGAATGGTCATGGCGGTAGGCGGTTCAATGGTGATTGTCTATATGAATCCTGTTGTAGCCCACTATATTACTAACTCGAAAATTAAACTGCGTATCAATGCAGCCAATACAGTGTCATATAACGCAGGTGCATTTATTGTGGCTGTCCTGTTTACGGTTTTCGCTAAACAAATGGTGGTAAACTGGCGCTTAACTCTAACGTTTTTTGCAGCTTTAACCATTTTGTTTTTTGCCGGCTGGCTGTGGAAAGCGGAGAATTTTGAAACGAGAGAAAAAAATAGTGGAAAAACGGAAGTCTATGGATATAAGGATGCCCTTAAAGATGGATTTCTCTGGCGATACGGCATGGCGTTTGCTTCCTTTTTAACCTTGTATGTTTTATCGCTTGTGAGCTTTAAGGCTATTTTTGAACAATATACTTTATTGAATGGTTCCGTTACAAACTTGTTAATTTCCGGTTTTGGGATTTTGGGTACTTTTGCCGGGATTCGGATTGGAAATAACGGGGTGCCGCGCAAGCCGACTCTTGTACTCAGCGGAATTGTCATGGTTGGAACGTTTGCCTTGGCATTAGTATTTGCCAATAGTGTTCCGCTTCTATCTTATTCGCTGATTGCCATTTCGGGTTTTGCAATGTATATTCAGTACCCAATCTTTTTGAATCTTCCTCATGAATTAAAAGGGATGACGCCGCAAAGATTGACGATTATGTTTGGCTTATTCTGGGCGTTGGCATATGCCGGTCAAACGATTGCTACCATTGTGTGGAGTTATATTTTAGGCACTTCCGGATATACACCGGCGATGATTTTCTTTATCGCTGTCTCAAGTTTGTATATCTTCTTGACTGCAACTTTCCCGGAAACAATCCAAAAGGAAACAGTTAAAAAAAGAATAGCTGCGTAGAGCAAACAAAAATATGGAGCATGCCTATATGGCATGCTCCGCTTTGTGTTTCGAAGGTTAAAAGTATTAATACTGCCCTGAATAGAGCCAGATAATTCCTCGCTTTGACTGGTTAGAAACAACATGACTTTTGCGCAGCTCCGCCCCTTTTCCTCAGAAAGGTACGTCAAGGAGCAGGAGGCATTCGACAAATTGCGAGGAAAAGACCCTTAAATTTGGTACATTGAAACATAATTTTGTTATTATAGAAAGAGCAACCTTTTTATTTATTTTAATAGTTAAATAGGAACGAACTAACTAAACCAACTTTATTAAGGGGTAGAGCAATGCGTAAAAAACATATCATTCTTATCAGCAGTTTTATCGTGATTGTTGCACTCGGAATTGCGGGAATGAGCTATTATCAATCGACCCGATTCAATTCGCATATCACCATCAATAATACCAAGGTAGGCGGGTTAACTGCTGAACAGGCGATAAAAAAATTAACATCTTCTGTATTAAAGAATAAAGTCTATGTTGGCAGCCAGTTAATTTTAGATGGAAAAGATACAAAAATGGGCTTTACTAATCAAGACCTCCCTGAGGTTAACAAATTACTGAAAAAGCAGCAGACGTTTTGGCCTTCTTCAAAGGTGAAAGATTTTTCACTTGTTCCCGGCAAAGCCAATCAATATCGAAGCCAGACATTGAAAAAACAAGTAGAAGAAAAACTTACGGCCATGAATAAGAGCCTACAAGCGCCAAAAGATGCGGAAGCACATTTGGAAAACGGCAAAGTCGCCATTTCAAAGAGCGTTAACGGGGAACAATATGATGTCAGTCAATTGTTAAAGGATTATCAGAAACAGGAATTTAATAGTGAAATTCATTTGAAGACGGTATATATTCAGCCTGTAAGAGAGAACAGCGCTATTGTTAAAAAGGAAGCCAAATTGCTGCAGGACCTTGCTCAGCGTACCATTGATTATAAGGTGCAAAGCAAAGCTTATACATTAAAAGGCAGCGATTTAATTAAGAATGCATCTGCAGCAAAAGATATGAAAGTTACCATCGATGGAGCAGAGATTAAGAAAAAAATCACCGAAATCAATCAGGCTCAGTCAACATTAGGCAAGAACTTTCAATTTAAAACACATTCCGGTTCAGTCATAACGGTAAAAGGTCAATCTTATGGATGGGCCATAAATGTCGAAAAAGAAACAGCGCGGATTCAGGAAGCTTTTGCAAAAGGGGAAAAGTCCCTATCAGCTGAAAATATTTATGGAGTCGGCTGGACCACCCGTGGAACGGGATATCAAATTACTGCCAATAATGGTATTGGTGATACGTATGCGGAAGTGTCCATTGCCCAGCAGCATATTTGGATTTATAAAAACGGGCAGCTGGCAGTCGAAACGAATGTCGTTACCGGCAGACATGACACCAATGAAGATACGAATACCGGTGTTTGGTATATCGAATATAAACGGTCTCCGTCCACCCTTACAGGCAGTGAGGTAGGCAATCCGAATTATTCCGTTAAAGTGCAGTATTGGGCGCCGTTTACGATGGGCGGTCAGGGATTCCATGATGCCAGCTGGCGTAAAAACTGGGCAAGTGATGCCTACCTGACAGCAGGGTCAGGCGGATGCGTCAACACCCCGCCGAGCATCATGCCAACCGTCTATGCGAATTTAAGTCAATACGAACCAGTCATTGTATATTAAAAAGCAGAGGGACAGTTTCTTGCTGAAGTCAGCAAGAAACTGTCCCTTTTGTTATTCCTTCATTAATTCATTCGCCCATTTAAAGGCTTCATAGTAGCATTTAAGGGCGATTTTTTCGCTGATTTTGAGTTTATTGCACAAAATGCCGATGTCTTCCCAGACTCCTCTTTCAAAGATAATGCTTAAATCAAGGGCATTTTTCATCTGATTGGATTTTCCTTTAAGGGCTTCACAAATATCTTCTTGAAGCGGCATTAATGTTAAGATCTGATTCATTTCCATCCCTAACAGTACATCCATAAGTGAAAACAATCCGGTTAAGAAATAGGAGGATGATTCTTTTTGTTTATTTTTGTGTAAAGCAAGGAGCTCGCACATTTTTGCCCGAATGAGACTATTGTTAAACATTTCTCTGGACCATTCACTCTTCCCGCTCATTGTTCCCCTGAGGGAAAGGATATAAAGCCATTTTTTCAGTTCATTAAACCCAAGGCGGACAACTGCCTGCCTGATTGAACTGATTTTACTTTTTGGCCGGAATGCCGGAGAATTAATCAATTTAAGAAGCTTATAGGATAAGGATAAATCTTGCTCAATTAATTTAGTGATAAAATCGAGATCTGGTTCACCCTCGGCTAAATGATTGATAATGACAAAATAATTTTGGAAGTACTCAGGCACATCATGGGTGGAAAGGATAACGGGCTTGGAAAAATAGTAACCTTGAAAATAGTCATAACCAAATCGGACGGCAGAATGAAACTCCTCTAATGTTTCAATTTTTTCAGCCAGCAGCCGATTATCGTATTTGCGGGCAACATGTTCAATTATTTTTCTCATTTGCAGAGAAGTATCCCTAAAATCGACTTTAATAATATTAGCAAGTTCGAGCAGACGGTATGTAAACGGATTTTCCTTATGTAAAACAAAATCATCAAGGGCAATTTGGTAGCCTTTGTTTTTCAGTTCTTTACATATATTGATTAATTCCTGATTTATTTCAACTGTTTCTAATATTTCCACGACAACCTCATTTGGCTGGAAATAGGTCGGGAGTCTTTGCTGGAGCAAATTCCCCGTAAAATTGACAAAACAAGGCTTCCCATTAGAGAGTTCGTCCATTCCGATATTAATAAAGCTATTGACGATGACATCTGTTGTAGCTATATCACCGTTAATCTCCTGATACTTATTCTCCAGATTGTTGCGATAGAGCAATTCATAGGCAAATATTTCTTTTGTCTTTGTGAATATTGGCTGTCTGGCGACAAAAGCCTCCATAGTCATCATCCTTGCTACCGGCAAATTGTGTTCAATAAGGAGTATTACGTGAAAGGATTTTCTGTCATTCTATTAATATAATAAAGAAACAGTAAAAAAAAGTAAATGAGGGAAAAGTTCTCCTGCTGCTTTCTTTACGAAAGTGTCCAACAGAAAAATGGAAAAGCAGCTACAAGACATTTATTCCTCTTTGAATATCTAAAACTTTAAAAGGTTTTTGTAGGTGTCGGGGGTTAAAAAATGCTATTTCAAAAAATTGATGTAAAATATAGATAAATCATCATGCTTTTTCATCCTGACTGCACCACTGAATGGGAAAGAAGGTTGTGGGATGCTGAATTATTTTGATTCCCCTCATAGCAAAAAAGATCACTACTTAATTCCATTGCTATCCATTTTTATCTTCATCATAGCCCTTTTTTTTCGAAATCCCTTATACGGTATTTTTGGCTCGAAGAACTATTTATCCATTCATATGATTTTTGAATTACTCATCATTACGACCGCACTTATCATATCCTTTCAATCATGGGTAGCCTCTCCTCATATCTTAACAAGCTACCGATTATGGGTTGGTTCCTTGTTTTTCACCCTGAGTTTTATAGAAACCGCCCACATGCTTTCCTATAAAGGGATGCCGTTTTTCTTTTCTGACAGCTCCGCTTATAAAGCAACCTGGTTTTTTATGATTGGACGATTTACGGAAGTGACTGGAATCCTTGCCATTATCCTGACGAAGGATCGAATGGTAACTCCCAAAAAAAGATGGCTCGGATATAGCCTTGCATTTGCGTATTCTATTTTGTGGATAATATTGGTGTATTACCCAATCAGGTTGCTTCCAGAACTGGTTGTGGAGGGAATTGGAACTACTGCTTTAAAACGAAATCTTCAATATGTGTGCATCATCCTTGAAATTTGCATCACCCTTATTGTCTTTTTTCGCTTTCGCACAAATAAAGTATTAAGATCCATGTTGATGACAGCATCATTTTATTTGATAGTGGCAGACTATTTTTTCAGTTCTTATAAAGACGTATATGACATTACTAATTTTGTTGGCCACTGGTTCCAATTGGCGGGGTTTTATTTTTTACAAAGAGGCATTTACAGGGAGGCGGTGGAGGAACCTTTTCGTAAACAAAAAGAAGCGGAAGCCCAATTACAGAATGAAGAGGAGTTTCTTGCCACGATTGCCTCCCAAATGGGAGAAGGATTATTGGTATTGGAAAGAACAGGAAAAATATCATTCATGAATTTTGAAGCGGAACGGCTGCTCCACTGGAGACAGGAGGAATTGATAGGGAAATATGTCGAGGATTTTCTTCACGTCGGCAAATATTCCTTTAAAGAAGATTCGATGACGATTGCCTGTACGTCTGTAAAGGAAGATGAGATTTATTGTCACAATGGAGTTTCATTTCCTGTCTCTTATGTCATCACACCGTTTTTTGAAAATAATGCTATTGCAGGTTTCATTATTGTGTTTCGTGATATTTCCCAGCAAATTAAGGACCGGGAGACGATTGAATTTATGGCTTTTCATGACGAATTGACGAAACTCCCGAATCTGCGTTTTCTTAAAGAAGAGTGGACAGAAATGATCAGCCGTCAAAAGCAAGGAAAACTAGCCCTTCTTGTCATGGATATCGATCGTTTTACCAATATGAACAAAGCGCTTGGAAATGAGTTTGGTGACCTCGTTCTTCAAGCGGTTGCAGACAGGATCAGGAGGAAGCTGTCAGCCGGGATGCTTTTTGGGAGGCTGACTGGTGATGACTTTTACCTGATCTTTCCCGATGTAAATGATCAAGCGGAAGTAGCAGGAATAGTAAAAAAAATCCACAATAGTTTAAGTGATCCTCTTCAAATTCAGCACGTTGATTTAAATGTGAATGTAAGCACCGGGGTTGCCCTTTATCCTACCCATGGAAGCCACTTGGATGAATTAATTCAACATGCAAAGATTGCACTAACAGAGGCGCAGCAGCAAAACCATTTATATGAATTTTTTCATTCTTCCATGGAGGAAAAGGCATTGGACCGGCTTGTTTTGGAGAATGATTTGTTTCATGCGTTAGCCCGAAGTGAATTTCATCTCGTTTATCAGCCGCAAGTCCATATAACATCCGGAAAAATTATCGGGCTTGAAGCCCTGCTCCGCTGGCATCATCCCGTAAAAGGAATTGTGAATCCGGAGATATTTATTCCGATTGCCGAGGATACAGGATTGATCATTTCAATTGGGGAATGGGTTTTACGGACAGCTTGCCGGCAATTAAAATATTTGCATGATCATGGGTATTCCTCCCTTGTCATGGCCGTGAATTTATCGATTCGTCAGTTTTACCAAAAAAACCTGAAGGATATTGTCATGGATGTGTTGGAGGAAAACAGCCTCTCACCGCAGTTTTTGGAATTGGAAATTACCGAGAGCATGATGATGAATGCAGAGCATGCAATGCAAACATTAAGGGATCTGAAGAAATTAGGCATTAAGATTGCCATTGATGATTTTGGAACCGGATACTCATCATTATCTTATTTAAAAAATCTTCCGGTGGACCGTTTGAAAATTGATCAGTCATTCATCCGGGATCTGCCTCATAATAAGGATGGCCTTTCGGTTGTATCCATGATCATTACACTCGCCCAATACTTAAATCTTGAGGTGATTGCAGAGGGAGTAGAAACCGATGACCAGCAGGGAATTTTACAAGCCAAAGGCTGCCAGCATGTTCAAGGATATCTGTACAGCCCGCCTCTTCCGCCAGATCATTTGCCTGAAACATTGAAAAGGCTCGATCATTCTATTAGTACTTAAAGAAAAACAGAAAGATATAGAGGGGAAATTCAAAATCATTTATAATGGGATAAATAATAGATAGTGGAGGAAACCTTTTTATGTCTAATTTACCAAATTGTCCAAAATGTAATTCTGAGTACACATATGAGGATGGGAGTCTCTTGGTTTGTCCTGTATGTGCCCATGAATGGACTTTAGAGGCCGAATCCGGCGCCGAAGAGCAAAAGGTATTTAAAGATGCGAATGGAAATATTTTAACCGATGGCGATACAGTAACCGTTATCAAGGATCTGAAAGTAAAAGGCAGCTCATCCGTTTTAAAAGTGGGAACAAAGGTGAAGAATATTCGGTTAGTTGACGGCGACCATAATATTGACTGCAAAATTGACGGCTTTGGAGCTATGAAATTAAAATCTGAATTTGTCAAAAAAGCATAACCCGATTGGTTCAACTAAGCCTCTAAAGAACGCAGCGGCAAGTTTCACTGTATCTCACCAATCGGGTTTTTACTGGCAGTGGATCCCACACTAACTATTCTTGTATAGATTGAATATTGAAGTGGGGGTCTTACTGCCAGTTAATGCGGGGTAAAATAGTTTTAAGGGTCTATTCATCATAGCCCCTTTTTTTATTTCTCTGGATTATTAAAAATATATAGGTCTTTCGTTTTATTTTTCGGCTAAAACGGGTCATATTTCATATAGAAAAACAGTCCTATTTCAGAGACTATTTACCCATATAACCGTAAAAAACCTTCTATTAAAATAGAGTTAGAACTATATTACTATTTTAATAGGAGAGGTTGAGCAAAGAATGAAGCCACAAAACACCTTTTTGTCAGTACGGAACGGCTTTAAATTCTTGATTGTTATTCTATTCTTTTTCAGCTTTTTTACCGACTTTGGCACTGCAGAAGCAGCTAAACCGGACAGAACCGCACCAACCGCACCAACTAATTTACATGCAGCGGGCACCACTGATTCCGCCATCTCATTAGCGTGGAACAGTTCAACAGATAATGTCGGTGTCACTGGCTATGACATCTACATGAACAATAAACTGATCGGAAATACCGCTGCCCTTCAGTATACTGTGAAAAATTTAACCCCAAGTACATCTTATAGCTTTTTTATCAAAGCGCGGGATGCCAGTGGGAATGTGTCCGCTTCAAGTAATACCATTAAGGTTACTACCGCGGCTCCGGCATTGGACATGCCGCCCCAGGTCAGCTCCATCCAAGTTTCGCCGATTGCTAGTGACGGCCAAACAATAAGCGGAACCGTTACTCTATCTGTCACTGCCAGTGATGATAAAGGAATCAGCAAGGTAGAGTTTTATAGCAGTGACGGGGGTTATTTAATCAAAACCCTGACAGCTGCGCCATATAGTGCCAACTGGGCTACCGACCCATGGGTGCCGGATGGCCAGCAAGCGTTAAAAGTCATCGTTTACGATACTGCTAATCAAACAGCACAAACGACAAGAACGGTAACGGTCAAAAATACTATTCCTGTTGCCCAATATAAAAAGATTGGCTATTATGCCGGATGGGCTACTTATTCAAACTACCAAGTATCCAATATTGATGCCAGCATGCTGACACACCTAAATTATGCGTTTGCGAATATTTCCGCTGACGGAAAAATTGCCTTGGGCGATCCATATGCGGATGTTCAAAAGCTTTTTCCAGGAGACACATCAACTCAAGCCTATGCCGGAAACTTCAATCAATTAACAAAACTGAAGCAGCAATATCCAAATTTAAAAACATTAATTTCTGTTGGCGGCTGGGATAATTCGGCCCATTTCTCCGATGTTGCCTTAACGGACGAGTCGCGGACTATTTTTGCAGACAGCTGTCTGCAGTTTATTCAGCAATATGGATTCGATGGAGTGGATTTGGATTGGGAATACCCGGTTGCCGGCGGAAAAGCGGGCAATGTGACCCGTCCCGAAGATAAGCAGAATTTCACCCTGTTAATCCAAAAAATCAGGCAAACGTTCGATGCCCAAAGCGGCAAAGATGGAAAAACGTATTTGTTGTCCATTGCTGGCGGCGCGGCAAAAAGTTATGCGGCGAATACGGAATTGAATTTGATTGGGCAGTACGTTGATTATATTCAGCTGATGGCCTATGATCTCCATGGAAATTGGGATACGATCACCGGATTTAATGCTGCACTGTACCGGGATCCTTTTTCAGGCTTTTACTCGGAGTGGAGTGTGCAGGATGCAGTTCAGATGTATCTTAATAATGGAGTCCCGGCAAATAAGCTGATTATGGGTGTTCCGCTCTACGGCAGAATCTATAACGGAGTCAATAATCTGAATAACGGCTTGTACCAGACTTTTACCGGCGGCGGTTCGGCATTAACCTATGCAAATATTGAAGCGAACTATTTAAATAAAAATGGCTTCATCCGCTATTGGAATAATGACGCGAAAGTTCCGTGGCTGTTTAACGGCTCCCAATTTATCAGCTATGATGATACCGAATCAATGGGCTATAAAACGGCTTTTATTAAATCAATGGGCTTGGGCGGGGCCATGATGTGGGAGCTGAGCCAGGATCCAAATAAAGTGCTGATATCCAAGATTAATAATGATTTAAAATAAGAGATTGCTCAAATGACCGTCAACGTTTTTCCAATGTTGGCGGTTTTTATTTAATCTTATGCTGAAATAAAGAGTATAATGGGGTGAAAAACATAAAACAGAGGTTGAAATTCATTGGATAAACAAAAAAATCATTACAGATGGGTTGTTTTTGCAGCAGTCCTATTAACCTATTTTTTAATCGTCATTCAGAGAACAGCACCGGGATTAATTACCGACCAATTGATGCAGGACTTCCATGTTTCCGCTGCGACAATCGGACTGCTGGCCAGTATGCAATTTTTAGCGTATGCAGGTTTGCAAATCCCAATCGGAATATTATCGGATCGTTTCGGACCTAATTATTTCCTTATTGCGGGGGCAATCCTTAACGGGTTGGGAACAATCATTTATAGTCTTGCAGCTAATGAATATATTTTAATATTTTCGAGATTATTAGTTGGAATGGGTGACGCTGCGATATGGATTAACTTGGTCCTGATTATGGGACGATGGTTTAAGGTAAATGAATTTGTCCGTCTGCTCGGTTTAGCAGGCATGTCTGGCAGTCTAGGCTTCTTGATGGCGACCGTTCCTTATTCCGCATGGATTTCTTTTGCCGGCTGGAGAATCCCCTTTTTTACAGCGGGAGTTATTTTGTGTTTATCCGGAATACTTCTTTATTTTGTTCTATTAAAAATTCCAGGGAAGACCACGAGCGGGCACTCCTTGTCGAATAAGGCCTCCGATAAAATAGACAAGAACAAGAACCGTGAAAAAACATGGGTCATGTTACGGCGGATCTTTTCTGACCGGCAAGTATGGGCTGCTTTTTTATGCCATTTTGGCCTTGTCGGCACTTACGTTGGGTTTGTCGGGTCCTGGGCTGTCCCCTACGGAATGCATGTTTATGGAATGTCACGATCTGGGGCAAGCCAGCTTATTATGATTGGCCTTATTGGTGCGCTTATCGGGTCCCCGTTATCAAGTTGGATTTCAAGTTCACTAAATTCTATTAAGCGCCCTTATTTTGTGGTTCAGCTTGTCGTCTTTTTGAGCTGGGCTGCTTTCCTTTTATCTGGAGGAAAACCGCCATTCTACATGTTGATAACTCTTTTCTTACTGATTGGCTATGGAAATGGGGCCAGCGCGTTGACCTTTGCGGTTGTCCGTCAGTCTTTTCCAATGAAAGAGGTCGGGGTTGTTTCCGGGGCGGCAAACATGGGCGGATTTTTAAGTGCTGTTCTATTGCCAAGTATTTTTGGCAGGGTCTTGGATTATTTTCATGCTGCAGGAGTCAGTGTCGGTTACCGTTACGGTTTGATCATCCCCATTTTATTTTCCTTTTTAGGCCTTATGGGGGCCGTTTTGATAAAGGAGCAGCACAAAGAAATAAAGCCGGCAGGCTCATTGAACGAGTAACTGTAAGGAGTGTTCCTGTTAGATTAGGACACTCCTTTTATTAACCCTATTAAAAAAACATTTTGGACAAAACGGTTTCTGGAACCAGTGAAAGTGTCCATAAAAATGATAATAAGGACAAAACGGTTTCCGGAACTTGTGAAAGTGTCCATAAAAATGATAATAAGGACAAAACGGTTTCCGGAACCTGCGAAAGTGTCCATAAAAATGATAATAAGGACAAAACAGTTTCCGGAATCTGTGAAAGTGTCCATAAAAATGATAATAAGGACAAAACGGTTTCCAGAACTTGTG
>CAZAEW010000015.1:0-36550 GCA_964484065.1 uncultured Bacillus sp.
AAATAAAGAAAAAGCCGTATGCCAATTCATACGTCAATTCTTGTGTCTTTTAATAGGAAAGCATCCGAAAACGGAACCCTTTATCAAAATAGCCTCAAGCCTAAAAAAACATACATGAGTCTATGTATGGAATGAAAACAAGTATGAGCGATACACCAACATATAATAAAGGAGGTGTGAGCGGAGCAAAGTTAAACCTTTTCAAAGAAGAAGCCACTTTTCTTCACTTTGGCTGGTTAAAAACAACATGACTTTTGCGAAACTCCGCCCCTTTTCGCAAAAAAAAAACCAAAACGACATCCCTTTTTAGGAGATATGGTTTTGGTTTCATTTTGTTTCTATTTTACATCCATTCATCAGGTACCGGAGTGTTGTCCGCAAGCGTAAAAGCTGCGTTTGTGATCGCTTGCTGCAGTGTTTCTCCTTTTTCGCATACATGATTAAAACAAACTTCGGAAACTCCATCAGTCCTGTAGGAAATTCCAAACCGTTTTAATTTTTCGACGATCAGCATCGCGTGGTCAAGATTATTCTCGGGCTGAAACTCCGAGACAGGAATGAACATCCCTTTTTCTTCATCATACCAGCGATCCCATCTATTTAAACTCCAGCCGAGGATTCGGCGTGCAATCACTTCATTTTTATTCATTTTTTGACCCCCTATTCTCTCGATTTTATTTTACCATTTCCACCCTTTTAAGCCTACAAATTCAACTCTAATATTTTTGCTGTTCGATCTTTATGTTTCCCGGAAAAATGAATCGTTTTTTCCAAAATCAAAATACTACTAGTTGTATTTACAATTGTATCCTCAAGTGTGGAGATTCCAGATGAACTCTTTCGTGAAACAAAATATGAAAATAATGATCGGGAGGAAAAGCTCTTTCAGTTAAATCTATTAATCCTGTATACTTACTATTATTAATACGGATTAAAGGATGTGCCTTCATTGGATAATAGCCATTTAAACCAGGAAATCAGCCGCACCAGCCTTCAAGTGGATTGCAAAAATTGTTTCGGATTGTGCTGCGTGGCACTGGCATTTGCAGCTTCTGCCGATTTTGCCGTTGATAAGGACATCGGCAAACCTTGTCCTAATCTGCAAAAAGACTGCCGCTGCAGCATTCATAAAGATCTCAGAAAGAAGGGGTTTAAAGGGTGTACCGTTTTTGATTGCTTTGGCGCTGGACAAAAGGTTTCCCAGATTACTTTTGGGGGAGCTGACTGGAGAGACAATCCCGAAAAGCAATTGAAAATGTTTGCGGTTTTCCCGATTATGCAGGAGCTTCATGAAATGCTTTGGTATCTGACCGAAGCCTTGTCATTAAACATCACTCGTCCGATCCATCAAGAGCTTCGCCGGGAACTGGAAAAAACAGAGAATCTGACCTTGCTTGATCCTGATTCACTCCTTACGCTGGAAGTGGCGAACCACCGCGAGAAAGTAAACCGCCTGCTTCTAAAAACAAGTGAACTTGTGCGGAACGAATATTGTGATCCATCCCCATCAAACAATAAGAAACTGGACCGCCGGGGCGCTGACCTGATTGGGGCGAATCTAAAAAAGGCCAATCTCAGAGGTGCAAATTTACGGGGTGCTTACCTGATTGCGGCTGATCTGCGGGGAGCAGACATGAGAGGGGCGGACCTGATCGGAGCAGATTTTCGTGACGCGGACCTTGGCGGTGCGGATCTAACGGGAAGTATTTTTCTTACTCAAGTTCAGATTAACTCGGCCAAGGGCAGCCCGCAAACCAAATTACCGCCAACACTTTTCCGCCCGGCACACTGGTGTATTTAATAGGCTCTTTTCGGATATTTTGTTGCTCATATCATCAAGTTGTTCTGCCAATGGGCACATTCGGATTGCTTTGATGAAATCTTCAGGAATCCTGTCTGAATCAAGGGCGACTCTACGTGACCGAAATCGAAAGAGGCTGGGGTTTTGGGTAACGTAAAGTACCTCTACGTGACCGAAATCGAAAGAGAATGGGGTTTTGAGTAACGTAAAGCACCTCTACGTAACCGAAATCGAAAAAGAGAGGGGTTTTGGGTAACGTAAAGTACCTCTACGTGACCGAAATCGAAAGAGAATGGGGTTTTGAGTAACGTAAAGCACCTCTACGTAACCGAAATCGAAAAAGAGAGGGGTTTTGGGTAACGTAAAGCACCTCTACGTGACCGAAATCGAAAGAGAATGGGGTTTTGGGTAACATTAAGCACCTCTACGTGACCGAAATCGAAAGAGAATGGGGTTTTGGGTAACGTAAAGCACCTCTACGTGACCGAAATCGAAAGAGGCTAGGGTTTTGGGTAACGTAAAGCACCTCTACGTGACCGAAATCGAAAAAGAGTGGGGTTTTGGGTAACGTAAAGTACCTCTACGTGACCGAAGTCGAAAAAGGGCAGGGTTTTGGGTAACGTAGAGCAAATTCGGACAGATTTGATAGAAATCAAAAGAAATCCTGTCTGAATCACGAGCTTTAAATTGATTCCAGAAAAATTAATTCTGTGTAAAAAAACAACAAACTCTACGAAAAAAGCCATTTAATAACAAAACAAGTTTTCCAAATACCTGCTTGCCCATAGATATCGTGCTAGAGAGTTGGACCAATATCTTTTCTTTACCCGTCATGCCTGTTGGTCATGCAAAATGGAATAAATTTTTGCAAGAAGCAAAAAATAACCAAAGGAAAAGAGGGGGGATTTTGGTGGCGACCATAAAGCCAATTAAAACTGGGACGAATAAATCCGATCATCATGAAAAACTGACATCAGCAGAGATTGGAAAACTGTGGGCAACTTACACGGGAAATAGTATGTCCGTGTGTATACTAAGTTATTTCCTGCAACATGTTGACGATGAGAGTATTAAGCAATTATTGGAAAATGGACTCAGCTTAAGCAAAGAGTTTATGGCCGGCATCGAAGAAATCTTTGAAAAGGAAAACTTTCCAATTCCCATTGGCTTTACAGACGAAGATGTCAATCTTGGTGCGCCAAGATTATTTGAAGATGAGTTTTATGTCCATTATTTAAAATATGCCGCAAAAGCAGGGTTGAGTATTTATCATATAGCGCTGATTTTTGCATACAGGCAGGATGTAGCTGATTTTTTTAATCACTGTTTGAAATCTACCATTGTCCTCTTACAGCAAATCAAAGAGGTATTAATGAGCAAAAGTTTGATTATTAAACCGCCGTACATACCGATACCGGAAAAAGCGGAATTTGTATCGGAAGACTTTTTAAATGGCTTTATTGGGCATGTGCGTCCGCTTCACGCGTTAGAGGTTGCCCACCTTTATGATAATATTGAAAGTAATGTAACAAGCAAAGCCTTAATCTTAGGTTTTAGCCAAGTAGCGAAAAATGAAAATGTCCGGGAATTGTTTAAAAGGGGTAAAGAGATAACGCATAATGCAGTTGAAACCTGTATGGATCAATTGCAAAATGCAAATTTATCTTCACCGTCTTTTATTGACCATTTAGTCACCACATCTACTTTTTCACCCTTTTCGGATAAAATCATGTTGTTTCATAAGGTGGATATGTTTTCCATAAAAATCCGGGCGTTTGGAAATTCAATGGCTGTTAATGGGAGGCACGACATCGGTTTCATGTACACAAAGTCGTTTATGAAAATCGCTTCTTTTGTTGAAGACGGGATGAAATTGATGATTGAGAATGGGTGGATGGAACGGCCGCCGTCAGCGGTTGACCGTGATCGCTTGGCTTCAAAGTAGGATTTTTTCAAAGAAAGAGCCTGGAATCCCCAAGCTCCCTTCACTTAAAAATTTTATAACCGGACAGAGACTTCCATGCCGTCTTTTAATTTCGTTTCCACCAGGACCAGCCCCTTAAAAGCAGAAAGCTCTTTTAATAATGGTTTTAATTCCTCTCTCTCTATTTGAGGGACTTTAATAGGCTTTTTGCTTTTCTTTTCAATTTGGTTATTTACAAATCCGATCATCCATTTTGAGGTTAGAAGCGCACTGAAAAGAGATAACATGGCATATGGGACCGGAATGAACCAACCTTTATGGTCTTTCGTTTTTATTTTTACTTGTATCATAGGATCACTCAATGACCACAAACACTTTTTCACCTTTGGCCGAGGTGATATCGACAATCTGCCCATCCACTTCATTTTCTATGGCATCGATTAACAGATCGACATTAATACCCTTCACATATTTTTCTGCCTCAGGTATTCTTTCAGCAATGCTTGTGCCGACCTTTAGCACCGCCTTTACCAATTTAATTGGCAGGTTAACATTTACATTGTCACCTTCTTCAGAGGTAGCACGAATTTTTAACATTTTGTCTAAGTATGGAGTTTGTTTAGTGAGTTCCACTTTCTTTTCTTTGCCCTGTAAAACATCAATTAATTCTGCCGCTTTCTCTTTGTCAAGCTTTCCTTCCTCCACCATTGTCAGTACCTTTGAAATTTCGTCGCTCATTTGGAATCCTCCTCTTTTAAAATAGAGATTGCTTCTTCTGCGGTTATTTCACCTTTTTCCAGCATCGTAACGACTTTTTTTCGATCGACTTCTGCTTTTTTATTTGCTGTGTAGCCAAGTGAAGAAATAATGTCATCCAATTTTCCGCGGACGGTTGGGTAGGAAACACCAAGTTCTTTTTCGACCTCCTTGATATTCCCGCGGCATTTTAAAAAGATCTCGATAAAATCGAGCTGCTCCTTTTCGAGAACGGCAAGCTTGGAAAGTTCAAATTCATTTTCGATGGTTGTATGACAATGAGTGCATTCAAGCTTGGTAATGGTTAATTGTTTACTGCAAACCGGACAATTTGATAGTAAAGGATATGCCATAACGCTCTCCTCTCCTGTTATTTAAATCTATCATAAAATAATTTATTTAAAAAATAAATAGATTGGTTTAAATAATTTATTATTTTTTTATAAAAAATTAAAAATGTTAATTGTACGATTTAATTATTTAATATAAATCTATGGTTTTTAATATTAACATTGTCTTTAAAAAAGAAGGTTCAATTTCATTTTACGTTTTTTACAGTAAGTTAAATGTTTTGAATTTGTCTTTTTGGTAAAATAGAGAGGATGGAATTTCTCAAGGATACAGAATGCCAGAAAGAAGTGATAGGCAATGTTGAAGTTAGGATTGAAGAGTTCTTGTCATTCGGAACAATTATATGACCGTTTAAAATATAAACCGGAAATCATTGAGCTGCACTTGCACGATGAAGATTTATTTGGCGATAAAAGAAAGCAGCTGGAGAATACGATTTTCATGTTAATGAGCCTCGGGCACAAGGTGTATTTGCATCACCCTTCAAAATATAATGGAAGATTTTTGAATATCATTCACGAGCAAAAGGAAGACTATTTGTTTTTTCATTTATCTACGCGAATCCTTGCTGAAATTTGCTCCCTGCACTCAGTCAAATGTGTCATTCATCCTCATTATCTTCCAACTGATGCTTCCGCGGTCAATGAAAAAAACAAAGAAAACATGATTGCGGAAATGAAGCAAATTTTAGAATACGGAAAAGATGCTTTTTTATGGGAAAATTCAATCGAGGGTTTGTTTACGGCCCGCAATCCGCATTGGTTTGAGGATTTTATTGAGCCTTTAAATTTACCGCTGACGTATGATATCAGCCACGCCTTTATCTCTTTCAACGGGGATAACCGCTTGCTGCTCGAACAGATCCAAAAGCTGGATTCCTATATCCGCTATTTTCATGTCGTCGACAGTGAGGGAAAGAAACATGATGGTCTGCCGCTTGGCGAAGGCTGCATTGATTGGAAACCGATTCTTCCCTATTTGCTGACCCGCCCCTATATCTATGAAATCAATTTGAAAAATAAAACTGATGCTGCTGAGATGTATAACAGCCATCTTTATTTGGTTAACTTGTTAAAGAATGGATGAAGGATTAGACGCAAAAAGCACTCATGCGAGTGCTTTTACTTTGCTTACGGATATTTTTCTGGAAATAAAAAAGAGAACGGCTAAAAATAGCAATGCACCTGCCGCATCATATAGACAATCAAAAATCGATGCCGTTCTTCCGTGCACAAATGATTGATGATACTCATCTGTCGCGGCGTAAAAAGCCGTAAAGACCCAAGAATATATATAAGATTTTGGTCTATTTTCAATCGCCAATTTAAATAACAGGGCAAGAATGCCAAAAACAGTAATGTGTGCTGATTTTCGGACAAGATAATCAATTATGCCGATCCAAACTGCCTTATCGTGATTTGGAAGGATATCGGTGAGCAGTTTTGTTAGAAAACCTCTTGTATGCTCATCGTTATAAACCGGCAGGGCCGTAAAATAAAAAATTTGAATACACCATAGAACTACCAGAGCCCATCTAAACCAACGCCATTTCACACTAGTCACCTCTGTAGCATTTTACCTTTTTTTAGGGCAGCTGTCACTGCTGGAAATGAGCCCAGAGACAAAAATCACTTGTTTCAATTTTGTGTATATTTCTATAATAGCATTCCTAATAATCGGTTCCTCTGTTAAACTAATTTTTGTTATAATCACATCCCTTTTCATTATTGGATTCCCTGGACGTTGTTGTAAAGACTTCGTTGTCCGGGGAATTTTTTTTTATAAATGAGCAGGGAAATGGAAAACTTAATAAAAAGGGGCATGGTTTCTTTTTCGTGCATCCTAAAGTTCCATAAAAAAATCCCTAAGAAAGGGGTAACTTCAAAAATGTTTATGAGATTTTTACGGGAAAGCATGATTGCTTCTGTTCTTTTACTTTTGATTCGTTTGTATCTGGGGTATTCGTGGTTTACAGCAGGGTATCATAAGTTAGGCGGCTTTGATGCTTCCGGCTTTTTAAAGGGAGCGGTGGCCAAGCCGGTAAGGGGCCCGGCAGGCGATATTGTTTTCCCAACTTACCTTAGCTTTTTAAAGAATTTTGCCTTGCCGAATGCGAATGTTTTTAACACAATTATTCCGATTGGGGAAGTCCTTGTTGGATTAGGTTTAATTCTCGGCTGTTTAACGACGGCCGCGGCGTTTTTTGCGTTAGTGATGAATTTTGCCTATCTAATGGCGGGTACGATATCAACGAATCCATTTGATATCATCTTGGGAGTATTCATTTGTGCCGCCGGTTATAATGCGGGGCGGCTTGGCTTAGACCGCTGGTTGTTTCATGCGTTTCGCAGATCCGGAGAAAGAGAACGAGGGCTGAAACGAATATAATGTGCAGTGTTGCAGGGGATGAAAGAAAGACGATACAAGTCTCGAATTTTTTAGAAAAAATCGTTGGTATCTTGATGATGAAGGACATTTCGAAGGCTTGGAACCGTGAAAACGTCTTTCATCAAGGTGATGAACGACGATATGAGTCCTGCGGAGAATGAAAAGGTCGTTCATGAAGGTGATGAACGACGATATGAGTCCTGCGGAGAATGAAAAGGTCGTTCATGAAGGTGATGAACGACGATACGAGCCCTGCAGAGGATGAAAAGGTTGTTCATGAAGGTGATGAACGACGATATGAGTCCTGCGGAGAATGAAAAGGTCGTTCATGAAGGTGATGAACGACGATACGAAGCCCGCGCAATTTGAAAAGGTCTTTCATCGTGGTTATGAAAACATCGTTTATCCAGCGGGAGGAGCTGTCCTCCCGTTTTTTCAAGTATCGAAACAACAAATAAGTAAATGTATCCCAAATATGCTATCATAAGTAAAAATAATTGGGGGTAATTACTGTGCCATTATTAAGATTTGATTTAATTGAAGGGCGGGACGAGCAATCGCTGCGAAAATTATTAGATGCTGCCCACCGGGCAATGGTTAAGGCTTTTGATGTGCCGGAAACCGACCGCTATCAAATCGTTCATCAGCATCCGGCCAATGAAATGATCATTGAGGATACCGGATTAGGATTTGAGCGAAGCAAAAATCTAGTCGTCATCAGTGTAACAAGCAAGCAAAGAACGGATGAACAAAAACAAAAATTATATAAGTACTTAGCTCAAGAACTGGAAGAAAGCTGCGGTATTGCCCCTCGGGATCTTATGGTTTCAATCGTAACGAACAGCAATGCCGATTGGAGTTTCGGGTTGGGTGAAGCCCAATTCCTAACCGGAAAGCTATAAAAAAATGCCTGTCACGGTCAAGTGACAGGCATTTCTTACTTCTTCTTTCTTTTAAATATCGAAAACAAACTGCTAAATAGTTTGTTTTTACGTTTTGCATGTTCGGCGGCTTCTTCTTTCGTTTCTGCAGTTGGGTTGGCGGGAACAGATTCACTTGGCGAAGCAGGACCCTCATGAGCCGTTTCCACGGGTGCTTTGACTGATTTTTCTGCATTAACTTCGTCCGACGTCTCTCTTTCAATTATGCTTGTTGCGGGCTCTTCCGTAAAAATTTCCGCCGATCCTTCCGTTTTGAATTCTGAAAGGGAAGCAGAAGGGTCGCTTATGGAAGCGGTTTGATGCTCTAATACTGCTTCAGATGAATCCCCAATTGTTGAGCCGACAAGTACCAATGCCGGTTTTTCTGCTTGGCGCTGCTGATGTTTGACGAAAAAGTTCCAAATAATCTCGGTCGCATTTGGTCCGGATGGGTCCGAATACGAGCCATTTGAGCTGCCCCCCGACCATGTATGCCCCATTTGATCAATCATCCAAAGTTCCATTAGCGGTTCACCTTTTCGATCGCCATACACATGCTGAGTAAAGCTTTTTCCATTCATCATATCCGCCTTGACTTCGAGCGGGGTAACATCAGCTCTTCCTTTCCCGCCCTCTGTTAAATAATTGGCTTGGGCCCACTGTATGATGACATGCTGTCCGTTAATAGGGTGGACGGTTGTATCCAGCAAGCCATGGAAGACAATGACCGGCATCTTTTTCTTAAACTCTCCCATTTCATGATAAGCGTTTTTGCCGCAGATATAAGGGTCCGGAACGCCTTTCTCCATGCTTTTTTTCGCATCCTCAGCAAGCGGGTCCGTGAGAAAAAATACATTTGCCGCATCATAGGCCATTCCGGAACAGATTCCAATTCCGCTAAAGACATCCGGATAGGTAACTCCCATAATACATGCAAGAGATGCACCTGCAGACAGACCTACAGCGTATACCTGATTATTGTCAATGCTGTACTGGCTTTTAACTTCATTGATTATTTCAAAAATTAACTTAGGATGGCCCATTCCGCGGTGCTGATTTTTATCTAAAAACCAGTTCCAGCAGCCGAGCGGGTTATAACCAGTCGGATCAGAAGGATTGAACATATGGTTCATGTTGGGATATAGAACGAGGAAGTTTTCCTGATCAGCAAGCTGATTCATATTTGTTCCGGCTGCAAAATCATCCGGGTCCTGTGTGCATCCATGCAGCATAACCATCAACGGCGCTTTCTTTTCCGCTTTATATTGATTTGGAATATAAAGTTTGTACTTAAAATCTCCATGTACAAAATCCAAAAATTCACCCAAAGAGTTCACCCTCCGTATCTTAAACGCATTTTTTAAAGACGTATACTTGTCTAGGTATATGTTCTTAATATTAACAATATTAGTACAATTTTAATAATAGTATGATGGAACAGGTATGCAATACTGCCAAATTGACTAATTTATTTCACACACTTTTCACACATTTATGCCGAAGTTATTCCTAAAGCCTTGTCTATACTGAGAGTGTAAGGAAAGCTGTTTTAGGGAGTGATTAAGGTGAAAAAAGGAATCATTGTGGGAGTGGGCGCAGCACTGCTGATTGGTGGAAGTCTGTTTGGAATCAACAATGCGTTTGCTGCTGACAGTCAAAATCAGTCGGGTAATACGGCGGCAGCACAAGTGCAGCATCTGGGAAAACGTTTTGCCGTATTAAATCAGCACAAAGATCAAATCCATCAAATTAATCAGATTCGCGAGGACCGCCTCGAATTGCGAAAACAGCTGGTGGAGAAACGAGATCAACTTTTGGACCTTGTGCTGGCAGCGAAAAATAGCGGGAACAAGGAGCAGCTAAAGCAGGCAAAAGCAATAAGGCCGCAGATTAAATCGCTTAATCAGGAAATCAAGGGCCTGATCAAGGAAGACCGGAATGAGAAGCAATCTCTAAAACAAGCTTTGAAAAATAATACTGGGGACGGGAATAACGAATTTAACCAGCTCATTTCCACCCAACAGCAGATGAATGACAAAATGCAGGCATTAATGGATCAACTGGATAAAATGATTGCGATTTTCTCATCTAATGCAAATGCTTAAGATAAACGAGATAGGCTCTGCGCCTATCTCTATTTTTGTAAAGGAAAAAGCAGATAGGGGAATGGATCCCCTTCTCAAGGAAAGAGCAAGCTAATGAATAGGAAGGAATCGTACCCCAGCGGGGAATAAAGTTGGTTTTTCAGCCATATTCTTTCACACCCAAAATCTCAAAAGCTTTTATAATATAAGTAATGATTCCTGCACGCTGCACAATAATATGTCGAGGTGATTGGAGATGAAGCATGTTTTTGTCGTGGATGATGAAAAAAATATCCGCGATGTTCTCCAAAAATATTTGGAAAATGAGGGCTACAAAGTGGCGCTTTTTTCAGATGGACAGCTCGTCCTTCAGGAAATGGCGCGGCTTAAGCCCGACCTATTAGTTATTGACATTATGATGCCCCACATCAATGGACTTGAACTTTGCAAACAAATTCGAAAGCAAAGCGATATCCCGATTATTTTTGTCTCGGCACGGGATGAAGAATTGGACCGGGTTTTGGGATTAGAGCTGGGAGCGGATGACTATTTGACTAAACCGTTTAGTCCAAGGGAACTAATGGTACGGATCAAAAATATTTTTAAACGGATTGAAAAATATACCGCACGGGAACCGCAAACCCTGACTGTCCGCGATGTCACGATTGATCCCGAAAGAAGAATTGCCGTAAAAGACGGTGAAGAAATCAAACTGACAACAAAAGAATATGACCTGTTCGTATTTTTGGCCAAAAATAAAGGCAAGCCATTTACACGCGAAGAGCTGCTTGAATTTATTTGGAGCTATGAATATGCCGGGGACGGGCGGCTCATTGATGATCTTGTCAAGCGGGTTCGGAAAAAATTACAAATGTACCAATCCTCTGTGGAACTGACCACAATTTGGGGATATGGCTACCGATTGGAAGAGTAAGATGAAAATCGGGACAAAGCTATTTTTAACGTATTTTTTTTTAATCGGCAGCATTTTCATTGTCACAAGCATTTCATTCCGCTTCATCTCACAGGGTTACTTAATGAACGAAACAAAGAGTCAGCTTCAAAAAGAAGCAAGGTTTATCAGCCAGATTCTCCGTAAAGAAGAACTTTCAAATGAAACCGTCCGGTCCAAGCTCTCCAACCGAAAAGCATTGGTTATTTCCGAACGGTTAATGTCGTCAAAAATGATTATCTCAGCTCCAAATCAACAGATCATCTACACTGATTTGAAACCGGCACTCTTAAAGGTATACCAGAATCAGGGCCGCTTGGCCAAAAAGAGGTTCGTATCCGAGACTGTAACGGTGTTAGGTAAAAATGGAAATCTAAAAGGGTATGTCACCCTTGTTGCCAAGCTTGATGATATTCAAAAACTCAATAGCCTGATGCGGAGGTCGCAGTTTGTCAGTTTGATCATTTCTGCCTTGATCGCGCTCTTTTTAGGGTTTATTTTTCAAAGAAATTTAACAAAGCCAATCCGCGAATTAGCCCTTACGATGCGCAATTTTTCAATTAAAGGAAAAAATAAAGAAATGAATCTGCAAACAAATGATGAGATTAAGGAATTGGCCGACAGCTTCAATTTGATGTCACGAAAAATCAAAACGTATGATGAAAATCAACGGCGGTTTTTTCAAAATGCCTCGCATGAATTAAAGACACCGCTTATGGCGATCCAAGGAAACGCCGAGCTGATCTTGGACCGGATCGTGACGGGAGATGAGGCGGAGCACAGTTTGAATGTCATTATTACGGAAAGCCAGCGCTTGAAAAAAATCGTTGAAGGGATTACTTATTTAGCAAAGCTCGAGAATGCCGGAGAGTCCTTTCATTTTCAAAAGGAATCCCTAGAACAGATCATCAGTGCTTCGTTAAAAAGTGTCCAAGCGATTGCGGAGCAACAGAAGATTGGGATTAGGGTCAGTAATACAGTATCTGGGACTTTAACGGTGGATGCGGAAAAGCTGACAAGAGCCATTATTAATTTATTAGGTAATGCCCTTCGATTTGCGGAATCCATGATTGAGGTCAACTGCTTTCAAAACGGGCGCAACGCCGTCATTGAAATAAAGGATGATGGAACAGGATTCAAACCAGGGGAAGAAAACAGGATTTTTCAGCGGTTTTACAGCGGTGATGCGGGTTCAAATGGCTCATGCGGTTCCGGAATGGGATTAGCGATCACGAAGGCGATCATCGAAGGACACAACGGCTCGATTGCCGCTTTTCAGAACAAGCCGAAGGGAGCAGTTTTTCGGATTGAGCTTACGGCTGGTTAGAGTATTTTTTACCTATCCGGAGAGTTTTTTTTAGAATTGACAAGGGTGCCGGCTTGGAAAATAATAAATATAGAAAGGTTTAAGACTGTCGAAGGGGCTGGCCAGTATGAAAATATGGATTGCAATTTCAGCAGCACTCCTCATGATCTGGCCGGCTGTTAAAATGATAAATGCTGTTTATAAAGTAGGGATTGCCATTTTTTCCGGGACGCTGAATATTTATGGAAAAATATTCATTGTATTGTTGGTCATTATCGGATTCATTGTAGGATTTCCATGGAATATTGCCACCGCAGTCCTTGTCTTTTTGACCATATGGTCCTCAAGATTGTGGTGAAAGGGCGATTTCGTATAGAGCAGCACTGACCCGTGAGGTTCCGGCTGTTTTGGCTGACCCGTAGTCAGCTTTTTAAGAACCTGGAAGATTGAAAGACTTCTTCCAGGTTCTTTTTCTATTATAAAATGATAATTGCACAAAAAAGCGGGCGTATCATCACCCCCGCTTTTCTTACAATATTGCTGGATCTTTGGTTATTAATCCAAGCTGAAGCAGGCCATTGAGGATCCCGTTATTTGATGAAGCGGTAGTCACCATATCTGCAGCTGCTTTTGCTTCGGGAACCGCATTCCCCATTGCAATCCCCGTGCCGACCGATTTCAGCATTTCGATATCATTCATCCCATCTCCAAAGGCAAAGGAGTTCTCATTTTTGATATTCAAAGCATCAAGGAGCTTGCGGATTCCGACCGCTTTTGACGCTCCGGCTGGAAGAACATCGTACGCATAGTCATGCCATTGCACGAAATGAAGCTGAGGGAAGCGTTCCATAAACTTCGGGGCCTCATTTTGTCCGCAGAAGAGATGCCCTTGATAAATGGGATAACGTTTGTAAAACTCCTGGTCAACCGGCGGATAATCCATCTTTAATGACTGAAAACTTGATTCGATGTAGGGATGATTCCAGTCGCATACCCGAATATCATCCTGGCTGCAGAAGCCCACTGTGCATTCTTTGCCAGACGACATCTCTTTAAGGGATTCAAGCCATTCAGGGTGGATCGGGTTCGAATAAATTTCTTTTCCTTCAAAAACGACATACTGCCCGTTTATCGAAATATAGGAATGAATGTTTAATTCCTCGCGAATCCAATCAAACATATAGGGGGACCGTCCGGTAGCAATCGCTGTATGAATACCATTCTCCTGAAGCAGCCTCACTGCTTTTTTAGTAGATTCCGGAATTTCTTTTTGCTCATCCAATAATGTTCCATCAATATCAAAAAAGACAATTTGTTTTTCCATATAAAAACACCTCCGGCTATACACAGCACCTCCGTAACGCTCAGATTCCTGATGACGCCGGCTATGGTGCTGTGCGATCTTACAAAATAAGCATAAAATATGAAACGCGTTTCAGGTCAAGTGTTTTGATAAAATTTCTAGCAAAAAATGGTCAGGATACCTGGAATGAACAATAATGAAGGGCACGAATATTTTCGTGCCCTAATCTCAAACCGTATTTCTTTCTATGAGCTGAAAGGGGACCTCTTGGTATGAAACTTCCTGTTCATCTGAAATTCCCTGAAGAAATAGCTTCCTGCCAATTACCTCAAGGGGAATTTCAATCGTGGTAATATTCATCATTTTGGCGATCGGCTGATTATCGAAGCCGATCAGGGCAAGATCCTCCGGAATGGAAACATGCCCGTTTTGCGCGCAAGTAAAAATCCCCGCGGCGAGCTGGTCGCTTGTTGCCAGCAGGGCTGTTGGAGGGTCCGCCATCGTTTTGATTTTTTCAATCACCTTTTCTCCATCCTCAAAATAAAGAAGCTGATCAAAGATATAGCCTGATTGATAGGGCAAGCCGTAATTGGCCAGAAAATCACGGTAGGCTGCTTCGCGCTGCGCGCTGTTAGTGCCCGTTTTCCTCCCGATGGAGTACCCGATTTTCCGGTGCCCTTTTTGATATAAATATTCTAAAGCAAATAAAAAGCTTTTATAGTGATCAACAAATGTCGAGGATACCTTTTTTCCTCTTGTATCCTCACATAAAACAACCGGTCCGAAAGCGGAATACTCCTCAATGGCGTTCCAAGTGCATTTTCGCGAACAAATAATTAATGCATCAATCTGCTTTTGCTTGAGCATTTGCAAGGCTTCCAATTCCCGGCTTTCTACATAGTTGGTCTGAAATAATACAAGTTTATAGTTGTTTTTCAAGGCTTCGTGAGCGATCCCTTTCAGCAGCAAGGCAAAATAAGGATGATCAATAAAGGGAACCGCCACACCGACAAGGTATGTTTTTCCCATGCTTAAGCTGACCGCATTCCGATTTTGCTGGTAATTGCTTTCTTTAATCGCCTCTAAAACGGCGTTTCTTTTTTTCTCACTTACATATGGATGGTTATTCAGCACCCGTGAAACGGTTGTAACGGAAACACCGGCCTTTTTTGCCAAATCGCGAATATTTGTCATTCTATCACCTTTAAAAATTATCATAAAATATATTTTTTCCACTATTTAATTAAAACGGAATATTGTTGAAATGGATGATAAAAGATTGATAAATAAAATGAGGAATGCATCATTTACACCATTATTTTGGTCGAATACATGCTGGTACATACTTTTAGGGATCATTACATTTATTGAAATGGCTCTAAGCCTTTATTCTGCGAAAAATAGGAAACAGGCGCTGGCAATCCATTTTATCATATCCGGGCAGATGTTTTGCTTTGAAGCCTTGATCATGCGCTTTTTGAAATCATATGATTATTATCCCGGGATTTTCCCGAGCTCCCGGATTGAGGATAACCTATTTGCTTCTGCTTAGTGCTGGCTGCTTGGCTTATTATTGTACAAAAACAAAATGAAAATGGAAATTGATCATTATCCTCGTGCGCTATAGTGTGCTTTATGCAGCGGACAGGGCTCATATGTATTTTTGTCAGACCAGGCTGGTTCCTGTTTTCAGCCACTTTTGATTATTTCGATATGTTACTTTGCATTTTCGCTCTTGATCGGCTGGTGCCTGCAGGCCGTTCCGAAACTGCCAAATAGTTTTGATTGAACGTTGCTTTCCGCACTTCTATAATTATAAATGATTGAATTGAACGGAAATGAGTGTGGAACGAAAATGGCGATTTTGAAAAATGATTGGGCTCCTTTACTTGAAGGGGAATTTGCAAAGCCGTATTATCAGCGGCTGCGGAAACTGTTATGGCAGGAGTATCAAACGCGGGAGATTTTTCCGGATCAATACGATATTTATAATGCCCTACACTATACTTCTTTTGAAAATACGAAAGTCGTGATTATTGGGCAGGATCCTTATCATGGTCCCGGCCAGGCACATGGCTTGAGCTTTTCTGTTAAGCAGGGAGTCAGGATTCCGCCGTCGCTGCAAAATATTTATAAAGAGCTGCAGACGGATTTGGGCTGTTCGATTCCGAATCATGGCTGCCTGGTGGAGTGGGCGAAGCAGGGAGTCCTGCTGCTGAATGCCGTTTTGACGGTTCAGGCGGGAAATGCCAATTCGCATAAAGGGCTCGGCTGGGAGCAGTTTACGGATGAGGTAATTAAAAAATTGAATGAACGCGAGACACCAGTCGTGTTTATCCTCTGGGGAAGCTATGCGGGGCAGAAGCAGCAACTGATCACGAATTCCCGTCATTTTATTATAAAGTCCGCGCATCCGAGCCCGCTCTCGGCACATCGCGGTTTCTTCGGCAGCAGGCCTTTTTCCCGGGCCAATGCCTTTTTACGCGAAATCGGCAGGGAAGAAATCAATTGGCAGATTACTAATTTATAATATGGGTATGTTTTTCCAATTAAATTATCTTTCACCGATTGGTCTTATAAAAATAGAGGGAACGGACGAAGCAATCTATTCCATCCTGTTTTCTGAAGAAGGAAACCAAGATACACGTTTGGATGATGGAGTTCCAAAGGTTTTAATAGATTGCTATGAACAGCTTGATGAATATTTTAAAGGGAACCGCAGGGATTTTACCTTCCCTTACATAATGGAAGGAACGGACTTTCAAAAAGCCGTTTGGACCGAATTGAAGGAAATATCATATGGTAAAACTTTAACCTATAAAGAACTAGCCAAATCAGTAGGGAAAGAAAAGGCTGTCCAAGCAGTAGGAAATGCCAATGGGAAAAATAGATTAAGCATTGTGATTCCCTGCCATCGGATTGTTGGCTCAGATGGAAAATTAACAGGTTATTCCGGAGGTTTGCGAAGAAAGGAATGGCTGCTTCAGCACGAAAAGTCTCATCGATGAATTCCCATGGTCCAGACCTCGGCGGCAAAAAAAGGTCTGGACCTTATTCATTATAGACTCTCAACCACGTAAACTAGAGCAGATCATTCATAAAGGGTGCCCAAGCGATCTATAAAGACCCCAATTTTTGATGGTCTAATAGAGTTATGGTCGCCGAAGGCAGGTCTCGATGCCTGAAACTGAAAAATTCAAAGGGTTTGGGTCACCGAAGGCAGGTCTCGATGCCCAAAACTGAAAATTTCAAAGGGTTTGGGTCACCGAAGAAGGGTCTCGATGCCCGAAACTGAAAATTTGAAAGGTTTTGGGTAACTGAAGGAGGGGCTCGATGCCCGAAACTGAAACTTTCAAAAGGTTTGGGTCATCGAAGGCAGGTCTCGATGCCTGAAATTTCTGTTTTCCCCGTTTCGATACACACTCTGGGCAGACTTTTTCTCTAATTAAAGACTTTTTAGACTATCATTCGGCAAATTGCATCAAAAGTAAAAAATTAGGTTAACAATTAATTACATATATTCTTTTATTCTAGAATTTGATATTCTATTAAATAGAGTGAAATTTGTACCAGTGGAGGCACAACAATGACTTCAAGACGAAAGAGCAAGAAAAAAAGAATATGGCTTCGTGTAATTGGAATTATTTTTCTGATCCTCATAATTGGAGGAGGAGCTTTTGCATACTCTGTTTATAAATCTGTTAAAGATACGGCAAACACGATGCATCAGCCAATTGACCGGAAATCAGATAAACGGACAAAACCAGTTGAACTCACTAAAAAACAGCCATTCTCAGTTTTAATGCTTGGTGTCGACGAGCGGCAAGGCGATAAAGGGCGTTCTGATACGATCATTGTGTTAACGGTTAATCCCAATCAGCATTCTGTAAAAATGCTAAGTATTCCCCGTGATACACGTACTGAAATAGTTGGTAAAGGAACAGTAGATAAGATCAATCACGCCTACGCTTTTGGAGACATTCCAATGGCAATGGATACGGTGGAAAAATTCCTTGATATTCCAATTGACTATTATATGAAGATCAATATGGAAGGGTTTAAGGACATTGTAGATGCGGTCGGCGGAGTAACGGTTCAAAATAACTTGGATTTTACCGTTGGAAAGGATCATTTTCCTGTTGGTGAAGTCAGCTTAAACGGTGACCAAGCTTTAAGTTTTTCAAGAATGCGTCATGAAGATCCGAATGGCGACTTTGGCCGCGAGCAAAGGCAGCGCCAAATTATTCAAGCCATCCTTCATAAAGGGGCCAACATTTCAACGCTTACCAACTATAATGACGTGTTACAGGCAATCGGTAAAAATGTGAAAACTAATTTAACTTTTGAACAAATGGTTGATATTCAAAAGAATTATAAAGATGCAACAAATAATGTGGAGCAGATCCAGGTTACCGGCTCTGGAACAAGAATAAATAACATTTATTATTTAATCGTTTCTCCGGAAGAACAGCAAAAAGTCCAAGATGAGCTAAAAGCACATTTAGAAATAAAATAGAAAAAAAGCTGACGATTCTAGTCAGCTTTTTTCTATGAAAACAGTGAGTGGAAATCTAACGGGTTCCGTTTTGAAGTGAAAGAAGACCAATTATCATATCAAAGCACATATGGTTTCTAAGGTCAAATCACAATAAAATCATATTCAAAAACGCTATTGAGAAATACAATCAGAAAATCTTCGGACAATGAAAAGCTAAATAGTTACGTTTGTGACCGAAGAGTGCCAGCTTCAATTTCTATATCCCAATTCATAGTTTATTTAGCGCCTATTTTCACATGCACATTCCGCTGTACAATAAGTAGTGTCATACCCTAAAAGCTTTATGTGAATTTTAAGTAGTATTTTATAAAAAACTACTTAAAACGTTAATATATCAGCAATAATTAAAGCGTGAATTTCGATGTGAATTCTCGCTAAAAACCTATTATAATTTGCCTTTTTGCACCTCGTATCGCAGAACCAGTGTGGGGAAATCTGACTATTTTTATCAATTTTTCTGAAAATATGTAAGTTTTTGATATCTAAACCATTTTCTGAATGTTATACTTTAGTTATTAATTTTTCTGTCAAGTTCAACTGATGAGGGGGATTTTTCATGTCGTGGTATTTGAAAGTATTAAAGAATTATGTAGGTTTTTCTGGCAGGGCTAGTCGTAAGGAATACTGGATGTTTTATCTTTTTAACTTTATCGCTACTATTATTACCGAGGCTTTGGACTTTTTTCTCATGAATAATAACGGATTCCCAGTTATAACCTTACTCTACACTTTGGCCATTTTATTACCGTCCCTGGGCGTTGTCTGGCGCAGGCTGCATGATACAGGAAGAAGCGGAGGCTGGTTTTTTATTTCCTTTGTTCCGTTTGTCGGCGGAATCATTCTTCTTGTCTTTACTTGTCTTGACAGTGAGCCGAATGATAACATGTACGGACCAAATCCAAAAATGGATTCCATGTCCTTTGAGAAGGATATTTTATAAAGCCAGGTCAGCACCAAAAAGTAACTCCTACGCAAAAAGGGAGTTACTTTTTTTATGTCTCAAGAGAAAAATGAGTGCCATTAGCCTGCATAAAGTTTTTACATCTTCATTTGATAAGGTAATATAAAGATAAACAAAGTGTCTTTTTCAGTATATGATGAACCAATATCTCATAGGGAATTTTGGTGATGATGATGAAAGATGCAGTAAGCCGTCGTGAATTTAAGCGGGTTAAACTTTCGGAGCCCATTCCTTCATCGATTAAAATGGTTTCTTCGCCATTTAATAGCGACCATGAAGCATATAATGATGTCTTTATGTATGTCATAAATATAGGTGCCGGAGGCCTTGGTTTTGTTAGTAAAACAGAATTTGAGATTAACTATCTGACCATTTACAAAATATGTTTTACATTAAATCAGAAAGACCTTGTTTTGTTTGGAAAAATAATACGAAAACGAAAATTAGTAAACGGCTTCTTCGAATACGGTGTGAAATTTGATTTTAGTTTCGAAGGCTGGGAACGGTAATTTTTGAGCAAGGGGAAGTGCTGACGGCACTTCCTCTTTTATTGTTGCCAACTTTTGTTATATAAAAATAGTAAAAATAAGATGTCAATAGTTATTATTTTTAAATGGTATTAAATTGTTAAATCGTTACAATCAGGTTAATTTTTTGTGAAAAGAGTTTGAAAGTGCTTACAACTGGAGTAAGATGTGAGTGGAAAAAGGGCACAGGGGATTTGCCATGCTGATTTTCATTACATGCAAATGCCTGCGGGAATAGAAAAAACAGGCTGTTAAGCTATATTAAAAAATAATTTTTCTGCAAAGAAAAAAGATTCAACATGGGAGATGTACATAATGTCAACATTACGGGAAGAAGCATTAAAAATGCATAAGGAACATCAGGGAAAGCTTGGTGTTTATTCAAAGGTTCAGGTGCATGACGCAAAGGATTTAAGCTTGGCTTATTCACCTGGGGTCGCCGAACCGTGCCTGGACATTCACGAGGATGAACGCAAAGTCTATGACTACACGACGAAGGGGAATCTTGTTGCTGTCGTTTCAAATGGAACAGCCGTCCTTGGTCTCGGCAACATTGGTCCCAAAGCAGCCATGCCGGTTATGGAAGGAAAAGCGGTGTTATTCAAATCATTTGCTGACGTCGATGCTTTTCCGATTTGCTTGGGAACGAACGATCCGGATAAAATCGTTGAGACCGTAAAGCTTTTGGAACCAACCTTTGGCGGAGTGAACCTGGAGGATATTGCGGCACCGCAATGTTTTGAAATTGAAGACCGCCTTCGAAAAATTTGCGATATTCCCGTTTTTCACGATGACCAGCATGGGACTGCCATCGTAACAGCAGCCGGATTAATTAATGCTCTAAAATTGGCTGATAAAAGAATAGAAGATATTCATGTTGTCGTAAATGGTGCGGGCGCCGCAGGTGTGGCGATTGTCAAGTTGCTGCAGCGCATGGGGGTCCGAGATGTGATTTTATGTGATACTAAAGGGATTATTTATGAAGGCCGTCCGATTGGGATGAATCCGTTTAAAGAGGAAATGGCCCGCAAAACGAATAAAGAGAAAAAGCAAGGGACACTGGCAGATGCTTTGGCCGGGGCTGACGTCTTTGTAGGGGTATCGGCCGCAGGTGCGGTAACAAAGGAAATGGTCATGTCGATGAATCAAGACCCGATTATTTTTGCCATGGCTAACCCGGTTCCGGAAATTATGCCGGATGAAGCTAAAGCAGCAGGAGCGTTGGTTGTCGGTACAGGCCGATCGGACTTTCCAAATCAGGTTAATAATGTTCTTGCCTTCCCGGGAATTTTCCGCGGTGCTTTAGATGTTCAGGCAAAAGAAATTAATGAAGAAATGAAGCTTGCTGCCGTTTATGCGATTGCCGGTTTAATTTCTGAAAAAGAACTGCATGCCGATTATGTAATTCCGGATCCATTTGACCCGAGAGTTGCAGCGCATGTGGCAGCCGCCGTTGCCAACGCCGCAATGGAAACCGAAGTCGCTCAAAAATACGTCAGCACTGCAAAAATCAAACAGCGTCTCTTAGCCCTGGCAGAACAAAAAGAATCAGAACTAGTATAATCACTTCTTACATCTGCTATAAATTAGAGTCTGTATATGATCCAGTTAAAAAGAGTGCCTTCCAATCCTTGTGATTGGTTGGCACTCTTCATTTTTTATCGTCGGCTGTTTTTTAAAGGATACTTTAACTATTACTGTGGTTTTGGAATGGGAATTTCCAAAGTATTAACTTTCGAACCATCCTTTGCGGAGTAATCAAATAATTCAAGTGTAACTTCATCTGAAGTTACCAGTGCTTTACTAAAGGTCATTTTAAAGTCGCCCCAAGCAGGTGCTCCTGCCGTTTGATAGTTGCTTTCCATCAACACTTTTTCTCCATTATAAAGAGCATATTGAAAATTGCCTTCAAATACCTGAGCTTTCCCTGTAACAATGAATTCATCTCCAGACAGAGAAACTTTCACGTCTTTAAATATTTCATTTTGATAGACCATATCCGCTGGTACATTTGAAACAGGGCTATTTTGAGTTGGTGTCCCTTCATCCTTCGATTTCTGTTTTTTATTTTCGTTTGCTGATCCGTTGGTGTCTTTAACCTCTTTTTGCCCGGTCACATTTGATTTTTCTTTTATGTCTTTGCTTTGTTGAGTACACGCGGCTAAACCAAAAATCATCATTAAAATAGTCAGCATCCAAAACAACTTTTTCATGATTTTGCCCCCTTTTTGAATCGGCAAAAAATGTTGATGCCATGCTGCTCAAAGGAAAAATTAATATCTTCTATCCTCATTTTATCACCTTTTTTTCGCTAGCTAGCACAAAAAGAAAAGCTGCCTTAATGGCAGCTAAGTGATCTGTTTTTTTCATGATTGGAAGCTAAGCTCCTGTTTTGACACGAAGGGTATTGCTGGTTCCTCTATCCCCAATGACGGTTGATTGTAAGCTAATCCATCGGTTCATCCGTGTGAACAACAGGAAGAAGACGGCACTCATGATAACTCCTTTAACGATGTTAAATGGCAGAATTGCCGTTACAATCAGCTGGCGCATGGCTGGTGCTGTCATGGCCGGAGAATTTAAGAAAAGCGTATAGGCCGGCAGAATGACATAATAATTTAAAACACTCATGACGAATCCCATTGTGATGGAACCGACAATCAAGGAAAATACCATCCCTTTACGGGTTTTTAATTTTTTATATAAATAGTAGGTTGGAAGTACAAATAAAATGCCGGCAATGAAGTTCGCCGCATGACCGACAGGGACTCCCGTCGCACTTCCAACTGTAAAATAATTTAGGACATTTTTAATAAATTCCACCAAAATCCCGGCTAACGGTCCAAAAATCAAGGCAGCAATCAGAGCGGGAATATCGCTGAAATCGACGAGCAGGAAATTTGGAAAAATAGGAATCGGAAAATTGAACAACATCAGGATAAACGAAATACTGCTCAGCATGGCGATTGAAACAATGGCTTTGACTTTTAACTTTTTCACTTTTACTCTCTCCTTTTGTGATCGATCCACTTCAAGAAGAAAGATTCGGCATTTTTCAGCTTTGCCTAAAAATAAGAAAACCCTCAAGTTTTGGACTTGAGGGAGAATTTAAAAGGCAAGCTTAATAAACGTTCAAAATGGCTATTTTTGAACATGCTGAACCTCCACCTTCTCCCATCCAGACTATACTGTCGGCTTTGGAATCGCACCAAATCCTGCCATAAAGGCTCGCGGGCTCAGAAAAAAATTTCAATACCGCCGATCGGGAATTTCACCCTGCCCCGAAGATAGATCAAACATTATTAATTTTGTAATTATTATACTTCAAGGTTAGGAAACTGTCACGCTTTAAAATTTTATCCGATAGGATAAGTGAGAATTGTGACAGAAGTTTGAATAACGGTGAATTCAGTAGTTATGAAATTGGTCCGAAAAATGGTGAACTTAATTCAAATTTGTGAACTTGGCGTGAATAATTGTGAACTTGGCGTGATTAGTTGTGAACTTGACGTGAATAATTGTGAACTCCGCGAAAAAGACAAAATCGTCTAGAAATTTTTTATAAATATCCCACTGATTTTTTTAAAAATAAACAATAAACATGCGTGATCCACCAATTTTTAATCGGAAATATCAGAATTTGTGCACAGCCGACATCAATCCGTGAATTTTTTTCAAAAACCTCTAAGATGAATCAAAATTTTCTCTATGGTAATCTTAATTTAGTTCATCCACGAGTCGAATTGAGGGGGAGATTGGGTTGGCGATTATGCTGACGATGTTTTTGCTTGGTGTTTTATTAGGATTTGTCGGGGCGGGGGGCTCCGGTTTCATTATTGCGATTTTGACGGTGCTCTTTGGGGTGCCGATTCATACTGCTTTAGGCACGTCACTTGCCGCAATGGTATTTACGACAATGTCCGGCGCCTACAGCCATTACCGGGAAGGGAATATTTCAGCCAAAACAGGTCTTGCTGTCGGCGGATTTGGAGCGGTCGCTTCCTATCTTGGATCAAAGCTTGCCGGGCTGATTCCGGTCAATTCGCTGCATTGGTTAACTGGGAGCGTGTTATTGCTTTCAGCGATAATTCTTATTTTCCGTCTATTTATCCTTCAAAAAATGAACAAGGATAGCCGGGACACAAGTGCAGGCCGTGCCTTTATATTAAAAGCCGCATCTGTCGGGATCGTAACAGGCCTGCTGTCAGGGACGTTCGGAATTGGCGCTGCGCCGTTCATTCAAATCGGACTTCTGGTGATCATGGGTTTATCGATCAAACAATCAGTCGGTACGACGATGCTTGTTATTTTGCCGATCGCCATTGCGGGTGGGATTGGCTACTATTTCCAAGGCTACTTAGACTTTGTGCTTTTAGGGGAAGTTCTTGCCGGAACGATGATTGGCTCATATGTTGGGGCGAAGTTTACCGCCCTTGCACCGCAGCCTTTATTAAAAAGTGCGATGGTTTTAACACCTATCGTTGCGGCGGCTATTTTAATCATAAGTTGATTTTTTCAAAAAAAAGCTGGACATGCTCTGTACCGGATTTCTTTTTCGAAGAGGAATTTGGCAGCGGTCCAGCTTTTTATCTGTGAAAAACTTATTCTATGGAAGGAGCCGGGGGCGAATTATAACCGGGAATGTGGGTGAGGTTACGACGGCTTTTTTACTGGATCAAGAATGCGAAATTTTCACTTATACCTTGTCCAGTATAAATTCAAGAAAAATCTTTTTCTAAAAGCAGGAATTTTTAATAATTTATAGAATTTTTATAATAATCAGTCATTTTATTATAGAAAACACCAACCATTATTCAGAAATTGGGGTCTCTTTCATCATTGTCTTTGGAATAATCACGAGATAAGGAGTGTATTCAATGAGTAATGTAAGGCGGACAGGGATTTATCAAAACACAGGAAAGCATCGCTGGGAATTTTGGTATGTTCAATCAAACAATTTAAAAGTTCTCGTATCGTGGCTCAGCTGGGGGGCATCCACAGAATACGAAGAATGGGAAAGAAAGTGTCTTTTAAGTGTCTCCTAAGAAACGGAGATGTATACTCATTTTAGGGGTAATGTTTTAAGCATATAAAAAAAACGAACAATGGGATGATAAAAGGGTCTGACCACTCACTATATAAATGGATATGGTGAGTGGTCAGACTCTTTGCTTTTATAAATGGATTTTTTCTCCTTGTGTAATAAGACCTAACCGAGGAAAACTATGAGAGATTCATCAAACCAGGGAGGAAACATTACCATGACGAAAGTTCAAGATATTATGACAAAGCATGTTGAGGTTTGTGCGCCGCATGATCCATTAACAGAAGCAGCAAGAATCATGCGCGATATTAACTGCGGCTCTGTTCCAGTTGTTGAGGGCAAAAAAGTCGTCGGGATGATAACAGACCGTGATATTGTGATCAACTGTGTTGCAAACGGGAATGACTGCAGCAAGGTTCATTGTCATGATTGTATGACCACCGAAGTGATTTCCTGTACTCCGGAAACGGATGCGCACGAATGCGCCCGCTTGATGGCTGACCACCAGATTCGGCGAATTCCCGTTATCCAAAATGGGCAATTGGCGGGCATTTGTGCCATTGGTGATTTAGCTACCGTTGATATCCATGTTAATGAAGCAGGGGATGCGTTAAGCCAAATTTCCGAACAAGTTCATTAATAATCAAAAGGAATAGACCGGAAATGGTTTATTCCTTTTTGGCGAGTTCTTTCATTTTCGTTTTCAACTGCACAATTCCTTCTTTACAAACTCCCTGGGAGAGCCAGGAACAGCGGGCACATAAATAATCCAAATCAGAAGGCTCAACTTTTTCGGCAGTAAGGGCCAGCAGCTCTGATTTTTTGTATGACTTTCCGGGCTCCAAGCCAAGATGGCGGATAACTTTCTCATCCATCCCCAGCACATGCTCATTTGAACCGGCTCCGGCTTCGCACTCCGTCTCGCCCCTGTTTGGACAAGCCAGGCAGGCATCATCAAATGCCGCCACTACTGTAATAGTAAAATCAATACTATCATTCCTGATATTTTTTACAATCCTATCCATGTTATGAACGAAATCAGGGCTGTATCCCATTCCTTTAAATCCGTGCACACACAACAGATGATGTCCTCGTAAAATCCTGTTCATTCCATCCACCTCTAACCATTTCAACTACAATTAACAATTCTAAACTTATCCCATAAATCCTCCCATTCAGAAAAAGAACCAGAAAAAAACCGCCAACTCAGGCGGTTGTGAAAAAGAAAACGTATCCCCACACCCTGACAGAAAGTGACTGAAGGTAAAAGGGCTAACCTACACTTTAAATATATGCCCATCATTGAACATAAATTCCCGGTTTCCTTTTAAACGGAAGTTTTTCCATAAAAATTAACGATGGCTCCTGTCTGCAATTTTTTCGATATTCACCCTTCCAGAGAAGAATGTGGCTCCGCCGCCCATATCGGCGATTCGATCCGGCGTCAGAGAATTGACAAATTGTTTTGTATCCCATAACCCCTGGGTAACGACCACACCGCGAAGAACCGAATATCCGACTGCTGCTCGAACCTCACATTCACCGCGGCTGTTCCATACCCGCACCCATTCACCATCTTGAATTCCCAGTTCTTCAGCATCCTCTTGATTCATGTGCAAACGGACTTCTTTTTCCAAATCTTGATGCTTCTGGTTATTGGAAAAAGTAGAGTTTAAGAAGTGCTGATTAGGCGCCGGAACAAACCTAAACGAAAAGCCGCCGTCCTCCTTAAGCGGAATATAGGTTGGCAGCGGCGGATAACCGTCTTCCTCCATTTTTCTGGAATACAGCTCAATTTTCCCACTTGGAGTAGGCAATTTCCCCGAAAACAGCGGCTTCGTTTTGGCTTTCACATATTGCCGCTCACATAAAGTCTCATAATCGATTCCTTCCAAATTTGGCATGTCGAGTGCCCCGGAGATCATTTCGGCATCCTTCTCCTGAAGACATGGGTCGGTGAACCCCATCGCCTCCGCCAAGAGGCGGAACACTTCCGTATTCGATTTGGACTCTCCGTATTTTTTAATCACCGGCTGCTGAAGCTGTACGTAATGATGCCAGTAGGAGGCATAAACATCTTCATTTTCAAATGACGAGGAAGCCGGCAGAATAAGATCTGCGTATTTGGCCGTTTCCGTCACAAACATTTCATGGACGACGGTAAACAAATCCTCGCGGGCAAGCCCTTTCCGGACTTTTGTTCCTTCAGGGGCGACAACCGCCGGATTGGAGCTGTAAATATACAAAGATTTTACAGGCGGGTCTAAGCTGAGCAATGCATCTCCAAGCTGGTTCATGTTGACCCTTCGTGTGTCTTTATTTTTCAGAAGATCCGGCCGCTGCAGGTTTCTTTCATTCACCGCCAGATAACCAGAGTTGCCCTTGATCGCGCCGCCGCCCTTTACGAGCCATTGCCCCGTTAAAGCAGGGAGGCACGATAGGGTCCGGATGCACATGCCGCCGTTATCATGATGCTGCGGCCCGTTGCCGATCCGGATAAAAGAAGGGGAGGTACTGCCGTACATGCGCGCCAACTTAAATATATCGTCTACAGGCACACCGGTTATTTTTGAAACCGTCAAAGGATCATATTGTTTCACATGTTCGCGAAGTTCCTCAGCACCAACTGTATATGTTTGCAAAAATTCTTCGTCTGCTCTGTTTTCGGCAAAAAGAATATGCATCATCCCAAGGGCAAGCACACTGTCTGTTCCGGGCAAAATAGGAATAAACCAGTCTGCAAACCGGGCTGTTTGGTTTTTGTGGACATCAATGACGATGATTTTTGCGCCGTTTTTCCGGGCTTTTTGAGCAAGCGCAATTTGATGCATGTTCGTACAGACAGCATTAATTCCCCAAAAAATAATTAATTTGGCATGGACGGTATCTTCCGGGTCAGTGCCGAAGCTGCCCCCCATTGTGTAGCTGTAGCCAATGCCGCCAGCAACGCTGCAGATGGTCCGATCCAGCTGTGTGGCGCCTAAGCGATGAAAGAAACGGCGGTCGATTCCTTCTGCGCTTAAGTAGCCCATGTTTCCGTAAAAACTGTAGGGAAGAATGCTTTCCGGTCCATCAGTTTGAATCAGATTTTTCCACTTGGAAGTGATCGTTTCAATGGCTTCTTCCCAGCTGATCCGCGCAAATTTTCCTTCCCCTTTTTTGCCGATCCGTTTCAACGGGTATTGGAGGCGGTTTTCATCATAAATCCGTTCAGTCATATTCCGGACTTTATTGCAGATATGGCCTTGCGTTACCGGATGGAGGGGATCTCCTTCTATTTTGACCATTTTTCCGTTGCTTTTGTGGACGAGCAGTCCGCATTGGTCCGGACAATCAAGCGGACAAACAGAATGAAAAACCCCGTTTTGCTGATTTAAAATGGAAGACATGTGCGTCACCGCCTTTAGATTTCTATATTAATATAATCATAGTCTACTTTTAATGGGTTAAGCAAGTTGCAAATAGGGGAGATTCCAAACTAGGAAAAAGGATGGTGTTTACGGGACACCATCCTGAACTTTTAAAAGGATTCTGTAAAAATGCGGGATTGTGCGGACCAGGTTTCGCCCGCTTTTAATTCAATCAGCCCCGTTTCCCCGGCAGGGAAGGGCGCGTTTGGCGCATTAACCATGTTTGTCTGCGGTTCCGGGCAAAAGAACCCGCTGTCCGCATCTTTATTGTAGAGCATCCAAAAAGGAAACTTCGAACCAGTCTCATAGACAAGCTTGACTTTTTCATGGCGGTCGGTCAACACCATACGGTTTTGTCCCTCTTTTTTAGCCATGTAATGGTTGTCAAGCGGCGCAAAATAGGGTGAAATTCCGTCTCCGGCTATTTTTTGTTCATTCGGATTCAAAGACAGCCGTTTGCCTGATGGCAAAGAACGCTCATTCAGTTCAATCCGTTCAGAGATCGATAATTGCAAAGTAACATCGTCTTTCCCGCTTGTTTTGGAAAATGGTGCGTTAAACGTTGTATGAAAACCGAGCATAAGCGGCATGGAATCTGTACCGGTATTTTGAAAGCCTATGTATTGTTCCAAGCCTTTGGCAGATAAAGTGTACCGCAGGTTTACTTTGAAATGGTGCGGGAAATATGGATAGATTTCTGATTGCTCATCAATGGCAAGCGAGAGCTCGATGGAACTTTCCGCATCTGAAGATTTCAGGTCGGTTACTTCCCAAGGATGGGTCTTGAAAAAACCATGGAGATGGTTATTTCTAGAAGGCTCATTAATGGGAAACTGATACTTTCGATTGAAAAAGGTAAACGTACCATCTTCAAACCGATTTGGAGGGAAGAGGACAGGTATCCCAAATAAAACAGGATGTTCGTTAAATTCATTCATATCCTCAGGAGATGGTTCACGGAGGAAATGATAATTTTTTTCCACATCTCGAAATGCGATCAGATTCCCGCCACATTCAGGAAGAATCACCGCCTGAAAGGGGCTGCAAGTCAATTCGTAAGCATGAAGTCCGTTAAATGAAATCTTGTTGATCGTCATGGTTCGTCTCTCCTTCGAAAAAAAGTATGTTAAAGGTTCATTTGCTGCTGATACTTTTCAATTATTTTCATTGCTTGCTTCATTGAATCGTTTGCTACTCTGTTTTTATCGGTACTTTTTAAAATCATTTTTAATTTGTCGCATAAAACAATTTGGTTCGGGCGGGAATCCATTTGCTGCAGGGCATCCGAAAGAGCGATTAACGGCCGCTTATTCTCTGCGGCAACCGCATTATCTCTTATAATATACCACTTATTGTTTTTATTCTCCGCCTTCAATTCAACCTTAACCGGGCTTGATTCTTCTTTTAAATAATTTCTGCTTAATGAATGGGCTTTCTGAAAAAATTTTTGATCTGCCGCATCCTCTTTGAAAAATATTTTTATCAGCGGCCTGGCATGCTTTGTTTTATTGCAATAATGTAACGGATAATTGGAGATTTTTGAGATTAATTCTATGTACAAGTTTCTTAAATGCCGGAAGTACGGATTTGACGCTTGATTCGTAAAAAAATGACGGTGCGTAAACTCTGCTGTTTCGTTATACAAAAAAGAATAGAGAAGTGGCTGGCAATCAGTGTAAATATTAATTAGCTCTTTTTTCGATAAATCATGCTTCTGGATCAATTCAAAAGTTTTTTCAAGAGAGAAGCCTTCAGCTATTTGAGAGGTAGGATTAATATGTTCTGCATTAAAATGATATTTTTGGATAAAACCAAATTCATTGACCTTTACGATCCCAGCTCCTATCAAATTATCCTTTGTCGAACCATCAATATAATAAGAGATCATTATCTGCACCTGCTTTTTTAAAAAAAGAATCGAGTCCTGTTATCTTCCATTATAATAGATTCACTCCCATTCTTGGAAAAAATTATTATTCTGCTATTTGAAATCCAACAAATTACATGGCTTCGCTCGTTTATACGTTTTTGAAAAAAATTCCCGAAAAAAGAGCTCCGGGAATTTTTTTCTGATTTTCATTCAATTTTATTAACAACAATAATTTATCGGGGCACATCCACAGCCGCATCCGCCAAGCCCGAATCCCCCAACACCAACACCTGGTCCCATTCCGACAGCACCCATGCCAAATCCTGCCGGGACTCCAACTGCACCTAAGCCGGGACCGGCAAATCCGCCTGGTACAGCTCCAACTCCAACGCCTGGATAACCAACGGGAATACCTCCGACGCCAACAGCAGGGTACCCGGGAATTCCTCCATAACCCATGCCAGGATATCCGGGATAGCCTCCCATCCCCATCGCTCCTGGTCCCATACCATATCCGCCATAAAATTGTCTGTCTAACATTTTCTCTCCTCCTCACTTAATTACAAAAACAGTGTATGTGTCCAGCAGGGAGTAGGAATAGATGTATGCCTATTTCGGGCGATTATATTTGTATGGCAGGCTTGGAAAAAGAAATACGTTTGCTGGGAATGAATCGAGTTTTTCTCTTGAAAAAACTGGGGGAAAGGGAACGAATAGAGCGATCTGAAGCCCGTGCTGCGCCAATGAAAAAGCTAAGGAGGGGAATCAGGAATCGGGCCCAAAAAAGGATGCCTCATCTTTGAGGCATCCTTCAAACAATTTATTCACACAGCTCAAGCGCTGTCCGGTACAGAAGATTCGTTCCCAAGGCAATATCTTCAATCGAAGCGTATTCATCCGGGTGGTGGCTGATCCCATTTTTACAGCGGACAAAAATCATCCCAAATGGCGCCACTTTTGACATCGATAATGCATCGTGAAAAGCGCCGCTCGGCAGCTCATATGGTTCAAGCCCAAGCTCCAAAAAATTCTTTTTCAGCAACTGGCGAATTGAATCAGAACACTGTGCCGAAACATTATCCATTTTTGTATCGATTTTTATCGAAAGACCATATGCTTTCGCCGTCTCCCTGGCTAACTCATAAAGATAGGATTCATATTTATTCCGTCTCTCTATATCACAATCTCTTAAATCTACCGTAAACCTTACTTTTTCCGGAATGGCATTAATCGAATTAGGGGCGACGGCAAGACTGCCAATCGTTCCAACTATCTTATGGTCCGGATGGCTTTTTAATTTTTCATGAAATAAATGGATGATTCTTGAAGCACCGACAAGGGCATCCTGTCTTTTTGACATTGGCACCGTGCCAGCATGTCCAGATAACCCAGTCACTTCTGTTTCCAGCCATAACGGTCCGGAGATACCGCTTACAATTCCAACCGGCAAATTATTGTTGTCGAGCTGCGGTCCCTGCTCGATATGCATTTCAAGAAAAGCAAAAATATTGCCTTCGGTATACTGCTTCTCCATGATATTTTTTTGATGTAAGAGTAGGGAAAGCGCCTGCTGCCTTGTGATTCCGTTTTCATCTGTTTTGAAAAAAGACTCAGGTTCAATCTCGCCGATCAGACCGCGTGAACCGAAAAGGCCTTCATTAAAACGGCATCCTTCTTCATCTGCAAAAGAAACTACTTCAACCCCGCGGCTGCATTCGATTCCTTTTTCAAAAAAGGATTGCACGACTTCAATCGCACCAATGACTCCAATGGTTCCATCAAATCTTCCGCCGTTGGGCTGTGTATCCAAATGCGAACCGATGACGAGCGGACTTAAGCCAGGATTGGTCCCTTTCTTGATACCGATCAAGTTCCCGTACTTATCAAACGAAGTATCCATTCCAGCTTCTTTCATCCATTGCTCGACTAACCCCAATGCCTTTTCGTCTTCGATGGAATGAGCGAGCCGCCTTACACCGCCATCTGAAAATCTTCCAATCTCAGAAAGAGCTTCAAGCCTGGTTTTCATTCGATTTTGATTAATCATTTCTTTACCCGCTTTCAAGAAACAGTTTTTAATTTTTGGTGTCAGATTGTCATGATGGAAAGAGCCTCTCAATAACAAAATTCCTTCTTTTCTAGGAAAATCCTGCTGAACTTTGTGTACATTCCGGGAGATTTTTGCAAACATAAAAACAAATAAAAGCCCCGCAAAAGGGACTCCTATTTGTTTCATAAAATGGTTCAGTTAGCAATCCGTTCTGGAACAGCTTGTACTTGAGCTTTCTTAACTCCTGGTTTAACAAATATCATTGCGGTCATTCCGATGACAGCGGCAATGGATGCGGCAACGAACATGGCAGAATAGCCATGATAGGCAACAACCAAGTATCCGGTCAATGTCGGAGCGACAACGGTTGCAATATTTGTGATAAAGTGAGTGATTCCGCCATAAGTTCCGGCACGGCGAGGCTCGGTATCCATAACAACTGTCCAATAAACAGAGTTTGGCAGAAAGTTAAAGGCGTTGCCAATTGCCATGAAAGTGAGTACGCCTGCAACGGAATGCTGAGTCGGAATCATCAGAAAGCAGGCAGCTGTTAGTAATAAAGAAACAACAGCAAGGCCGGAACGGGCAATTCGCAGGCTCCCCGTTTTGGCACGCAGGGTATCCGAAATTTTACCGCCTAGCAACACCGTAAAGACAGCACCGACCCATGGGATCATTCCTAAATACCAAAGTGATGATAATTGGAAGTGGAATTGATCCTGCAGGTATTTAGGTGTCCAAGTTAACAATAAGAAGTTCACATATTGGAAAGCAAAATATCCGATTGCATTGAAAACCATGGTAGGATTTTTGAAAAATTCATACCATTTAACGTTTTGATCCTCTTCGGTAACGATTGTTTCATTTTCTAATAAACCTTCAGTCGAACGAATTCTGTCCAGTTCATCTTTTGATACCATCGGATGCTCTTCAGGCATATCTTTAAACATTCTGGACCAAATCATCACCCAGATAATACCTAAGGCACCTAGAATGATGAACACGGTTTTCCAGCTCGTAAACGATAATAAAGCAACAGCAATAGGGGCTGTCAGCAATTGGCCCAATGGAGTTCCAAGTAAGCCTAGTGATGCTGCGATGCCGCGCTCTTTTGGCGCTGCCCAGTTTGCGTTCGTTTTGTTAATGGTTGAAAACATCGGGCCTTCTGCAAAGCCAAACAGAATCCGGACAAGTGCAAAACCAGCTAGTGCAGAGCCGCCAAATAATGCCACCCCAATATTTCCAGCAATGGCGGTTGTCATAACAAAGATGGACCAGCCGATCCCAATCGTGATCCACACAAATCTTGGACCTTTTTTATCGGACATGATTCCCCCCAATAATGAACCAAATATGTATCCGTATCCAAAGTATCCAAGTACTGCCCCCCAAGAAATCGGATTAAAGCCAAATTCTTTGATAATAGCGCCTTGTCCATATGAAATGGCACCACGGTCAATATAATTGATGATCGTGATAATAACCATCATCATCATGATTTTGTAACGATAGTTCTGCCGCATATTGAATATCCCCCTATGAATAAATGAAAATCCCCAATTTTCCCCCTCTTGCGCTAAGCCGAATTGTATTTTCCCCCCAGAAAACTACAATTCCGGCTTTTGAAGTGTGAATATTCAAGATTGTGAAATCGCTTACAAAGTTGTGGATACCAAATATTCTTTCATGGAGTTCTTCAAGAGGTGATTTGCTGCCTGTCTAAGTTTTCCGGTCAAGATTGTGAAATCGCTTACAAAGTTTTTGTTCCTAATAGACCTTAAGAAAATAAAATTGCTTTTTTAGAAAAATAAAAATCAAGTTCATTATTCCGACATATTTTCCCTCCTTCATACAAAACATACAACTTTCTAAATTGTTTGTAAATGAAAAATATATTAAAATATTATTCTAAAAATTTAAATATGTTGGAACATAATTCAAAAGAGGATTTTTGTTCAATTTCGGATAATTTTTTACACGCACGAGAGTGTGGGAAAGCGCCAGGTTTGAGGGACCCATTGTGGGAGGGAAAGGGAAGGCACACTGCAGTTGTTTGCGAAAAATAGAAAGGAAACTAAAAAAACGAATTTATATTTATGGTAAAGACTATTTTAAAGGTCAGCTTTTCCAAAAATTCGTTTTCTCGGTCTGTTCCCAAATTTAATATAGGTAGATCCTTCATAGCTTCTGAAAATTTTTATTCCAAATAATTTAAGGGGAGTAGCAATTTCTTTCATATGGATTAACGGCATACCAAATTCCTCCATTAAAGTATTATATATGGATTATAGCCTACTAATGGAAGTATTTTAAGGGAATGTTCTTAAAATAGAACAAAATTCCTACAAAATTCTGATAATTAAATTAAAAATAGGTAGAAAGTCATCTAAAAATTCATTATCATCTTCAAATCAACGAATTTCAAATTAATTGTGGTAAAATTGAAAAAGGAGTTTTAACTAACTAATTTGACGAAGCTTTAGCTCAAATAAATTTTGCACAAGGGGAAATGTACAGATGATTCTTGTTGTAGGCGGCGCTGGTTATATCGGCAGTCATCTTGTGAAAGAATTAGTAGAAAAAGAAGATGTCGTCGTGCTTGACAATTTATCGACCGGGCATCGTGAAGCGATAGACACAAGGGCTATTTTTGTAAAAGGTGACTTAGGGGATCCGGAAGATTTGAAGATGATTTTTTCAAGTTATCCGATCAAAGCAGTCATGCACTTTGCAGCCAACAGCCTTGTTGGCGAATCTGTCGTCGATCCGCTGAAATACTATCAGAATAATGTTGCTTCCACAATCACATTGTTAAGAATGATGCTGAAGTTTAATATAAAAAACTTTATTTTTTCTTCAACAGCTGCCACTTACGGAATTCCGAACGTTGAACTGATTGATGAAACCACTCCAACTGCACCGATTAATCCTTACGGTCAGTCGAAACTTATGGTGGAACAGATTCTTCGTGATTTTTCAAAAGCTTATGAATTGAACTACGTAGTTTTACGCTACTTTAATGCAGCAGGCGCCTATCAAACTGCGGAAATCGGTGAAAGTCATGATCCGGAAACGCATTTAATTCCGATTGTTCTCCAGCATCTTGCCGGCAAACGCGAAAAGGTTTCGGTGTTTGGTTCCGATTATGATACGGCAGATGGAACATGCATCCGCGATTACATTCATGTGACGGATTTGGCCAATGCTCATATCCTGGCACTCGAAGCCCTTTTGAACGGCAAAAAGTCAGCTGAGACTTATAATTTGGGGAATGGGCTTGGTTACTCTGTGAAGGAAGTTATTGAAACTTGCGAACGAGTAACAGGCAAAAAAGCAACAGTTGAAATGGCGGAGCGCCGTCCCGGGGATCCGGCCATGCTGGTTGCCTCTTCACAAAAGATTTTCTCAGAGCTGGGCTGGAAAGCGGAGCGCAACCTTGAAGCGATCATTGCAAGTGCCTGGAAATGGCATCAAAATCAGGGGTATTAATCAAACACCTTGTCCTTTAGCGGGACAAGGTATTTTTTTGCTTTTGGGAAAAATAGGAGTTTTCACCCTTTACACTTTGTAAGCGATTTCTTAAACTGAATTTTAATCCATAAATCGTACGATAGGGCAAAGCTATTGAAAAATAGTGACGCAAAACTAAGGGGCTAAAGGAAATTGATCCACGCCAGCCGGTTACCGTACCTCATACCCCTGCGATTTATGCAGCCAAAGGGGGTTATATAATGCTTAAACGCAGTTTCACGAAAGGAAAGTATTATTGGCATCTGTTTCAGCAGCGCCATCATGAATTACTCCTGAAGGATTGTTTGTGTGAGGAAATGAAGTCTAAGTTACAGATTAAGGTCCTCTACCATCGCAGCAAGGTAATTGAATTATTTTATCAAATGAATACTGTATTTGAATAAGCAAATGGAGTCCGGGAAGCTCTTCCCGGGCTTTTTTATTATTATATAAAGGCTGTATTCGCAAGATTGTTGCTTCTTCGTTTAGATTTAATGTTAGACTTTTTACCAAGGGCGTTTGATTCGGACACAGAGCCCGTTGTATTCACTAATTCTGTCTGAATGGACTTATGATTCAGACACAAAGTCCATAGGATACACGATTACTGTCTGAATGAGCTCCTGATTCGGACACAAAGTCCATAGGATACACGATTACTGTCTGAATAAGCTCATGATTCGGACACAAAGTCCATAGGATACACGATTACTGTCTGAATGAGCTCGTGATTCGGACACGAAGTCCATAGGATTCATGATAACTGTCTGAATGAGCGCATGATTCGGACACAAAGTCCATAGGATACACGATAACTGTCTGAATGAGCTCGTGA
>CAZAEW010000015.1:36650-66898 GCA_964484065.1 uncultured Bacillus sp.
CACGAAGTCCATAGGATTCATGATAACTGTCTGAATGAGCCCCTGATTCGGACACAAAGTCCATAGGATACACGATAACTGTCTGAATGAGCTCGTGATTCGGACACGAAGTCCATAGGATTCATGATAACTGTCTGAATGAGCGCATGATTCGGACACGAAGTCCATAGGATTCATGATAACTGTCTGAATGAGCCCCTGATTCGGACACAAAGTCCATAGGATACACGATAACTGTCTGAATGAGCTCGTGATTCGGACACGAAGTCCATAGGATTCATGATAACTGTCTGAATGAGCGCATGATTCGGACACGAAGTCCATAGGATTCATGATAACTGTCTGAATGAGCCCCTGATTCGGACACGGAACCCCTTAGGATTTACCATTCTGTCCGAATGAGCTTATAGTTGAAAAATATATAACCAAAAATATACAAAATCAGCATAATAAAATTAAATCCAGCTTGAATTTCAATAGAGAGAAAGGGAATCTGAGATGTTACTGAAAAAAATTCATCATGTTGCGATCATCTGCTCAGACTATGAAAAATCAAAGGACTTTTATGTCCGGGTTCTTGGATTGACTCCTGTTCGGGAGATATACCGGAAGGAACGCGATTCATATAAGCTCGATCTTGAAGTGAACGGAGACTATCAAATTGAATTGTTTTCCTTTCCGAATCCGCCCCTGCGTCCAAGCTATCCGGAGGCAGCCGGGCTGAGGCATCTGGCATTTGAGGTCGATGATATCGAAGAAGCTGTCCGTCATTTTACTATTAAAGAAATCGACATTGAACCCATTCGAATCGACCCGGTCACCGGCAAAAAATTCACATTCTTTGCCGACCCGGACGGACTGCCAATCGAACTTTATGAGAGTTAATAGGAAAGTCATTTATTTCGCTTTTTCCAAAATGAGCCGATCATTGCTTTCGTTTGGAGGGACAATCGGAAAGACATTTTCTTCTTCCATTACATCAAACTCCATTAACACCGGACCAGGGTGCTCGAAAGCTGTTTGAATAATTTGCCTTGCTTCTTCTTCTGTGCTGGCTTTGAGCCCAACTGCACCATAAGCTTCAGCGAGCTGGGCGAAGTTTGGTGAAGTCATTTTCACAGAGGAGTAGCGCCTTTGGTAAAACATTTCCTGCCATTGGCGGACCATCCCCAGGTAGCCGTTATTGATTATGGCAATTTTGATGGGGAGCTGATAATGAACCGCTGTCAGCAGTTCCTGAAGATTCATCTGAAAACTGCCGTCTCCGGAAACACAAATCACTTGTTCCGAACGGCCGGCGCCGGCTGCCCCAATCGCTGCGGGCAGCCCATACCCCATTGTCCCGAGTCCGCCGGATGTAATGAGGGTCCGGGGCTGGGTGAAGGTATAATGATGGGCTGTCCACATTTGATGCTGCCCAACATCCGTGACAGCTTTTTAGACCAATGTGATGTCCAACCACATGTTTCAAAGTGGTTGGAAGAGCGGAGGTTGTTTAAAAGTGGAATCCCCTCCATTTATGGATGGGGAGAACGTCAGATTTTCTCACCTAGTTTCTCATTTTTTAAATATTTTAAAATATTGAAACATAATAAGATGTGAAAAAGGTCATAGTACCGGAGAATTACAGAAATTTTTTTAGAAAACCTTCTGGTGAAGTTGGATGAAGGAGGTTCGAAAAGGAAGGATTAAAAAATGACCCAAAAATCCGTTTCAGAAACAACGGTATTTTGAGTCATTTTGGTTATTTTAATGAACCATTCTTTTTAAGTTTGGCACGGCTTCTCTTTGGTAGACATTTTTTAAATCACTTATGGTCATGGAATACAACTCTTTATCTTTGGGCTGGTAAATGCCGTTTTTGATGAGTTGTTCGATATAAAATTGTTTAGCCTTTTGTATGCCTTGTTCTAGGAGTTTCCCCATCTTTTTTACCCTCCCTTAATTAATTTGAAAACGGTTTCACCGATGTTTATATAATAACCTACTTTTTTGTGTAACGGCTTTCATTTTTGTGACAATTGTGTAACACTTCACAAATAGGAAGAAACGAATGTCTTTATATGAAAAAAAGACCCGGCTCAGCCGGATCTTTCCATTTCTACAACGTCATTGAATTGACTGCTATTGTTACGAGGGCGCTAAGCGCGATCGTTAATGCAAAAAGCGTAATATAAAGGAAATTTTTCTTTCTCTTTTTTTTCAACAAAATCTGTTCCGGAGTCAATCCATAATTATTTGACATCAAATCATCCTCTTTCCTGTTTGATGGCAGCTGGCTGGCTTCGCTTGATCCGCGGAGGCCCCTGTAGCTTTGCGTCATCACCTTTTGGTGATTTTGCTATTTAAAAATAATACTAAAATATAATAATACAAAATTCGACAAAATGTAATGGGTCGAAAGACCTGTTTGTATGTTAGAAAATAGAAGCAGTCTTCCGAGACTTTTCCAAATAACCAATGTCAAGACTGTCAAAACAATAATGAATATCACCCAACTGCGTTCAAACAGATTGAAACCTCTTTTTTCAGCGAACCATTCTCCGAGAAAAATACAAAGGTATAAAATGATAAATTCTCTTGCAAGTTGAATCAGTTTCCAAAATGAAAAGCTCAAAAGATCGTGTCCATTCATTGCAGATCCCCTTTTTCATGTTTAAATCGCTGCCGCCATATTGAGGTCTATGATTCCTTTTTTTCAGTTATTCACACAAGTTCCAGAATCATTGCGGGTCTTGGTTCCCCTCAAGCCTTTTTCCTTGGACATCAGAGATTTGGTAAGAAAATAACAAATGGATGAATTTCTTCTCCAAGTGCTTTTTTAAAAAGAACTGGAGCAATAGGGAGCAAATTAAAATAATCAGGCTTGCTCGAACCATTGCTGACCTCGAGAATAAAACCGAAATAACAGAACAACATATATGGGAGGCCACCAAGCTGCATGGTTGGAAAAGTCGAGGGTCCTCAATGATATCGAGAATCTATTAATAAATTTGTTTAAATCATCTCAATCAATGTCAGTATCTTCTCCCTTCCCCCACTTTTTGATACACTTGTAAAAATAAAATGTACGTACAAATTTCATAAAATTACGAGAAAAAAACGTTTGAATATAATATAATGTACTTATAGAAAATACTTATGAGCGTTAATATAATAAGCGTCATTTTACAAAAATGATTCTTTTTGACTTTTTCTATAGATAAAAAATTGACCGTACAGGTGGGGGACCTATGGGAGTTAAATATAAGCAAATAAAAGAGATGATTAAGAATCAAATCATAGAGGGAAGTATTTTACCTGACCAGAAGATTGAATCAGAAAATGAATTGGCGGAAAGGCTGAATGTCAGCCGTCATACCATCAGACAGGCGCTGACTGAACTTGTGCATGAAGGCTGGCTTTACAGGCAACAGGGGCGGGGGACTTTTTGCAAAAAACAGGATAATAAAAAGGAAGCAGTGCCCATTGAACGAACGATCGGGATTATTACGACAACCATTTCGGATTATATTTTTCCTTCCATTATCCGCGGCATCGAAATGGAATTAAGTGAAAAGGGTTATAATATGCTTTTAGCCAGTACGAACCATGATATTGAAAGAGAACGAAAATGCCTAGAAAACATCTTAAGCAACAAGCTTGATGGTCTGATCGTTGAGCCAACGAAAAGCGCTCTCTACAACCCGAACCTAAACAGCTATTTAAATATAGAAAACAATAAAATTCCATACGTCATGATTAATGCCTTTTACTCGGAGCTTCAACCGGCAAGCATAACGGTAGACGACGAAAAAGGCGGCTTCCTGGCAGCAGAGCATCTGATCAAATTGGGACATACAAGAATCAGCGGCATTTTTAAGGTCGATGATATGCAAGGTGTTAACCGGATGAAAGGTTTCATGCGGGCACACCGTGAAAATAATATTCAAATCCTGCCGGGCATGCTGATTTCTTATAATACAAAAGAAAAAGATGTGAAACCAAAAGAGGAGGCATTGCGATTACTAGAAGCAAAAAAACCACCGACAGCCTTTTTTTGCTATAATGATGAAATTGCGCTGAAAGTGCTGGATGCCATTCGCGAAAAAGGGCTGAGAGTTCCTGATGATATTTCGATTGTAGGCTTTGATGATTCCCACTTGGCGGTGGCTTCAGAAGTAAAATTCACCACTCTTACCCATCCGAAAATGGAAATGGGCAGGCTTGCTGCAAAATTGGTACTTGATGCTATTGAAAATGGCAAGGAGCTGTCAATTGCTGATCAGGTTGTTTACGAACCAGAACTGGTTGTCCGTAACTCGACCGGACCAGTTAAAGAAGAAGTAAAATAGAGAAAAGGCTGCTGATTTTATTTTCAAGCAGCCTTTTTATTTTTGTAAAAAAGTAAAAATTTTAGTAAAATCATTGCTCATTTTAACTTCCCGCGTTATGATGATAGGAATCCAGATGGTTTCGTTTCTATGGAAAAGGGCACTGCCTTTATTAGGTTGGTGTATTGCTCATACTTGTTTTCTTTCCATACCTGGGTTGGGTGTTGAGACTCATGTATGTTTTTACAAATGAAAGGGTTTACAAAACGATGGGGGAATCAGCAATGGATCTTACAGGATTAATTTCTACTTTCCAAAACTTGTTTAAGGCAGATCCTGACAGGGCTTTTTTTGCTCCTGGCCGGATTAATTTAATTGGTGAACATACAGATTATAACGGCGGTCATGTATTTCCTTGCGCGATTACATATGGAACATATGCCGTAGCCAGAAAACGCGAGGACCAGCTGGTCCGCTTTTATTCAATGAATTTTATTGATAAGGGTATAGTGGAATTCAACAAGGATCAGCTCGATTACGATAAACAGCATGATTGGGCGAATTATCCGAAAGGAGTCCTCCGTTACCTCATTGAAGGAGGCTTTGAAATTCCAACAGGCTTTGAATGTGTTATTTACGGAAACATTCCAAACGGCGCTGGCTTGTCATCTTCTGCATCCATTGAGCTTTTGACCGGCGTGATGCTGGATGCTCTGTTTTCGCTTAACGTTCCGCGCCTTGGTCTAATCAAGCTCGGGCAGCGCGTTGAAAATGAATTTATCGGTGTTAACAGCGGGATTATGGATCAATTTGCTGTTGGAATGGGAAAAAAGGCTGCTGGAATTTTACTAGATTGCGAGACTCTGGAGTATGAATATGCTCCGCTTAAACTGGACGATTATCGAATTTTGATTATGAATACCAATAAGCGGCGGGAGCTTGCTGATTCAAAGTACAATGAGCGTAGAAGTGAATGTGAAGAAGCGTTAAGGCTGCTTCAGCAGAAACTTGATATTGAGTCGCTCGGGCAGCTTTCTGAAGAAGCGTTTTTTCAGAATCAGCATTTAATAGAAAATGAAACGGTACGCAAAAGAGCCAAGCATGCCGTTACAGAAAATGTTCGAACGATAAAGGCCCTCCAAGAATTGAAGAATGGTCATTTTGAAGAGTTTGGCCGCTTGATGAATCAATCGCATTATTCCTTGCGCGATGATTATGAGGTGACTGGCCAAGAACTTGATTGTCTGGCTGAAGCATCCTGGCAGCAGCCCGGAGTCCTTGGTGCCCGGATGACAGGTGCCGGATTTGGAGGATGCGCCATTGCGATAGTAAAAGTCGGCCAGGTTGAAAACTTTATTCACAATGTTGGAGCTGCCTACTTGCAAAAAATTGGCTATGCCGCTGATTTTTATGTCGCCAGCATTGGTGATGGAGCAGGGGAAATTGCTCTTTACTAAGCTGGGAAGGCCGTCATTAATATTGCTTTTTAACTTAACGGAGGTGAAAAAAGTGCTGGAGCAAACGATTCAACAATTACTATTTGAAGCAATCCGGACAGAACTGATTGAGCGGGAAGATGAAATGTATGTCCGCAATCAAATCATGTCTTTGCTCCATTTAGATGAATTCGATGCGTCCGAGACGAGTGGGGATGATCTCATCGCTGAAATCCCCGATTTGCTCGATAAGTTAGTAGATTATGCTTGTGAACAGGGAATGATCTCCGATTTTTTTGATGAAAGAGAAATTCTATCGAGCAAAATCATGAATTGCATGACCGCCAGGCCATCCGCGATCAACCGGCTCTTTTTTGAAAAATATCAGCAAAGTCCCAAGCTGGCAACGGATTATTTTTATCAATTGAGCAAAAATAGTAATTACATTCAAATGAAGCGGATTCGCAAAAATATCAGTTATAAAGCCGCCACTGATTTTGGAGATTTAGATATAACGATTAATTTATCGAAGCCGGAAAAAGATCCGAAAAGCATTGCTCTCGAGCGGGCGGTGAAAAAAAGCGGTTATCCCAAATGTTTGCTTTGCGTGGAAAACGAAGGATATGCAGGACGGATCGGCCATCCGGCGCGGTCCAATCATCGGATGATTCGAGTCAATTTGCTTGGGGAACCCTGGTATTTTCAATATTCCCCGTATGTTTATTATAACGAGCATTGCATTGTGCTTTCCGAAAAACATACGGATATGAAGATTACACCGGAGACCTTTTTGCGGCTGCTGCAGTTCGTGGAGCAGTTTCCGCATTATTTTATCGGCTCGAATGCGGATTTGCCGATTGTCGGCGGCTCGATTTTGTCGCATGACCACTATCAAGGGGGCCGATATGAATTTGCAATGATGAAGGCGGAGGATGATTTTTCTTTTAGAATGAGCGGATATCCTGCGGTCGAGTGTTCAGTTGTCAAATGGCCAATGTCGGTCATCCAGCTTCGTTGCAATGAGATACCTGTTCTGGCTGAAGCGGCTTCACACATATTGGAGAAATGGAAAAATTACAGTGATGAAACAGTTGGAATTTTGGCGGCAACGGACGGAATTCCGCATAACACGATAACGCCAATTGCCCGGAAAACCGGTGAATGGTTTGTTTTGGATTTGGTGCTTCGCAACAACCGGACGACGGATGAGCACCCTTTGGGGATTTTTCATCCACATCAAGATGTTCATCATATTAAAAAGGAAAATATCGGTTTGATTGAAGTTATGGGGCTGGCTGTTCTGCCCGCGCGCTTGAAGGATGAGCTTGCAGAAGTAGAAAAGTATCTCCTTGGCGAATCGGTTCAGGTGGCGGATTACCACCGGGATTGGGCTGAGGGGCTGAAAAGGGCTTATCAAGGTATAGCAAATGAAGAAAATGCTAACAGGATTGTTCAAGAAGAAGTCGGCAAAAAGTTTTTGCGGGTTTTAAAGGATGCCGGCGTCTTTAAACGGGATGCTGACGGCCGAAACGGGTTCGAACGATTCATTAAGTTTTTGGGGTAAAAAGGAAATCGTCACGGGCCGAAGAGCGAACAGATTGTGACAACCGCGTGAATAATTGTGAACTTGACGTAATAAGTTGTGAACTTGACGCAATAAGTTGTGAACTTGACGTAATAAACAGGATGAGCCGCATTCCACGAATCAAAAAAATTCCATTAACCCATTAGGAGGTGACCAAAGATGGCAACTATTAAGGATATTGCCAAACTAGCCGGCGTATCAATCGCAACCGTTTCGCGGGTACTCAATTATGACAGCACCCTTTCCGTAAGTGACGACACAAAAAAGAAAATTTTTGAAGCGGCTGAGGAACTTTCTTATAAAAAAAAGGTGCAGCGAAAATCGGAACCATCATCAAAAATTGCTCTGCTTCACTGGTATACCGAGCAGGAAGAATTGGAGGATCTCTATTACTTATCGATCCGCCTTGGTGCGCAAAAGCGCTGCCAACAGCACGATATTCAACTCGGCACCTACTTTCAAAACAGTATTGAGGCTTTGAAAGATGACGACATTAAAGGGATTATTGCAATCGGTAAATTCAGCGACCGGCAAATAAAAGAAATGCTGACGATCTCAAAAAATATTGTGTTTGTAGACTCCGCTCCTGACGAAGAACGATTTGATTCGATCGTTACCGACTTTGGAAGGGCTGCTCAAAAGGTGCTTGAATACTTCCAGGCTAGAGGACACTCCTCCATCGGCTACATTGGCGGCAGAGAAGGGTTCAAAGACAAATCATCACAAATTGAGGACCCAAGAGAAGCTGCCTATAAGCAATATATGAAGGAAAGCGGCCTTTTCAATGAAAGATACATGTACATTGGCGCATTTTCCATTGATGACGGCTACAGCCTAATGAAAAAAGCGATTAAGGAACACGGTGAAAATCTGCCGACAGCGTTTTTAGCAGGTAATGATTCGATCGCGATTGGATGCCTTCGGGCTTTATTAGAGGCGAACATTTCCGTCCCTGATCGGGTAAATATTATCGGAGTGAATGACATAAGTGTATCCAAATATGTCTACCCATCATTAAGTACCGTCAAAGTTTACACGGAAATAATGGGGGAGACGGCAGTAGACACACTTCTCGAACGGATATCCGGAAGAAAAATTGCTAAGAAAATTTGTATTTCAACCAAGCTGGTAATCCGAAAAAGCTGTTTTTAAATATATTTACTAATTAAAAAGTATTAATAAAATTTAAGTAAAAAAATAGTAAAAAACACACTATATACCGTTCTTTCGATTTTTCGACAAAATTATAATATGATTTTAATATTTTAATTATTGCCTATGTAAACGCTTTGATTTATAATGGTTGTACGTACAATAAATCGATAGACTTATAGATGAACAGCCGAGAATACCTACAAAAATGTAAGTCTCTACGAAGTTGTTGTACGTACAATAGTTTTGGTTTACTAAAAAAATATATTTTTTTAGGGGGAATGAAAGCGCATTCTTAAATCGAAACACCGAAGCTTTCTAAAGATCTTTTCCAGGACTCTATACCAACTGGTATTGAGATAAAAAAAGAGGAGTAAGAAAGGGGTTCACAATGAAGAAGTTTTTATCCATTTTAATGCTTGTTGTCATCGTATTTTCCCTGGCAGCTTGCGGCAGCAGCGGCAGCAGCAGCGGCGGAAAAACCAAAGGATACGTTGGTATCGCAATGCCTACTAAGTCATCAGAGCGCTGGATCAAAGATGGTAACTACATGAAGCAGGAATTTGAAAAACAAGGTTACAAAGTGGATCTTCAGTATGCTGAAGACGTTGTAGAAAACCAAGTTTCTCAAATTGAGAACATGATTACTAAAGGTGTAAATGTTCTAGTAATTGGATCTATCGATGGTGAAGCATTATCAAAAGTCCTTGATGAAGCCCACAAACAAAAAATCAAGGTTATTGCTTATGACCGTTTAATTAAGAAAAGTAAATATGTAGATTACTATGCAACATTTGATAACTTCAAAGTTGGTGTTCTGCAAGGCTCTTATATCGAAGATAAATTAGGTCTGAAAGATGGAAAAGGACCATTCAATATTGAATTATTCGCTGGTTCTCCAGACGATAACAACGCTACTTTCTTCTTTAATGGTGCAATGTCTGTTTTAAATCCTTATATTAAATCTGGAAAATTAGTTGTACAAAGCGGACAAACTAAATTTGACCAAGTTGCAACACTTCGCTGGGACGGTGCAACTGCACAATCCCGTATGGATAACATTTTAAGTGCTCACTATACTGACAAACGCGTAGATGCTGTATTGTCTCCATATGATGGTATTTCCATCGGAATCTTGTCTTCTTTAAAAGGTGTAGGTTACGGATCAGCTTCCAAACCGCTTCCGATTATCACTGGACAAGATGCTGAGTTAGCTTCTGTCAAATCAATCATTGCTGGCGAGCAAACTCAAACTGTTTACAAGGATACTCGTGCACTTGCAAAACAAACTGTAACAATGGTAAATGCTGAATTGGCAGGCAAGAAAGTACCTGTTAACGATACAAAAACATATGACAATGGTGTAAAAGTTGTTCCTTCTTATCTATTACAACCGGTTTCTGTTGATAAAACCAACTACAAAGAAGTATTAGTAGACGGCGGATATTACACAGAAGCTCAACTTAGCAAGTAGACTGCAAGAGAATAAAGTAAATGATTTAGTGGCTGCTTTGGCAGTCACTAAATCATTTATTACATTGTGAGGGCGTGGTGAAAGAATGGCAGCGACAATTTTGGAAATGAAAAATATCACAAAAGAATTCCCGGGCGTAAAAGCACTGAGCAATGTAAATTTGCAAGTGAAACAAGGAGAAATCCACGCCTTATGTGGTGAAAACGGTGCCGGGAAATCAACATTGATGAAGGTTTTAAGCGGAGTTTATCCGCACGGAACCTACGAAGGAGATATTCTTTATAACGGAAATGTTTGTGAATTTAAAGATATTCGCGGCAGTGAAAGCTTAGGGATTGTTATCATTCACCAAGAATTAGCGCTAATTCCAGATTTGTCCATTGCGGAAAATATCTTTTTAGGAAATGAACAAGCAACACGCGGAATCATCAACTGGAATGAAACGGTTTTAAAAACGAGAGACCTATTGAATAAGGTTGGTTTATCGGAAGATCCAAATACGTTAATTACAAACATTGGAGTAGGTAAGCAGCAGCTCGTTGAAATCGCCAAGGCATTATCGAAGGAAGTAAAGCTTCTCATTCTCGATGAGCCAACAGCAGCTTTAAACGAAGATGACAGTGAAAACTTATTAAATCTAATGCTGGAGTTTAAAAAGCAAGGGATTACCTCGATCATTATCTCTCATAAATTAAATGAGATTGCAAAAGTAGCAGATTCCATCACGATTCTGCGTGACGGACAAACAATTGAAACAATAGAAGTAACAAATGGAAACATCTCGGAAGACCGGATTATTAAAGGCATGGTTGGCAGGGACTTAACGAATCGCTACCCTGAGCGGACACCGAAAATAGGTGAAGTTATTTTTGAGGTGAAGGACTGGAATGTCTACCATCCTCTGCACAACGATAAAAAAGTGCTTGATAATGTAAACGTAAACATTAAACAAGGAGAAATTGTCGGGATCGCCGGTTTAATGGGGGCAGGCCGTACAGAGCTTGCAATGAGCATATTCGGACGATCATATGGAAAGAAAATAAGCGGCCATCTCTACAAAAATGGCACTGAAATACATTTGAAAAACATATCATCTGCAATTAAACATGGTCTTGCTTATGTAACGGAAGATCGTAAACATTATGGACTAAACTTAATTGACGATATTAAATCCAACATCTCAATGGCAAGCTTGAAGAGAGTCTCGAAAGCGAGTGTAGTAAACCAAAATCAGGAAGTCATTGAAGCGGAGAATTACCGAAAAGCCATGAATATCAAAACGCCGAGCATTACTCAGTTAACCGGGAACTTGAGCGGCGGTAATCAGCAAAAAGTAGTATTAAGTAAATGGATTATGACGCAGCCGGATATCCTGATGATGGATGAACCGACAAGGGGAATCGATGTCGGTGCAAAATATGAAATTTACACAATCATTAATCAGCTTGCTGATCAAGGAAAAGGAGTCTTGGTTATTTCTTCTGAACTTCCGGAGCTGCTGGGAATCTGTGACCGGATTTATGTCATGAGTGAAGGCAGAATAACGGGAGAGGTACGAAAATCTGATGCAACACAAGAAAATCTGATGAAGTTTATGACTAAGGGCAGAGGTGAAAAATAGTGAGTACCCAAACAGATGCAATCAAAGAGCAGCCTCGGGAATCGGGCAAAAAAGGAAATGCTGTAACCAAACTAATTCAAGCTAATATGCGCCAATACGGCATGTTTGTTGCGTTAGTGTTAATTGCCGTTCTATTCCAATTTCTAACAGATGGGATTTTATTACGACCGCTTAATATTACAAACTTAATTCTGCAAAACAGTTATATTCTTGTTTTAGCAGTCGGGATGGTATTAATCATTATTCTCGGACATATCGATTTGTCGGTTGGTTCTGTCGCTGCCTTTGTCGGTGCGATTTCAGGAATTTTGATTATTAACCATCACATGAACGTTTTCTTAGCTGTTGTTCTTTCGCTGCTTCTTGGAGCTGTGATCGGTGCTTGGCAAGGTTTCTGGGTTGCTTATGTAAGAATCCCGGCCTTCATTGTAACGCTAGCAGGGATGCTGCTGTTCCGCGGTTTGACCATGCTTGTTTTACAGGGTGCATCCATTGCTCCGTATCCGGAATCATTCCAAAGCATTTCATCTGGCTTCATTCCAGATATTTTTCACGGAAACGGTCTGCATATCTTTACAATCGTAATTGGCGCTATTTTCTCAGTCATATACATTATCAATGATTTAAGAACCCGCAGAACTCAGTTGAAATATGGTTTCCAGGTTTCTTCACAAGGATTATTTATTGGAAAAATTGTCGCCATGATTGCGATTATCAACGTATTTACGTATATTCTTGCAACTTATGATGGTATTCCTAATATCTTAATAATCCTGTTCGCGCTTGTCGTGATCTATACATTTGTTTCGAAAAAGACCATTATTGGCCGTCACGTTTACGCAATCGGCGGTAACGAAAAAGCAGCACTTTTATCTGGTATTAAAACGAAACAAGTTACATTCATGGCCTTTATCAACATGGGCGTTTTAGCTGCTCTTTCCGGTCTAGTGTTTGCTGCCCGTCTGAATGCGGCAACTCCAAAAGCCGGTAACAACTTCGAGCTTGATGCCATCGCAGCCTGCTTCATCGGCGGTGCTTCTGCATACGGCGGTATCGGTACAATTGGCGGTGCGATTATCGGCGGTCTCGTAATGGGTATCATGAACAACGGTATGTCCATCCTTGGTCTAGGTATTGACTGGCAGCAAGCCATCAAAGGCCTCGTTCTTCTAGCAGCCGTAGCCTTTGATATTTGGAATAAAAATAAAGCATCTTAATAAGATGATTGTACAGGGTAGATTCCGAAGGGAGTCTACCCTGTTATTTAGTGAGTTAGTTTAGTGGGCACACAAAGAGATCGGTGAAATATTATGCTGGGATCCAAATAAGTGTTGGAAAGATCCAAATATATCGGCTAAACATCCAAATAAACGTATGAAACATCCAAATAAAATGGAGCAATCCAAATAAATGCTGAAAAGATCCAAATAAAAGGTCCAAACATCCAAATAAAAGTATCGAACATCCAAATAAATATGCGAAATATCCAAATAAAATCTGGAAATGAAAAGATTAGTGAAATGGAAGAGGAGGGAATATTGATGAATTACCGCAATCTAGGGAATACCGACTTAAAGGTAAGCGAAATTAGTTTTGGGACATGGGCAATCGGCGGCAGCTGGGGAAAAACAAATGATGAAGAGTCCATCCGAGCACTTGAGCGCGCGATGGAGGCGGGCGTCAATTTCTTCGATACAGCTGATGTCTATGGTGACGGCCACAGTGAGCAGCTCTTAGCAAAAGTAACAAAAGGGAAAGAAGACGAAATTCATATTGCAACGAAGTTTTGCCGGGCCGGCGACATTTATGACCCGGAAACCTATTCGGAAAAAACGGTCCGCGCTTATTGCGAAAACAGCCTAAAGCGGCTGGAGAGAGAACGCATCGATCTTTATCAAATCCATTGTCCACCGCTGGAAATCATCAAGGACGGACGTGTTTTTGAAGTTCTTGACAAGCTCCAGCAGGAAGGAAAAATTCGTTACTACGGCGTCAGTGTCGAAACCGTTGAGGAAGGGCTCATAGCAATGCAAAATCCGAATGTGCGCGCCCTCCAAGTGATTTTTAATATCTTCCGCCAAAAACCGGTCGCTGAACTGTTTCCAACCGCGCAGGAAAAAGGTGTCGGCATCTTAGCCCGCGTCCCTCTGGCAAGCGGCTTGTTAACAGGGAAGTTTTCAAAAAATACTCAGTTTGAGTCAACCGACCACCGCAGCTTCAACCGTGACGGCCAGCAATTCAACGTCGGTGAAACATTTGCAGGCCTTGAGTTTACAAAAGGCGTTGAACTAGGCGAAAAAGTAAGATGGATTGCCGAAGGCAGAGAAAGCATGAGCCGGGCAGCTCTCAAATGGATCCTCGCCCATGAAGCCATTTCCTGTGTCATTCCTGGTTTCAAAAACGTCAAACAAGTCGAAGACAATCTTGGCGCATTAAGAGTGCCAGCGTTTTCAGCAGAAGAGTTAGCGAAGTTAAGCGATTTTTATCAAGCAGAAGTTCATCAGCATATCCGCGGTGCCTATTAAAAAAAGAAAATCCAGCATCCCAAAGAGACGGGAGCTGGATTTTTTGCAAATTTATTTTCTTTTTTTCCAAAAAATAAAAATAGCCGTAAGCACGATATAGATGAGTATGACAACAAGAGATGTTAAAATTCTTTCCTGAGCCGAACCATCCGCCAATAACACCGGACCCAGCCCGAAGAACGTCACCCCTGCATATAAAACAATAAAAATAAGATAAATCGCAAGCTTCATCGCATCCCCTCCTTACTTATCTTTATTTTATATGGAAATGAACATTATGAATCCGTTGACGCCATTTGTTCATAAAAAAACCAGCCTAAGCAAAAGGCTGGCTGGATAAATCATTTTAATAGTCTTCACTTGTATCTGACGAAGAAATCTCTTTAGTGCTGTCGAGAGTCGAGACTTTTAAGCCGGATTCATCACCTACAAGGCTGTAGACTGATTCAAAGGTTTTATACTTTGAAGTACCGTCTTCGTAATAAATCTCATATTCTTCTCTCGTCTTCACTTGGTAACCGGTATCCGTACTATCGACATTTAAGATGGTTAAGTCATAGAAATCCTCTGTAATGCCTTTTGAAGCAAGATAACCGATATAATTTTTCGATTCGTTATATTGTTTTCCATTCGGGTCAAGATACGATTCAACCAAAGCGAAATCCCGCGCATTGATGGCATAAACAGATTCAGATAAATAGTCCCTCATAAACGATTCCATTTTTTGTTGAGGGGTATCATAGGAACTGCCGTATTGATTTAAAGCATCATGGGCAGCCTGCTTCGCAGCAGCTTGTCTTTGTTCATCCGCAATTTCCTTGAATTCCAAATAGACTTCGCCGTCACCGGTAATTTTCACCGGTGCACTTTTAATCGGACCGCCGTCCCGATTTAATACAGCATATAACTCAACCGAGCCATCAATTGGCACAGGGCCGAATGTATCAACATCCCCGACTTTTTTACCGGTGTTTTTGCCGTTTGCGTAAATTTCAGCACCGTCCCCATTGGAATAAATCGAAACAAAATGCCCTTTTAAATTTACTTTTGTTGTCACCATATTATTTTCGGCTTCGGTAAAATCTACCTTCTTTTGTGCATTTAGGGATAAATATTCATTTTTAAAAACTGCTTTAAGGGAATAATCTCCCGGCAGATATTTCCCGACTGTAACGGTGTCCTTGCTGCTTTTAATAGTTTTTGCTTTCTTGCCATTAAAATAAATATCGGTATTGTCGGCATTTGTTTCCGCTTTAATGGTAAAAGGATAAACGTTAATCACATATTGCTGATAGATTCCCAGCAATTTGGATCCTTTTTCTAGCATCAACAGATTGTTGCTGCTATCATCTGCGACGGGGACTGCCTTTTTATAGGCATTGATATCAGCAGCGTTCTTTTTCAAATCATCGACGATCAAATTGATATTTTTATCGTTCGTTAAAAAGGTGACATAGGCAGCTAAATCCTTATCGGAAAGATCAAGCTTGTTTCCGTTTTGCACCAAAATTTTTCTTAACGTGCTGTAGTCTTTCGTTTTAACCGCTTGTTGGAATTGCGCAATGGTTTTCTCTGGTTTAAATGCATTCGACAGATAGGTATGTGCACCAAACAGAGCAATTACAAGCACAACAGCTGCGACGATGGCAATCTTCATAGGAGTTGAAATGGCAGCATTTTTAACAGTACCGCTTCTTGTTTGTCCACTGGTAATCGGGTTAGAACTCTGACCATTATTTTGACTTACTCCTGCTCCTAACTCAGGTGCAGCATCTGTTCCCTCTTTTTTAGTTAAACTCGGTCCTAAACTTGGTACTGGGCTAGTCCTGGTGACAGGACTCGAACTAGGTTCTTGTTGCTGAATGATTTTCGCACCGCAATTTTTACAAAAGGCTTGCTGCGGCTGAACCGGTTCTCCGCAATTTTGACATACTTCCATTTTTCATTCTCCTTATTGGTTAGCTTTCAGCTTTGGAATCCAGGAACCCAGATAAGCAAATACGAAAGAAAAAATCAGGCTGCTAAAAAAGGTAAGCATTGGACCAAAGCCAAGACTCATGGTCATTTTCGGAATATCGCCGACTCCGCTTCCGCCAAAGTTAAATCCGATGTCTGAAATAGCGGCAACCCCGGACATAATAAGGGCGTAAACCACACTAAAAATAACAAGATTTTTGATTAAACCTGGCTGTTTGGCAATCCGGAAGCCAGTCCAAATAAATAAAGCAATAGGAATGATCAGTCCAAATTTTAAATACATTTCAAGATCCGTACTTGATAACGCCATCTGCATGTATGAAACTGATTCCTGTGCACCTCCTGTTCCTTTTAAGCCGGAAAAAATACCGTAAGAAATGGAGCCCTTATCCGCAATAGTTTCCGCATCCAATGCGAAAGTCAGCGGTGCAAAATGGAGCAGGTTCCAAACGTAGCTTGCTAACTGAACAGATAAAGTAGCAATTGCTCCTGTTGTCTTATCAAGCATATCAGCATATGCGGAGCCCAGAAGACTAGCTCCTATATCTTCTTTAAACTCTGAAAATTTACTAGTTAAATAGATGAAAAAACCGATAAAAAGGACAAATGAACCGACAAAAGGTACGATAATAGCCTGGTTAATGGCACGGCCGGAAGGAAGCCATTCTTCGAGATGTCCGGTAGCTTTTTTAAAATTAATAGAAAATAAGATTCCAAGACCGCTGAATAAAAATCCAAACAGTAAAGTCATAAAGAAAGTTTTTATTGCTGAATAGTTGGTATTAATATCAAGTGTAAAATTTCCGATCCCGGCATCTACACTGGTATGGAACGAATATCCAGCGAAAAACGAGACGATGGTAAAAAAGATGGAATAAAGAAGGGCAATTCCTGCAGCATCATAGAAGCGCTCAGAAAAACTTCTTCTTTGGTTAAGGCGCCCTGATAAGATGCCTGCTGCCAGAAGTCCAATAAACGGAATGAACAAATAAATGAGAAAACCATTTTTAATTAAGGCATCCGCGTTAACACTGCCGCTGATCATACTTACTGCGCCGCCTGCTTTAAAAGCAATATCAGGGTTTTGCAGGTTGCAAGTCATAAGAAGGTCGCTGATTCCGAAGAATTTTCCCGCTTTTAGAAGGTCATTCGCTTCCGGACCTAAATCACTCAAATTGTAATCTGAATTTTTTAATGCATAGTTTAACATATCATTGTATGCTTTTTCTGATGATTTCATCATCGCAAAAGAGAATACAAAGACGACAAGAATCGCTAACAGTGCCGGTAAGATTGCTTTTTTTATGTACTCAAGCCGAAAGGCAGGCAGTTTAGCAGAACTCGTTCCGGAAGCTGAAGGAGCAGCAAACGTGCCGGTAAGTTTGGGAGCGAAGGTTTTTTCGCGGCTGTATTGAATTAAGCTTTCACCGCAGTTTTGACAATAGTTTGCCAAGGAAGGTGCCTTTGCGCCGCAGCTTGAACAAAACGCCGTATTTCTTTCTTTTCCCCGATATTTTAGCGGGATGCTTTTTAAAGGGGCGCCATCATTCACACAGTAGTTGGCCGTTGATGGATTTTCGGTACCACAGCTTTTACAATACATTTCTTTCCCCTCCTATAAAACCTGGCGGCTTCCACAGCAAGGGCAGAAATTTGCTGTTGCAGGAATCTGTTCTTCACAAGCAGGGCATACGGCCATTTGAGATGGATCGCTTTGCACTGTTTTATCCTCTTGCGGAGATCCGCAGGAACCGCAAAACTTATCTCCGTTTTCGATTACAGCACCGCATTGTGAGCAGGTTTGGGTTGCCGTTTTTTGGCTCAGGTCTTCCAATGCATTTTGAAACCTAAAGATTTTTCGATCCAATTCCGCAATAGTAAGAAAATATTCACGAAGCTGATTGTCTTGAAGCTCGCCTGTGCGGATTTTTCGATAGGCATCCTCTCCTAATTTTAAGAGGAGATCGCTTCTCGATTCTGAGAGTTCTTGGATCTCCTTTTTATATTGGCTGATTTCTTGTGCCGTTTGCAGCTTTTGTTTTCCTTGCTGCAGGGAATCCTGGATTTTATTTAATCCGCCCCCAAGTCTTGTTTGTAAGTCACTCATTCAACTTCCTCCTATAATTATAAAAAAATGGCAGACCTTTACTATAAATTTACCACAAATTTAGGAACACGAAATGATAAAATATAATATTTTTGAATAATTTTCTAAGGCATTTATTGGAAAGCGAATCAGTGATTCAAATAACATTTCTGGGATATTCTTCAATGGGTTTGTTAAGTTTCAGGTATAAAAAAAGGAAATCTCAAATTTGGTAAATCTATGAGATTTCCTCTTTCATTTTCTGCATGTTTTTTCTTTTATAAAAATGATACTTAACTTAGTTTTGCTTTCCCCTAACGTGAAGAAGGATCCGAAATTTTAGTTGAATGACCCGCCTTAAGAAAATCGGAATAGCTGCGAGCCTTTTGACTCTTGCCGGCTGCTTAATGGCGCGGTAAAGCCACTCAATGTTAAGAGTACGCCAAATCTTTGGGGCCCGCTTTTCCACTCCTGCCCAGACATTTAGGCTCCCGCCTACACCAATAAAGACACCCTTCTGCAGATGAGGAAGATTTTTTGATATCCATTTTTCCTGTTTAGGAAAACCGAGTCCTACAAACACAATATCCGGATTTTTCTTTTTTATTTCCTCGACAATACTGTCGTCGTCCTTACTAAAATAACCATGATGGAAACCTGCAAGTTTAATAAAAGGATATTTTTTTTGTATATTGGCAGCTGCAAACTCGATGATATTTGGCTTAGTGCCAAGTAAATAGATTCGTAACTTTCTCTTATTCGCGATCTGCAAAAGCCTTTCCATGAGATCAAAGCCTGCCAGCCTGCCTTGAAGAGGATTTTCTAATATTTTAGAAGCTAAAATGATTCCGACTCCATCAGGGATCACATAATTGGCCTTTTTTAGGATCATTTTATAAGAGGGGTGTGCGTGGGCGTATGTAAGAATCTCCGGATTCGCCGTTACAATGAATGTTTTAATTTCATTTATCAGTCGGTGCTCTAGTTCATTTCCTAGTTCATCCATACTATTACTTACAAAATCGTACCCCAGCACTTCTTTAAAATTGAGCATTTTGATTGCACTCCTAAAAAGTTAAAAGGTCCATAAGTCCTATTGTGTTAAAAAACCGCAAGGTGTCCGCCTAAAATTCCTATAAATTTGAATATTCAAATCAAGAGGACTAGTTAATTTTTAAAGAATAATAATAAAAAATTGGAAATAGGATTTAATACACATAGGAAATCAGGACTTTATAACCTAATTTTAACAATTTACTGGAAACAATTAAGTATATTTGATTATTATTTCCAGAATTGTATATTATTTTACAATTTTATTATATAATTGTAAATGTTTTGTAAAGGGTTTGTAAACCTATCAAATGGTAATTTTGGAATAAGGGTGAAGAATTGTGAAAAAGGTACTAACCTACGGAACTTTTGATTTGTTGCATTGGGGGCACATCAATCTTTTAAAAAGAGCCAGGGAATTAGGAGATCATCTCACAGTAGCTTTATCAACGGATGAATTTAATGCCATTAAAAAAAAGAGATCCTATTATAGCTATGAAAATAGAAAAATTATGCTTGAATCGATTCGATTTGTCGATAAAGTCATACCGGAAAAAGGCTGGGACCAAAAGATAAAGGATGTAATAGATCAAGAGATTGATATTTTTGTCATGGGGGATGACTGGAAAGGGCATTTTGATTTCCTGAAGGAATATTGTCAAGTGGTGTATCTGCCCAGAACTCTTGGTGTCTCAACGACAACGATTAAAACGGATTTATCTTCTTTGTTAAATGCTTAAAGAGCTATTCATATCCGCTTATCTGCAGCTATTTCGAATCTTGTTCAATCTATACGGGTTACTGCCTCAAAAAAACAAGATTGTCATCATTGCGTCGTTTGCAGAGAATGCCCTCTTTTTGCACAGGGAATTGGCAAGTCAAAAGTCTCAGATGAAAATCATCATTTTATGCAGTAAGCGAACTCTTTATAAGGAATTTAAAAGAAAATTGCCGGACACCAGCATTATTCCATTCCAAATTTTTCGTTTTCTTTACTGGTGTAAATCCATTTATCATCTGTCTACATCCAAATGTGTTGTCATTGATAATTATTATGCATTTTTATCCGTTATCAAGTTTCGGAAAAATGTTGAATGTATCCAAATATGGCACGCTGCCGGGACTTTAAAACATTTTGGGCTGCAAGATAAGTCCACTTTGTATAGGGGCAAAGCGGCTAATCGAAGATTCAGACGTGTGTATGGCAAATTCGATAAAGTTGTAGTTGGCTCAGAGGGAATGGTCCATGTATTTAAGGAGGCATTTCATATAAAGCCGGAAAATATATTGAGGACTGGAATTCCGAGAACTGATTTTTTCTATCAAACAGAATTTCACCAAACGATCATATCGGAATACGAATTGAAATTTCCCGGGATGAAAGAGAAAAAGCTGATTCTCTACGCCCCAACATTTCGAGACAGCCAACTGAAAAATTATCAAATTCAACTTGATATTGAGAAAATGCATCAGAAATTGGGTTCTGGCTATATATTATTGATTAAATTGCATCCTGCAGTGAAAGCAGCATTCCATTATCAAGATTTATATCCCGGTTTTGTTTTTGATGTTTCTTCCTATTCAGGAATCAATGAACTTTTGGTGATAGCTGATTTTTTAATAACAGACTATTCATCGATACCGTTTGAATTTGCCTTGCTGAATAAGCCAATGATCTTCTTTCCATATGATCTCCAACATTACCAAGCGGAAAGGGGAATCATTGATGGCTACATGAATGAGGTTCCCGGTCCTGTGGTATTCCAAACAGAGGATATCATTCAGTTGATTTTAAAAAATGAGTTTGATTTAGAACGGGTTTGTGAATTCTCGAACAAGTGGAATGAATATTCGAAAGGGCAATCTTCCAAAAGCCTTGCGGTTTACATTTTAAACCAGTTATCAGAGGGTTTCTCCTGAGGAATGCAGCAAGACTTTTAAGGGGGGACTTAAATTGAGTAACTTTTTTAATGCAATATTGAAAACTTCATTAGTGCGATTCTACCAATTTTTGTTTAATATGATGGGGTTTTTGCCAGTAAAAAAAAAGCTGGTCATTTTTGAAAGTTTTTTAGGAAAACAGTACAGCTGTAACCCTAGGGCCATATATGAATACTTGTCCGAGCATCATCCGGAATTTCAATTACTTTGGAGTGTAGATAAGAACTATAAACAAAGATTTGAAGGTTTGGATCTCCCTTTTGTATACCGTTTTTCTCTGAAGTGGCTATTCTTGGTTCCGAGAGCTGAATATTGGGTGACTAACAGCAGAATGCCTAACTGGATTCGAAAACCAAAACATACTGTTTATCTGCAGACATGGCACGGAACACCCTTAAAAAAGCTGGCGGCTGATATAGAAGAAGTTCATATGCCGGGGACGAATACCGAGATCTATAAAGAGAACTTTTATAAAGAAGCTAGGAACTGGGATTTTTTAATTTCTCCTAATTCCTATTCAACTGGAATTTTTCAAAAAGCCTTTCACTATCAAAATAAAATCCTTGAGACAGGATATCCGCGAAATGACTTTCTTATTAACCAAAATAATAAGGACAGGATTAACAGCATCAAGAGGATAATGGGAATCCCGTTAAATAAAAAGGTCATTTTGTATGCACCTACGTGGCGTGATGATGAATATTTTTCTAAAGGACGATATAAATTTACGATCAAAATGGATTTGAAACAGCTGCAAAAAGAGCTTGGAGAGGATTATGTTCTTCTCCTCAGAATGCACTATTTGATTGCGAATCAGTTGGATGTGTCGGATTATTCCGGGTTTGTATATGACGCATCGAATCATCATGATATTCGTGAATTATATTTAATTAGTGATCTTCTAATTACCGATTATTCGTCGGTTTTTTTCGATTATATGTGCCTGAAACGTCCAATCATCTTTTATACATATGATATTGAAAGCTATCGGGATCAATTACGAGGATTTTATTTTGATTTTGAAAAAGAAGCACCCGGGCCGTTGGTGAAGTCAACAGGGGATTTGATCGACGCAATTAAGCAGTTGGAATCCTCAGAATCTGCTTTTATAGATTCTTACCTCAACTTTCATAGGAAGTTCTGCCATCTTGAGAACGGCATTTCCGCTGAGAGGGTGGTAAAAAGTGTGTTTAGAGAAAGGACCGCAAAATGAAAGCATTATTTCAAGTTATAAAAGAAAATGTTTCCAATTTTTATTTGATTATCCGGTTATCCTTTTTTGAATTAAAGAGCGGAAATAATGGTAATTACTTAGGGATTCTCTGGGAAGTCTTAAATCCAATGATCCTAATTGGAATCTATTGGTTTGTCTTTGGCTTTGGGATTAGAGGCGGGAAGTCTGTAGAGGGCGTGGAATTTCTTCCGTGGATGCTTGCAGGAATATGTCCCTGGTTCTTTATCTCTCAGGTCATTACGCAAGGTTCTAAGTCCATTTATTCCAGATTAAATGTTGTTTCAAAAATGAATTTTCCAATGAGTGTTATTCCAACATATGTCATTGCCTCCAAGTTTTATTCCCATGCGATCCTTGTAGGACTTGTCATGATTGTCCTTGCAGTATATGGCTACTATCCGTCACTTTATCTTTTGCAGTTCCCATACTTTATTATTGCGAATCTATTATTAATGAGTTCAATCTCACTGGTAACTTCAACCTTATCTACCATTATTCGTGATATTCAGAATATTGTGCAGTCAGTTGTACGTGGCTTAATGTTTATTACACCCATTTTATGGTCGACTGAAAAGCTGCCAACATCAGTTGTGTACATTTTAAAGCTAAATCCTATTTATTATATCGTGGAAGGATATCGTTCTTCCTTGCTAGGGAAGGACTGGTATTTTGCAGTTCACCATAATTACACTCTTTATTTTTGGTGTCTTGTACTAGGTTTGCTTCTAGCAGGCTCGTCCTTGCATGTTAAATTTAGAAAACGATTTGTGGATTACATATAACCTAACAAGTTATTAAATTTAGAACCTGAATCCTGTTTGTAAAAGGTGGTAACAATAATGAACCAACCATTTATCTCAGTAATATTGCCAATTTATAATGTTGAAAAATATATTCATGCAACATTTCAATCATTACTCGAACAAACAATTGGTTTTGACCATTTAGAAATAATAATGGTAAATGACTGTTCGACAGATGGAACATTACCAATTCTTCAAGATTTCGCACGGAAATACACAAATGTGAGAGTTATTGATTTACCGGAAAACTGTGGGGCACCAGGGAAACCGCGAAACATTGGAATTGGTATGATTACCGGAAAATATACCATTTTTTTAGATCCAGATGACTTAGTCCCAATTGATGCATATGAAAAGCTATATTCTGTGGCGGAAAGGTGTAACTCGGATTTTGTAATGGGTACTATGGAAAGTTTCAAGGACAGTGACCCGCAAGGGAAAACTTGGTTTCACATAACTTTTCGTGATTACTTAATGAAGAAAAGTTATTATAACGTTTCTATTGAGGAAGTACCATTCTTTCTGCAGGTAAAGACATCTGTTCATCTTAAACTAGTTAAATCAGATTTCCTTAAAAGAAATAAATTAAGCTTTGTTGAAGGGATGAGAAATGGGGAAGATAAATATTACGATATGATGTTATTTACCTTAGCAAAGAAATTCAGCTACATCCCGGAAACGGTGTATTTATACAGAACTCGTGACGATGAAAACAACTTATCAATGACTCAGCAGGATATGGAGCCCACCATTCTTAATGATTGTAAGGCAGCTGCCATTATTAAACCTTTGCTTACAGAAAAGCAATATGAGGTATTTCAAATAAATGTCTTAAGGTCAATTTTTTGGAAACTAATTGATCCTGCTTTTAATTCGTTTTCTTATTCACAAAAAAGGAACCTCTTCGAAGAAATTAGTGATGTTGTTTCTGAGTATAATACAGAGCTAGTACACAAGTACTTTAAATTAGAATTACCAATTGTTAGCTTGCTAAGCAAGGGATTTTTAGACTTGGCAATGGAATATACAGAAATGCATATTTCCCGAAAGTATTGGTATAAGGAAGGTAACGATTTACTCAAGCTCTATAATAGGCAAACTGCTTTTTTGGAAAGTAAGTCATGGAAAATCACAAGGCCATTGCGGTTGTGGAACAAAAAAAGGAAAAAGCTACAAAGAAAATTGGCAAGAATAAGATTTTCCTAAGCGAAGAATGAACATATCAAATTGATCAAGTAAATGAGGATCATTCAATAAAGGGGTTTTTCTTAAAACGTTCTAGATTGGATTGTTTTGTATGGCGGATCGCATAAAAAGTGTGGCGGCAAGTTTAGTTAATTTAAATATTAGAAAAAAGTTGATTACTGGAAAGATAAGATTGGCAGAATTTGAGGATGATAAAGGAAAGATAGAAAGCTTAGTATTGATCCATCGCAATAGCTTAGGAAATGAAAGTCACTATTTTCCGGTCAAAATTGCAAAACGCGGAAAATACCAGTCTATCTTTTTTGAAATAGAAACGGCCAAAATAACCTGGAAGCCATTTTATTGGGATATATATATTGAATTATCGATTGATCATGAACAGAATTTGGTTCGGGTGAAAGTGCCAAGCTATAAAATGAAGCTTATAATGACAGCTTTTCCTTATTGTAAGCCAATACATATAAAGCAAGACTATTACTTGTATCCCTATGTAACCTCTTATGGTTCATTTTCATTTACTTACAAGAAGAGAATGTTCTTTGAAAATAGTTCTTATAGATGGAAATGGTTTTTTGCATTTGTCATTTATCTTCTATTTATACCATATTGGATGTCTAAAAAAATATGGCTTGGATTTGAAAAGGATGCTTCTTCCGCACAAGACAATGGCTTTACCTTCTTTCGTTACTGTTATGAGCATGAAAAACACAAAAATTATTATTATGTAATGAAGGAAAAATCTCCGGATGTTCAAAATCTGGAGGGAATGGAAGATAAATTACTTTTATTTATGAGTTTTAAATATATGGTTTATTTTTTTGCAGCTTCCCTATTAGTCTCGTCTGAATCAAAGGGTCATATCTATGATATTAGAATTCAAAATGGATTGCTGAGGAGAATATTAAACCGTAAAAAACATATCTTCTTACAGCACGGTGTAATGGGATTAAAAAGAATAGATAAAATTTTCCATAAAAAGGGTAACAATAGAACTGATTTGTTTATTGCATCATCAGAGTTTGAAAAACAAATCATTTTTTCAAACTTCGGTTATCAGGAGAATGAAATTGAGGTTACAGGATTATCCCGTTGGGATCACTTATTTAATACAGCAATAAAAAATAAAGTATTAATTATGCCATCGTGGAGAGCTTGGATGGATGACATTTCAGATACTGAATTTAAGGATACTGCTTATTATCGTAAATATTTAGAGCTATTAACCTCTACGGAATTGAAAGCTCTAATTAAGAAATATCATTTATCTGTGACGTTTTATTTACATCCTAAATTTGTGCGATATTTACATTTATTTGAATTGATTAACAACGACATCGAAATATTAAGTTATGGGAAAAGCTCATTGCAAAAAGAAATAATGAATGCCTCACTAATGATAACGGATTATTCAAGTGTTGCATGGGATATGTATTATTTGAAAAAGCCTGTTATCTTCTACCAATTTGATCGTGATGAGTATCTCAACCATCAAGGCAGCTACTTGGAATTTCCTAAAGAACTATTTGGTGATCAAACGATGGATCATAAAACGTTAATACAATTATTAGCGGGGTATGCCAATAGCGATTTTCATGAAAAGCAGGAGTTTTCAAAAAAGCGAAATCAATTCTTTAAATACATGGATCATAAAAATAGTGAACGTATATATAGAGCAATTACTGAACACTTTCCTGAGTTCGTGTGAAATTAGTTTATGTATTCAGGCAGCAATTAAAAATGGAAGGAGCTGAATCTAAAATGAGTTTGAGCGTAATTATTTTATCAGAGAGTTGTCCGGAGCTTAAGGAAACTAAGATTAATTTTCCGGAAACAGAAGAACTTCAAATTTTTTTCGTAGACACAGCAGGAAGTATGTCCATTCAAAATCAAATAAATGGCCGGATTATTAGTATAGGTGAGTTAAATTTAGATGAAATAAATTCAGAATATATCATGTTCCTAGACAAGGAAACTGTCTTTAGCAAGGATTTTTTTGAAGTAATTTTCTCTGAGATTGCCTCTAAAGAAAAATATGATTTTTTTCAGCTTAGAGAAGAAGGAACCCCGCGAATAAACGATAATATTAATATTTTTGAGGCAGATCTCGATGAAATAATATCTTTAAAGATTATTAAGAAAAATTTACTGAATTCATTTCCTTTTTTTGATATTAAGAAAGTTAACCAGGCGATGTTGGCTGAACTTCATTTTGAACTTTTTATCCGAGGGCTGACTTTTAAAACAATCAATAAAGTTAGCTATAAGCAAACAAGTAAACAGTCAATCGAGACCATCATTGCTGAAGATGAAATTATCAATCATTTATTATATTCTAAGGACCCGATTGAACGGGGAAAAATAAAAATTTTATTTAAGAAAGCCTTGACAGAAAAACTATTTAAATTAATTGACAATCGCAATTTTATTGATTTCCTCCCGTTTGCCAAACAGGAATCCATCTTAACTGTTTTAAGAGAGTTATTATTAGATGTTGATGATCCTTTATTAATGAGATGGAATTTACAAGGATACATTCCTTTTGCCAAAATGGTTCGGGAAGGGCTGTTTATGGAATCCCTTTATTATATCCGTCTATTACGCGGAAAACGTTATTGGCTCAAAACTACAAAAGAATTAGAAGAACAGATAAAGACGTTCCCAATCGAAGAGTCTTTATCATGGAAAATTACAGCACCTTTGAGAAGAAGTGTTTTGTGGAGAAAAAAGATTAAAAGCAATGCAGTGAAATGGGGACTTCGAATACTGAGCACCCTAGTAAATCTTATGTTTATTGGAAGGGAAGTTTGGATCATAAGTGAACGGCCCGACCAAGCAGAGGATAACGGATACAACTTTTTTAAATACTGCAGGGAAAAGTACCCAAACAAGAAAATATATTATCTGATTAAAAAGGATTCTCCGCATATCGCAAAAGTTAAACAACTGGGCAATGTCATTTATCACTCCAGTCTGAAGCATTGGATCTATTTGTTAATTGCAAAAAAATACATTAGTGCATGGGTTTTTGAGGAAACCTCCTATCCGGAAGGAAAATTAAGGTTTGAAGAATTATTTAACAATGCTATTAAGAAAAAAAAGCAAATAACTCTTCAGCATGGGGTAATTATTCACAACATTGCCCCTTACTTAAATCAAAAAACATATAACCAACAATTATTCGTTGCCAGTTCAATTGCGGAAAAGGAAATAATTAAGACAACTTTAGGTTATGAAGAGGAAAAAATAGCAGTTACAGGTTTAAGCCGTTTCGACAATCTGCATGATTTAAACATAAAAAGGCAAATTTTGATTATGCCTACATGGAGGCGTTCCCTATTTAGGCTGAATCAAAGCGAATTTCTAATGTCTGAGTATTTTAATCGGTATTACAATTTAGTTCGGAATCCTCAATTTTTAAAACTAATTGAAAAAGAAAAGATTGAAGTGAAATTTTATATTCATAATCAAATGCAGCAGTTTATGGAGGAATTTGTCTATGAACATCCCAATATTCAATTTCTCACAAAAAAGGATGCGATTGTGTCAGAATTACTGAAAGAAAGTGCCTTATTAATTACGGATTATTCTTCCGTTATGGCTGATTTTCTTTATATGGAAAAGCCTGTTCTTTTATATCAATTTGACCCATTTAATAACCATCATGGTCCCGTAAAACAAGTGAGCTATTCTGAATTTGGAGAGGTAGTTACAGAGGAGGATTCATTGGTGGAAAAAATGGCTGAAGCTATTGACCGCCAGTTCAAAATAAAAGAACAGTATTTAAAGAAATCGAATAGCTTTTTCGCTTTCAAAGATTGCAATAATAGTAAACGTATATTTCAAGCTATCGAAAATCTAAAATAATGTAGAAGGAGTTATTTTTTTTAATGAAGGCTTTAAATGTTTCTCAATTTCATTATAACGAACAAACTGGGCAAGTTAGTATGCTTCTTCAACTTCCCAAGGACTCCAAAAAAAGCAGCTTTTATTTAATAAATCATGATGTACCAAGGTACGCGCCTCCAAAAAAAATACCAATTCATGCAAGTGAACAAAGCGGACATCAGCTATTAGCTACAGTCGAATTTAACCTGGATGATGTTTTACTTTCAAAAAGTATATCAAATAATAGCGTATGGTATTTAGTGCTTGAAACGGAAACAGAACAATACCAATGTAAAGTTGAACAGGAAAATTTCCGATACTTTTTTTCGAAAAACAAACATTTATATAAAGCAAAACCTTATAAAACAAAGCATAATACATTAGCTTTTTATATTTGTTACGTTGAAGTGAATGTTCAAGCACGGAGCCTTCAATATGAAGAGGGTATTTTTAAAGGCGAGCTGAAGTCAGATATAGAAAACATGGATTTGGGTACATATTTGGTAAGGATTGGAATTAAAGAAAGAAGCCGAAACTTACTCCAAGAATTTGATTGTATAAATCCTTGTGATTTAGAAAAAGGAAATTTAAAATTTGACATACCATTAGCACAGGATTTGAAACCTTTTGACAGTAATGAGACCATTTTTGATATATATCTTATCCTGAAAAGTGACAACTGCATAATGGAACAAAAAATAATGGTAAGTCCAAATTTCGATCATCAATTCAAATATTTCAAGAGTGAAATAAATGACTTAATCATTATGAAGCCATACAAGAATGGTGAAAATGCCCTTTCGTTGTTTATGAAAAGACGGAATATTATCCCTTATTTAAGTGATATTCTGTTCGATGAAGAATTAGGCAAACTAAAGATTGAAGGAATTGTTTTAAATTCAGATGATGAAGTCAATTCTGATCATTTTAAAGCTGTCACTTGTATTCTAAAACAGCGTAACCCTATTGGAAATACAACCGATTATTTTGTTGAAAAATCGGTTCCTTTGAATATTACAGGAAAAATTTTTACCGGAAATTTTTCTCTTGAGGAGGTTTTTCCATTTGAAAAAGCATACGCAGGAAATGTGTGGGATCTATTTATTGGTGTACGTGGAGATAAGGGCAGAATAGTAGACTATCCGGTAAAGATGGTAGCAAACTATAAAAGTAAAAATTACGGGTATTATCTTTTTAATTCGAATAAAGCTCCTAAAAGAATTAAGCCATATATAACAGGGGCAAATAACCCAGCCCTTTATGTGGCTGATGATAATATCATTAAGGATAATGCTGTTAAAATTTCAATTTTAGGTACTTGCTACAGCAGGAATCCTTTTAATTCAATGCCATATTTCAATCCTCAATATAAAAAACTTTATAAGCTGGCATTTACCCAATTTCATTCTTCTTTAATCAGTATTACATCTGAACCCACAATGATTAGCGATAATGATTTGGGGAACTTAGAAGAATCTTATATTCCTTTTGTTAAAAGGGATTTTAGTAAAACCTTTTTTGAGGATTTAAAAAACTCAGTTCCTGATTACTTTATTTTAGATTTAGATATAGACGCAACTCATAACCTTGTAAAAATTAATGAAAACCAAATCGTAACCTTAACTTTTATGCTTGCTAAAACAAATTTCTTAAAAAATCACCAAGATCAGCTGGAGTATATCCTCCATGATGATGATGAGCGGTATTTTGAATTATGGAAAAAAGCCGCGGATATTTTCATCAATAAATTAACGGAGATTATTCCGCCAGAAAGAGTGATATTAAATTCAGTCCGTTATGCGGAAAAATATTTGGATTCCAAGAATAAAATCCAAACTTTCTCTAATGTAGACTGGATAAAAGAACGTAATAAACTATGGGAAAAGATGGACTACTATTTTCTATCCAAATTACCGCAAGCAAGATTTATTAATCTAACAAAGACAGGTTTTATAGG
>CAZAEW010000016.1:0-64988 GCA_964484065.1 uncultured Bacillus sp.
ATGTTTTTATTGTTGACGTTTTTGTTTGTTTAGTTTTCAAAGATCGAGTGTCGCTTAGAAGCGACTTTAATAATATACCATTTTTAAATCCTCACGTCAACACTTTTTTTATTTGTTAAATAAAAAATAACAAATAAGAATTTGTCGACTTATTGATTATACCAGCATGTCTATATTTTTTCAACAATTTTTTAATAGTCACTCAAGTAGTCTATGAGGATAGAAGCGATTCAATATAGATCTGACGGTTTCTGGATAGCTCGATAATTTCTCCTGTGTCAATTAAACGGATTAGCGGTCTTATCGGCATTTTATCATCAACAAACAAAACCTCTGCAACTTTCCCATTAGAAAGGCGAATTTTATCACCTGTAGAATAATTGATCATGGCAGAAGTAAGTACTTTAATGATATTAATATCAAATTTTCCAAAGCAATCCTCAAGAATCATCTCTAATACCTTGTAAGGGGACTGTTTGCTCCGATATAACCTTTCCGAAGTCATCGCGTGGTAGATATCAGCAACAGCAATCATTTTTGCATACTGAGGAATTCCACTTTCTTTTTCACCTAATGGATACCCGCTTCCATCCAATCTCTCGTGATGTTCCAGGATGGAAGTTTTGACATTCTCCCGCAAAATGGAAATATCCCGGACCATTTTATAGCTGAAAATAGGATGTTTTTTTACTTCCCTGTATTCATAGATAGTAAGGGAGGATTTTTTGCGAAGAATAGTAGGATTAATCTTTGCCATCCCGCAGTCAGCCAAACATCCGGCTAAAGCAGCCTGCAGCCATTCTCCTTTTTCTAAAGACATTTTTTTGCCAATAAACCCGCAGATCAGACCAACCGCAACTGGATGTTGATAAATATAGGTTTCCTTTGAGGAATAACGGTGTATATCAAAAAGCTCCTGCGGGGCATTCTCCAGTTTTTCAAGGAGAGGAATTAATAAACCTCTTATTTTACTGATATTAACCGGCAATCCGGCCTGCCAATTTTGAAATTCTTTTTTGAATTTATAAACGGACCTCAAAAAAAGGTCAGCAAAACCTAAAGCTTTTTCATCAACCTCAGGATCATTGTCATAAAAGGGCTCACCATTAACAAGTGTACTTTCTATTTCTACCTCTTGTATCAAAAAGGCTTTTAAAACATCAATATGCAAATGGGTAATGACCGTTTTTTTCGGAATAATGGGGCGGTTAGTCTTGCTGAATATATCCTCGGAAAGGATGCAGCCTTCTTTTATTTCAAAGAGTTTAATACGCAAAGATCACACCTCAATTTTCGTATTTGTTCACTATAGGTCTATTTTACCAAAAAAAGAGGAACACGGCTGTGCTCCTCTTAAAAAATTTCCAGTTTATTCGTTTGACTCTTCTTCGTTGCTTTCTGCAGTTTCCGGAGCTTCTTCAAAAGCTTCTTCAGAAGCCTCTTCTTCCTTTTCAACCTTCGCCACAGTAGCTACATATTCATTTTCATCTTTTAAGCTGATTAATTTAACTCCAATTGTATTTCGCCCCATTGATGATATACCCTCAACCGCGAAACGGATCAGAACTCCGCCGGTCGTTATCAGCATGAGATCCTCTTCACCGGTAACAGCTTTCATAGCGACTAATACACCATTTTTATCGGTAATATGACAAGTTTTGATTCCTTTACCGCCTCTGCCCTGGATTCGGTATTCAGATGCCGGTGTCCGCTTTCCATATCCGTTGCTGGTCACAATCAAAATATCATTATTTTCTTCAAGGACTTCCATTCCAATTACTTCATCGCTCGGATCCAATGTAATTCCCTTAACGCCGGTAGCCGTTCTTCCCATTGAACGCACGTCTGTTTCCGGGAAGCGGATCAGCATTCCATCCTTCGTAGCAATGATGATCTCCTTTTCTCCATCAGTTAAACGGACGGAAATGAGTTCATCATCTTCGCGGAGATTTAAAGCAATTAGACCGTTGTTACGGATATTGGCAAAGGATGAAAGCGGAGAACGCTTGGAAATCCCTTGCTTTGTTGTAAAGAACAAGAACCAGTCGTCCACAAACTCCTCTACTGGAATAATTGCATTGACCCATTCACCTTTATCAATTTCCAACAGGTTAATAATTGGGATTCCTTTTGCTGTACGGCTGAATTCCGGAATTTCATAACCTTTTAGACGGTATACTTTTCCCTTATTTGAGAAGAAGAGAATGGTGTCATGGGTGGATGTTGTGATTAGGTGTTCCACAAAGTCATCATCATGAGTTCCCATTCCTTGAATTCCGCGTCCGCCTCGTTTTTGCGAACGATAGGTTGAGACAGGCAGCCGTTTAATATAGCCATTGTGAGTTAACGTAATGACAATATTCTCCCTTGGAATAAGATCCTCGTCTTCAATATTTTCAATTCCGCCGGAAACGATTTCCGTCCTGCGCTTATCATTGAAGCGCTCTTTAATCTCAAGAAGCTCCTCACGGATGATTTCAAGAACTTTTTCCTCATCTGCCAAGATAGCCTTTAATTCAGCGATTAACTTGACTAAATTTTGATATTCTTCCTCAATTTTTTCTCTTTCTAAACCTGTTAACCTTTGCAAGCGCATATCCAGAATAGCCTGTGCTTGTTTCTCACTCAGATTAAACGTAGTCATTAATCCTTCTCGTGCTATGTCCGTTGTCTGAGAATTACGGATTAAATTAATGACTTCATCAAGGTGATCAAGAGCAACGCGCAAGCCCTCTAAAATATGTGCACGAGCTTCAGCTTTACGCAGTTCAAATTCTGTTCTTCGGCGAATAATCACTTTTTGATGATCTAAATAATAAACTAAGCATTGCTTAAGATTTAAAATCCGCGGATGTCCGTCTACGAGAGCTAATGTGTTAATTCCAAAGCTGGTTTGCAGGGCCGTTTGTTTATACAAATTATTTAGGAGAACATTTGCATTGGCATCCTTTCGCACCTCAATAACGATGCGCATCCCCCGGCGGTCGGATTCATCCCGAAGATCTGTAATTCCTTCAATTTTTTTGTCGCGGGCTAATTCTGCAATTTTTTCAATTAATTTTGCTTTATTTACTTGGTAGGGGATCTCATTAACAATGATAACCTCTTTGCCATTTGCCTTTTGTTCAATTTCGACCTTTGCTCTAAGGGTTATCGACCCTCTGCCCGTTTCATAGGCTTTGCGAATCCCGCTCCGTCCAATGATTTGTCCGCCAGTTGGGAAATCGGGGCCGGGGATGACCTCCATTAATTCTTGAATTGTTATCTCAGGATCATGGCTTACAGCTAATACTCCATCAATAACCTCACCAAGCTGATGAGGAGGAATATTTGTTGCCATACCTACTGCAATTCCTGTTGTCCCATTAACTAAGAGGTTTGGAAATCTCGATGGCAGGACAACCGGTTCCTTTTCCTCACCATCGTAGTTATCCTGATAATCAATTGTATCTTTGTTAATATCTCTTAATAATTCCATTGAAATTTTGGACATTCTTGATTCTGTGTAACGCATTGCGGCAGCAGAATCGCCATCAACGGATCCAAAATTGCCATGACCGTCCACAAGCATATAGCGATAGTTAAAATCCTGCGCCATACGGACCATTGTTTCATAGACTGCAGAATCACCATGGGGATGATACTTACCGATTACATCACCAACGATACGAGCAGATTTTTTATATGGTTTGTCCGCATGAATTCCAAGATCATGCATAGCATAAAGAATACGGCGATGCACAGGTTTTAGCCCGTCCCGTACATCTGGAAGGGCCCGGGAAACAATAACACTCATCGCATAATCAAGAAAAGAGGACTTCATTTCCTGACTAATATTGATTTCTTTAATATGAGATTCCGGAGTTTCAGCCATATTTTTTACCTCCTTTTTAGATGGTAGTAGCCTGGATTATCAATTGTTTGGTTTAGCTAAAAAGAAAAAGGAGGATAGTGGTCCTCCCTCTACCCTTAATCTTTGAAATTTGCCCGCTTTTAGCAAGTAAGAGGCATCGCCTGCTATCAAAAGAGAGCAACTTCCTTTTTCTATATATCAAGATTTTTTACATACTTAGCGTTTTCTTCAATGAAGTTTCGGCGCGGCTCAACTTTGTCGCCCATTAACATTTCGAATGTTTCATCTGCTTCAATCGCATCTTCAAGATTAACCTGAAGCATTGTTCTGGTCGATGGATCCATCGTCGTTTCCCATAATTGCTCCGGATTCATTTCACCTAAACCTTTATAGCGCTGAATATTCGGCTTTGGCTGACTCGGAAGTTCTTTAAAAATCCGGTCCAGTTCCTTGTCATTATAGGCATACTCAATCCGTTTTCCTTGTTGCACTTTATAAAGCGGCGGCTGGGCAATATAAACATAACCCGCCTCTAAAATCTTTCTCATATAGCGATAGAAAAAGGTTAAGAGGAGTGTTCGGATATGAGCTCCATCTACGTCTGCATCTGTCATAATAACTACTTTATGATAACGCGCTTTCGAAATATCAAAATCCTCACCGATCCCAGTTCCAATAGCTGTAATCATGGCTCTAACTTCATTATTGGAGAGAATCCTATCTAAACGTGCTTTTTCAACGTTAAGAATTTTCCCTCTCAGCGGTAAAATGGCCTGGAAGTGACGGTCACGTCCCTGCTTAGCTGAACCGCCTGCCGAGTCCCCCTCAACGATATATATTTCACTTTCGGAAGGATCTTTCGAAGAACAGTCTGCTAACTTTCCAGGTAAACTTGAAACCTCCAAGGCACTTTTTCTGCGCGTTAATTCTCTTGCCTTTTTGGCAGCCATTCTGGCCCGTGCGGCCATTAGTCCTTTCTCCACAATCTTTTTGGCCACTACGGGGTTTTCCATTAAAAACTTTTCAAAATGATTGGAGAATACTGTATCCGTTATTGTTCTTACCTCAGAGTTCCCTAACTTTGTTTTGGTTTGACCTTCAAATTGGGGATCCGGATGTTTTACAGAAATAATGGCAGTTAGTCCTTCACGAACATCTTCACCGGAAAGATTGGTCTCATTTTCTTTAATAATCCCATTTTTTCTGGCATAATCATTAATTACTCTTGTTAAAGCCGCCTTAAAGCCTGATTCATGAGTTCCGCCCTCGTAAGTGTGAATATTATTAGCAAAGGAATAAATACTTTCCGTATAACCTTCGTTATATTGAAGAGCTACTTCTAATGAGATGCCATCCCGTTCACCCTCTAAATAAATCGGTTCATCATGAATCACTTCTTTTGTCCGATTTAAATGTTCAACATAGGATTTGATACCGCCCTCGTAGTGGTATTCATTTTGTTTATTTTCAACCCGCTTATCTTCAATCGAAATATTGATGCCTTTATTTAAAAAAGCAAGTTCACGAATCCGAGTTGCGAGTGTATCATACTCAAATTCGAGAGTTTCTGTAAAAATTTCCCCATCCGGTACAAAATGGGTGGTGGTGCCGGTATAGTCTGTGGTGCCGACAACTTTTAGGTCTTCCACTGGAACGCCGCGTTCATATTTTTGATAATAAATATTCCCATCTCTATGAACGTAAACCTCCAGCTCTTTTGACAAGGCATTAACAACCGAAGCACCTACACCATGAAGACCGCCGGAAACCTTGTATCCGCCGCCGCCAAATTTTCCTCCGGCATGGAGAACAGTCATGATTACTTCGACAGCCGGTCTTCCCATTTTTTCTTGAATACCGACAGGGATACCGCGGCCGTTATCTTTAACGGTGATACTGTTATCCTTTTCAATAATGACCCTTATTTTATCGCAGTACCCGGCTAAGGCCTCATCAATACTGTTATCAACGATTTCCCAAACCAGATGATGGAGTCCTTTTCCGCTCGTAGATCCGATATACATACCCGGACGCTTCCTGACTGCCTCCAAGCCTTCGAGTACCTGTATTTGATTGGCATCATATGCTTGTTCTTGAAACTCTTTTTGTTCCATTGTCAATTAGGTTCACCTGCACTCTCTTTACAGAAATAATCGTTTGTATAGTGAATTAAGAAAGTATAAATATTTAGACTTGAAGAATTCTCTGGGCTGCTTCCGAATTTCTATTAAAAATCTTGTATATTCATGGAATTTGAGCGCTTTTTTAACGTTCCTGAAGCAAAAGGGGACAAATAAATCCGGTCGGTAGTAATCACAATCGACTTAAATGATTTTTTTGCTAAGTTAATTAAGCATCCTTCTTTATGCTTTAAAAACTCTTTTACTAATGGCGAAGAACTGCCGCTCTCTTTATCCAAGATCGCAATAATATCCTTCAACTTAACATTAGCATCTTCCCCAATATGAATATACATGGATTCACCTCAATTAACTTTATTAATCATCCCAGACGTTACTTCAAAGGTGGAAGCATCTTTTAATGTTTGATGATCAATTCCATCAACACTAGTTGTTGTTACAAAGGTTTGTACCTTTCCTTGAATCGTATTAAGCAAGTGGGATTGCCGGTAATCGTCCAATTCTGATAAAACATCATCAAGCAACAGAATAGGGTACTCTTTCATTTCGGAATAAATCAATTCAATTTCGGCAAGTTTAACGGACAAGGCAGTTGTCCGCTGCTGACCTTGTGAGCCAAATGTCTGTACATCTCGATCATTAACAAAAAACTGTAAATCATCCCGATGCGGACCAAACATGGTTGTTCCGCGCTCAATTTCTCTGGATTTCACCTTACTGAATTTTTCCTCAAAAGACACTACCATTTTCGACAATTCCTGGGATTCTAATACATCTGCCGATGGTTTATAATCAATTCTTAATGTCTCCAATCCCCTTGAAATGCCTTTATGGATTGGCTGTGCCCAGTTTTCAAGCAAGCGCAAAAATTCAAATCGTCTTTTAACAATTTTGACAGCCATTTGAATAAACTGTTCCGTCAATATCTCCAGTACCGCAAGATCGGTTTGCTTTTTCATTTGCAGCATTTTTAAATAATGATTTCGCTGGTGAAGTATTTTTTGATATTGGCTCATATCATGTAAATAAATAGGGGACACTTGGCCAATTTCCATATCAATAAATCGGCGTCTCACTTGAGGGCTTCCTTTTACGAGATGAAGATCTTCCGGTGCAAACATGACAACATTCATGTTCCCGACATATTGACTTAATTTTTGCTGCTCTATATGATTGCACTTTGCTTTTTTTCCCTTTTTTGAAATAATCAGCTGCATCGGCAAAGGCCCGTATTGTTTTTGGATTCTCCCTTCTATTTTAGCATAATCCGCGTCCCAGCGAATAAGTTCTTTATCATTCGATGTCCGATGGGATTTAGCCATGGCCAAAACATAGATGGATTCCATCACATTTGTTTTCCCTTGAGCATTCTCACCTAAAATAACATTCACTTTATTTTCAAAAGAGATGTTTAATTCCTTATAATTTCGATAATTATTTAATGATAATTGCTCAATATGCATTCTTCGTAACCTGTACAATGATAAATTCACCAAAGCCCGGAATCTTTACCTTATCACCGTGATAAAGCTTTCTTCCTCTTCTTTGGTCTTGTTCTTCATTGATAAAAACGTCATGTTCACTTAAAAACCATTTTGCCATTCCGCCTGTCTGGATGACATCAGCCAGTTTAAGAAATTGCCCCAGTGTAATAAAATCAGTTTCCACTTTTATTTCTATTGGCATCATTTTCACTCATTTCTAAAATGGTCTCTAAAATTTTATTGTACTAAATAATTTCCATTGTTACAAAAAAAATTTCAGGAAAAGCAAAACAAGCTGCCATTTCGGGCAGCCTGGTTTTTTAATAAGTTCTAACAGGTAGAATCAACTGAAGTGTTGTTTCGTCCTCAAGAGGACGGATTACAAACGGACGCATCGCTCCCGTAAAGTTAATTTTGATGTCAGTACCTTCCAGTGCCTTTAGGGCATCCATCATAAACTTGGCACTAAAAGAAATTTTTAATTCTTCACCTTCAATAGACCCGCTCTGAACTTCTTCGACAACTTTCCCAATTTCCGGTGTATTGGAGGAAATTTCAATATGATCGTTTTCAATCGTTGATAATTTGACGACGTTATTTCTTCCTTCACGTGCGAGAAGGGAAGCACGGTCAATAGCATGGAGAAAATCTTTTGTATTTACAATGACATCCGTTTTACTGTCACTCGGGATCAGTCTGGATGTATCAGGATAACTTCCTTCTAATAATCTTGAGAAAAATAACAAATGCTTTGTTTTAAATAAAACTTGGTTTTCCGTAATAATAATATCAATCAATTCATTTGTATCATCGAGTATTTTACTTAATTCATTTAAACTTTTTCCCGGAATAACCACATTATAATTTCCGCCGTTTTCCGACTCGATATTGGCCCGTCTTAAAGCCAGACGGTGGCTGTCTGTTGCAATACAGGTCAATTCAGTATTTTCAACTTTCCAGTTGACACCTGTCAACACCGGCCGTGTTTCTGAGGTGGACACTGCAAAAACAGTTTGGCGGATCATGGCTTTTAGTAAGTCTGCAGCAATTTGGAATTTATTATCTTCTTCCACTTGCGGCAAGTGAGGGTATTCCTCTGCATCAAGACCGTTTAAATTAAATTCTGATTTTCCGGAGCGAATATTCGTTTGTAAATGATTTAAGACCTCAATCTCAACAAAATCTGTCGGTAATTTTTTTACAATTTCACTAAAAAATCGGGCATTCAGGACGATTGAACCGGTTTCCTTTATTTCAACAATTTCGTCACCGGCTTCTTCCTTTGGAATGAATGATTGAATCGAAATGTCAGAGTCGCTTCCTGTTAATGTTACACCTTCGTTTGATACTGATATTTTGATTCCAGTAAGAATCGGGATCGTTGTTCTGGATGTCACAGCTTTCATAACATCTTGAACACTTCGAACCAAATAATCCCGTTGGATAATAAATTTCATTTTGAGATCCTCCGTTTGTGCATATTTTTTTAGCAGTAACATATACTAATAAGTTTTAAAAAAATAGTAGAAGTACTAGTAGGGCCTGTTGATTTGTGGATAACTAATAGTAGTTAAAGGAAACACAGTCTATCCACATGTGGATAGACTGTGCATAAACTAGTCTGAGTTATTAACAAATTACACTTTTAATGATTCATTTAACTCTTTAATTTGCTGCTGAAGCAGGGAATCAGTCTGCAGCAGCTTCGAAATTTTTTCATGTGCATGGATAACGGTTGTATGATCCCGCCCTCCAAATTCCTCGCCAATTTTAGGCAATGAGTAGTCCGTCAATTCCCTTGATAAATACATGGCAATCTGTCTTGGGAAGGCAACGGACTTTGTTCTTTTCTTCGCTTTAAAATCTTCAAGTTTAATGCTGAATTGTTCTCCAACAGCCCTTTGAATATCATGAATGGTTATAACTTTTGGCTTGGAAGTTGGAATAATATCCTTTAATGCCTCAGCTGCAAGATCAGCATTTATATCTTTATTAATAAGCGAAGAGTAGGCAACAACGCGAATTAACGCTCCCTCAAGCTCACGAATGTTTGAATCAATCTGGTTAGCGATATAAAGCATAACTTCATTTGGTATATCTAAGCCGTCCGCTTTTGCTTTTTTACGAAGAATCGCAATCCTCGTTTCAAGATCCGGCGGGGTAATATCAGTGATCAATCCCCATTCAAAGCGGGAACGCAAGCGGTCCTCCAATGTTGGAATCTCGCGCGGCGTCCGGTCGCTTGAAATAACAATTTGTTTATTATCCTCATGAAGGCTGTTAAAAGTATGGAAAAATTCTTCCTGGGTTGATTCTTTTCCGGCTAAAAATTGAATATCATCAATTAGCAATACATCTACATTTCGGTACTTATTGCGGAAGTTTTCCGCTTTATTATCACGAATCGAATTAATGAACTCATTTGTAAATTTTTCCGAGGAAAGATAGACAACCTTTGCAGATGGATTGTGTTCCAAAACGTAATGGCCAATCGCGTGCATTAAGTGGGTCTTTCCTAATCCAACACCGCCGTAAATAAATAAAGGATTGTAGGCTTTTGCCGGTGCTTCGGCCACCGCAAGCGATGCTGCATGGGCAAAGCGGTTTCCTGAACCAATAACAAATGTGTCAAATGTGTACTTTGGAATTAACATATTTTGCGGGAAATCACTGTGGTCATCGTCTTTTTTTACCTTTTTAGGAGGAACAGGCAAATTTACTTCTTCCTCTTTTTGATTCTGCGGGATGATAAACTTAACGGTTAATTCCTCGCCGGTAATTTCATATAAAACCTCGGATACTAATTGAGAATAACGCTCTTCCAGCCAGTCACGGGCAAATTCATTTGGAGCGGTGATGACAAGCAAGTTTCCTTTAAGAGAATGAGCCTTCGTTGATTTTAACCATGTATCAAAACTTGGTTTGCTTATCTTTTTTTCTATATTGTTCAAAGCAGCACTCCAAAGATCCGCAATATTTTCCAACTATTATCCCTCCTTTTTTAAATCTTAAATGTATCTTTGAGAATTTTTTTTGAAATTAGATTTTTTTCCTCTGTGTTGGTTAACATAAACAATAGTCGTATATAGTTTTATGGCATTTATGCATGGTTATTCAATCAAAAAAAGCTATAAATTTATAATTATACGAAATTGTGTTTGTGGGTAAATATATAATAAGGAAACAAAGTGGTGTTTTGACAATATCCACTTGTTGTGGACAAGTTTTTTCAGGACGTCTGAATAACTGTCCACATGTTATCCACAGTTTGTGGATAAAACATTACTTGAAATGAGTTATCCAGAGTGAAAACACAAATATAATATCAAATTTAGTGAATGGAAGCAATGACTTTTCAAACTTTATCCACAACTGTAACATTGTGTGTATAAAGTTTGTCCACAGCTTCCTAGGTTGTGAAAAAGCTGTCGATAAAATGTGTGGATAGTGAAAAATGTCATTTTTTTATCCACAAAAGGTGTTAAACGGGTATTTAGCGGGTCAGAATGGGAACATTCTTGGAAGGCAAGTATCTGGAGCGGAAATGAACAAGCGAATTGAACAGCACCTTTTGAATAGAAAAAGCTGCGGCAATTCGTTATAATATGCAGAGGACAGTTGACAATTACCAGCTTTGGTCTTTATAATATATAAGACTGTCTTTAACAGCTATTCCTCAGGGAGGTGTTATATATGAAAAGAACTTATCAACCAAATAAAAGAAAACACAGTAAAGTTCACGGTTTCCGAAGCCGGATGAGCTCAGCAAACGGACGTAAGGTGTTAGCACGCCGCCGCCGTAAAGGAAGAAAAGTATTATCAGCATAGACCACTGAAATATCTCAGTGGTCTTTTTTCTAATAAATGACTATGTAAGATTTAAAACTTTTCACGGATGGTGAGATCCGGCGAAGTTGCCATAAATCAATTGATATTTGGGAAAAATATGCGTCATAATGAAAACTGAAGGTGTTTTTCCATGAAAAAACAATTTAGAATAAAAAAGAATAAAGATTTTCAAGAAGCATTTAAAAATGGCCGTTCATTTGCCAACCGCCAATTTGTCGTCTATGTCCTGCAAAAAGAAGACCAGGATTTTTTTCGAATTGGACTTTCCGTCAGCAAAAAGATCGGCAATGCCGTCATGCGCAATCAAATTAAAAGATACATCCGCCAATCTGTCCTGGAACTAAAAGATCTTATCCTTCCTGGAATCGACTATGTGATTATCGCCAGAAAACCGCTGGCGGAAATGGACTTTTTTGAGGTGAAAAAAAGTTTGACTCACGTTTTGAAGGTCGGAAAAGTGTTAAAAAAGGACAATGCGGGAACCGGTAAAGAAAAATAGGTACATAAGCATAAATGTCAATATAAAAAGGCTTTTCTTCCGAAAAAATGCTAAAATATACATAAAATTTTTTAAAACTATTTAATTAATTCTATATAATCATGTTAGGAGGAAATTTCGTTTGAAGAAAAAAATCTTTGCCCTGGTTGGCATGTTTTCGTTAATCCTGCTGCTAGCTGGATGCAACCAAATCAATCAGCCAATCACTCCTGAAAGTACAGGTATTTGGAATCACTACATTGTTTACCCGCTGTCATGGCTGATTATAAAAGTGGCTGATCTGATGGGCGGCAGCTTTGGATTGTCGATTATTGTCGTAACGATTCTTATCCGCTTAGTTATTCTGCCTTTGATGATCAAGCAGACGAAAAGTTCAAAAGCGATGCAGGCGCTGCAGCCGGAGATGCAGAAGTTAAAAGAAAAATACAGCTCAAAGGATCAAAAAACGCAGCAAAAATTGCAGCAGGAAACAATGGCACTATTTCAAAAGCATGGGGTCAACCCAATGGCCGGATGTTTTCCATTAATAATTCAAATGCCAATCTTAATCGGATTTTACCATGCCATTTCAAGGACTCAAATATTGAAAACGGGATCATTTTTATGGTTTGACCTTGGCGTAAAGGATCCATATTACATCCTTCCGATTATTGCGGGGATTACAACGTTTATCCAACAGAAAATGATGATGGCGGGAACGGAAAATCAGAATCCGCAGATGGCAATGATGACTTGGATGATGCCAATAATGATTGTTGTTTTTGCATTTAATTTTCCGGCAGCTCTTTCTTTATATTGGGTAGTTGGTAATATTTTCATGATTGTTCAAACCTACTTTATTAAAGGACCGGATCTGAAGAAGGAATCAGTTACCGGCAGTTCGGGAGGAGCGAAAAAGTGAAACAGGTAACTGCTACAGGACAAACTGTCGAAGAAGCAGTAGCACAAGCTTTAGCTCAATTAAAGACAACAAAAGATAAAACAGAAATCTCCATTATTGATGAAGGTAAAAAGGGGATTTTTGGGATTTTCGGATCGCGTCCCGCCATTGTAAAAGTCACTGTTAAAATGGAGGATCCGCTTGAAGAAGCAAAAACCTTTTTAAATCAGGTCAGTGAAAAAATGGGCGCCCAAATTGGGATTGACATCAAACAAGAGGGCAAGCATGTTCACTTTTTATTGACCGGGGAAAAAATCGCCTTATTAATCGGAAAAAGGGGACAAACCCTTAATTCACTTCAATATTTAACACAGCTTGTGGTGAACCGTTACTCTGACCAATATTTAACCGTTATTTTAGATGCGGAAGATTATCGCAACAGGCGGAATGAAACTCTCATTCAGCTTGCCCATCGTTTAGCGCAAAAGGCAGTTAAAACCGGAAGAAGTGTTTCACTTGAACCAATGCCTTCATATGAGCGAAAAGTTATTCATACCGCTTTAGCTGACAATAAACGAGTAAAAACCTACTCGGATGGGTCAGAACCTTACCGATTTATCGTTATTTCACCCAGCAGATCATAAGCATTAAGCAAAAAACATTATGCCTTTTGTGAGGCATAATGTTTTTTTTTGCTTTTAAAGAAGCTGTTTATACTGAGTGATGGTAGTTTTGTTGTTATTCACATGTGGATAAGTTAAAATAATACGAGGTGAATCTAACGGTTGTGGATAAAATAGGTGTGAAATGAAAGATGGACTACTGTCCTGTGAATAAGTATGCTATTCTATTATTTTGGAATAAAAAAGATATGGATGGATATAGATCATTTTTTTAGAGTGAGGTGAAAATCTTGGATTTTGATACCGTTGCAGCGATCTCAACTCCGGCTGGTGAAGGGGCAATTGCTATAGTCAGGATGAGTGGAGAAGAAGCAGTAAAAATAGCAGATAAAATATATCACGGTACTAAAGGAAAAAGACTGCAGGATGCAGCATCACATACAATCCACTATGGACATTTAATCGATCCAGAAAACGGACAAACCGTCGAAGAAGTAATGGTATCCGTTATGAGGGGGCCAAAGACCTTTACAAAAGAGGATGTAGTCGAAATTAATTGTCACGGCGGGATCGTTTCTGTTAACCGCGTACTGCAGCTCGTTTTAAAAAATGGAGCAAAATTAGCCGAGCCTGGCGAATTTACAAAGCGGGCATTCTTGAACGGACGGATTGATCTATCACAGGCGGAAGCAGTCATGGATTTAATCAGAGCAAAAACGGACAGAGCCATGAATGTAGCATTAGGGCAAATAGAAGGCCGCCTATCAAAGCTGATTCGCAAACTCCGTCAGGAAATACTCGAAACAATTGCCCATGTTGAGGTGAACATTGACTATCCAGAATATGATGATGTCGAAGAAATGACCCATCACATGTTAAAGGAGAAAGCAGCACTTGTCCGGACTGAATTGAAGAAACTCCTGCAAACATCTACTCAGGGGAAAATTTTGCGGGAAGGATTATCGACAGCTATTATTGGACGTCCAAATGTGGGAAAGTCATCGCTATTAAATAGTCTTGTCCATGAGAATAAAGCAATTGTAACCGATATTCCCGGAACGACCCGCGATGTCATTGAAGAGTTTGTCAATGTCAGAGGGGTTCCGTTAAGACTTTTAGACACGGCAGGAATCCGGGAAACCGAGGATATTGTCGAACGAATTGGAGTAGAACGTTCCCGCCAAGTATTGAAAGAGGCTGATTTAATTCTCTTTGTTTTAAATAATGCAGAACCGTTAACAATTGAGGATGAAGACCTTTTTAAAGTGGTTGAAGGAATGGATGTCATTGTCATTGTAAATAAAACTGATCTGCCGCAAAAAATCGATATGGACAGGGTTAGGGAGTTAGCTGCAAATTTTAAACTTGTGACAACATCCCTTTTAGAAGAGCGCGGAATTGACGAACTTGAGGAAAAAATTGCATCGTTATTTTTTGCGGGATCGATTGAGGCAGCTGATTTGACGTATGTCTCAAATACCCGCCATATTGCATTGATTCACCAGGCCCTTCAGGCAATTGAAGATGCAATGGCAGGGGTGGAAATGGGCACTCCCATTGATATTGTCCAAATTGATTTAACACGGACTTGGGAACTGCTAGGGGAGATAATCGGAGATTCCGTTCATGAAAGTCTGATTGATCAGTTATTTTCACAATTTTGCCTGGGAAAATAACTCCGATCTTAAAAATAGATTAATTTATGTGTAAAGGAAGATAGAAATGGGTTACGAAGCAGGAACATTCGATGTTATTGTCGTTGGTGCCGGCCATGCCGGCTGCGAAGCAGGACTTGCGGCGGCAAGGCTTGGAGCCAAAACGCTGCTGATTACGATCAGTCTTGATATGGTTGCATTTATGCCTTGCAATCCTTCTGTCGGCGGTCCGGCAAAAGGAATTGTGGTAAGAGAAATTGATGCCCTTGGCGGGGAAATGGGCAGAAATATTGATAAAACTTATATTCAAATGAGAATGCTCAATACCGGTAAGGGACCTGCGGTAAGAGCGTTGCGGGCGCAGGCTGATAAATTTGCCTACCAGCATGAAATGAAACGGACAATTGAAAATGAACCAAACATGACATTAATTCAAGGAATGGTTGACCGGTTGATTGTTGATGAAGGAACCTGCAAAGGGGTTATCACCAAAACAGGCGCTATTTACCGCTCTAATACTGTCGTCATCACAACAGGCACATACCTGCGCGGCGAAGTTATTATTGGGGAATTAAAATATTCAAGCGGTCCGAATAACCAGCAGCCATCGGTTAAGCTGTCGGAGCATCTGGCTGAACTTGGATTTGAACTAGTCCGGTTTAAAACAGGGACTCCTCCGAGGGTAAACAGCAATACAATTGATTACAGCAAAACAGAAATCCAGCCTGGTGATGAAGTGCCCAGAGCCTTTTCATATGAAACAAATGAATACAAGACAGATCAGCTTCCATGCTGGCTGACTTATACAAATGAGGAGACACATCATATTATTGACTCCAACCTTCATCGTTCCCCAATGTATTCCGGAATGATCAAAGGAACAGGTCCTCGTTACTGTCCTTCCATTGAAGATAAAGTGGTTCGCTTTAATGACAAACCGCGCCATCAAATCTTCCTCGAACCGGAGGGAAGAAATACAGAGGAAGTTTATGTTCAGGGGCTTTCGACCAGCATGCCTGAAGATGTCCAAAAGCAGATCCTCTCTTCCATCTCAGGGCTTGAAAATGCCCAAATGATGCGGTCGGGTTATGCGATCGAATATGACGCAATTGTTCCAACTCAGCTTTGGCCGACACTTGAAACAAAGGTCATCAAGAATTTGTACACAGCCGGACAAATCAATGGAACCTCTGGTTATGAGGAGGCAGCGGGACAAGGAGTTATTGCCGGAATTAACGCCGGGCTAAATGCATTAGGCAAAGAGGAGCTTGTTTTAAGCCGATCAGAAGCTTATATTGGTGTGTTAATTGATGATTTAGTGACAAAAGGGACAAATGAACCGTACAGACTTCTGACATCAAGGGCAGAATACCGGTTGCTGCTCCGCCATGATAATGCTGATTTAAGACTGACGGAAATTGGCCGCAAAATTGGCTTAATTTCAGAAGAACGCTATGAAAAATTTTTAGCAAAAAAAGATGCGGTCGAAGCAGAAAAGAAACGGCTTGAATCAACCATTTTAAAACCAGCTCAACAGGTTCAGGAGCTGATTCGCAGCCTAGGCGGCAGTGAGTTAAAAGATGGAATTCGCGCATCAGATCTTTTAAAAAGACCAGAAATGACATATGATCATATTGAAGTCCTATCTCCGAGCGATTCAGAACTGGATCAGGATGTTAAGGAACAAGTTGAAATTCAAGTTAAATATGAAGGCTATATTGAAAAATCATTGCAGCAGGTAGATCGTCTTAAGAAAATGGAAAATAAAAAGATTCCGGTGAACATTGATTATGATGCCATAACAGGAATTGCAACGGAAGCGCGGCAAAAATTAAAGAAAATTAAACCGCTGTCGATTGCCCAGGCATCACGGATTTCTGGGGTCAATCCTGCCGATATATCCATCCTGCTCGTTTATTTGGAACAAGGAAAAATTGCACGTATAGAGGAAGAATGCTAATGATGAATACTGAACAATTTGAAGCCATGCTTGCTGAAAAGGGGATTAAGCTTACCCCCTTTCAATTAGAGCAATTTGAATTGTATTTTCAAACTTTGGTTGAATGGAATGAAAAAATGAATTTAACTGCGATTACGGAGAAGCAGGAGGTTTATTTAAAGCATTTTTATGATTCCATCACTGCCGGTTTCTACTTTGATTTTTCAAAGCCCCTTTCTCTTTGTGACGTTGGAGCCGGAGCAGGATTTCCAAGTATACCATTAAAGATTGTTTTTCCTTCGCTTGATTTGACAATTGTTGATTCTTTAAATAAACGAATCACCTTTTTAAATCATTTAGCAAACGTTCTAAAGCTTGAAGGTGTTCAGTTTATTCATGACCGGGCTGAAACTTTCGGAAACAATCCAAAATACCGGGAAAGTTTTGATGTAGTCACTGCGAGAGCGGTAGCCAGAATGTCGGTCTTAACTGAGCTTTGCCTTCCTCTCGTCAAGCAGGGCGGATACTTTATTGCAATGAAGGCTGCCCATGCCGGCGAAGAACTGGAAGCCGGGAAAAGGGCAATCTCTCTTTTGGGCGGAAAAATGGAAAATTCCTATACATTTACATTGCCTCTCGAAGAAAGTGAACGAAATATTATTTTGATTAATAAGGTTAAAGGAACACCAAAAAAGTACCCGCGCAAACCGGGAACACCAAATAAAATGCCGATTGAATAGGGACAGTTTAATTTGTTGAAAATCGTTTTATGATGGCAGGAACATGTCATTTCTATAGAGAATTAGTAATAGGGAGTTTCGTAAAGGTGGTGTTGGGGATGAAGCATACAATTACACGCTTTTTTGGCCTCGGCGAAAAGGAACAGCAGGTTGACTTAGAAACTTTAGAAAATACCAATAATCAAGATGAAATAAAAAAAATACCTATAGAGAAAATCGTTCCAAACCGTTTTCAGCCTCGGACAGTTTTTGATGAAGCAAAAATTGAGGAATTATCACGGACCATTCATATTCACGGAATTATTCAGCCAATTGTCCTTAGGGAATTTGAAACTGGAAAATATGAAATTATTGCCGGTGAACGGCGTTGGAGAGCAATGAAAAAGCTGGGCTGGGATTTAGTTCCGGCCATTATTCGAAATTTAACGGATACAGAAACTGCTTCCGTTGCTTTAATAGAAAACCTCCAGCGTGAAGAGCTTTCCCCAATTGAAGAGGCAATTGCTTATGGAAAACTTTTGGAACTTCACAATTTAACACAAGAGGCATTGGCACAGCGGCTCGGAAAAGGACAATCTACCGTAGCCAACAAACTTCGTCTCCTAAAATTACCACAGGAAGTTCAAGATGCCTTGCTAAATAAAATCATTACGGAGCGTCACGCCCGTTCTCTAATTCCTCTAAAAGATCCGGAAATTCAGCTCAAAATTTTAGAGGAGATTATTGAAAAAAATCTCAATGTCAAGCAAACTGAAGAACGAGTTGTTCGTTTTCTAGAACAAAAGCAAGAAAAGCCAAAGCCCAAGCGAAAGGCATTCAGCAAAGACATGAGAATTGCCGTTAATACAATCCGTCAATCTTTATCAATGGTATCAGACAGCGGCATCAAACTTGCCTCGGAGGAAGAAGAATTCGAGGATTTTTATCAGTTTACGATTCGAATTCCAAAGAAAAAATCATAATTCTATAGAATAAAAGAAAAGAACCTGCCCTGATTCAAAATAAGTGTAAGGTTCTTTTTTTATGGAAAAGAAGCGGAGCTGTGCAAAAGTGATTCATTTTATCCAAGTGAAGGGTAAAATATACATTTATTGACTCTGTAGTAGTGATATTTTGCTTCGCTTACACCGCCATTATTATGTTAGTGTATTGCTCCTATTTGTTTTATTTCCATACATGGGTTGAGGGTTGAGACTCATGTACTTTTTTTGCCAAAAAGAGGTCGAATTTTTAAATAAAAAAATAACAATAAATCAGATTCATGATAAAATAGATAACATGGCTGTCCAATTACAAACTCTTATTACTAGTTTAGTAGATAGGAATACAAAAAAAGGTAGGTGACATCGTGAGCAAGGTTATTGCAATCGCGAATCAAAAAGGCGGCGTCGGGAAAACGACAACCGCTGTCAACCTAGGTGCCTGCTTAGCATACATCGGAAAACGGGTTTTATTAGTTGATATCGACCCGCAGGGAAATGCAACAAGCGGGGTTGGAATTGAGAAGGCGGAAGTAAATCAATGTATATATGATGTTTTAGTAGATGATGTTGAAGCTGCCAAAGTCATCAAGCCATCATCGATTGAAAACTTATATGCGATTCCGGCAACCATTCAGTTAGCTGGAGCGGAAATTGAGTTAGTTCCAACTATTTCACGGGAAGTACGGTTAAAAAGAGCACTTGAGGAAGTGAAAGATCAATATGATTATTTGATTATTGACTGTCCTCCATCATTGGGGTTACTGACAATCAATGCTTTAACCGCATCTGATGCTGTTTTAATTCCAGTTCAATGCGAATATTATGCCCTTGAAGGCTTAAGTCAACTGCTGAACACCGTCAGACTCGTCCAAAAACATTTAAATCAAGATCTCAAAATTGAAGGCGTTTTGTTAACAATGCTTGATGCTCGTACAAATTTAGGCATACAAGTAATAGAAGAAGTGAAAAAGTATTTTCAGGATAAAGTCTATAAAACCATTATTCCGCGAAACATTCGCCTGAGTGAAGCTCCAAGCCATGGTGAACCAATTATTACTTACGACGCAAAATCAAGAGGTGCAGAAGTATATTTGGATTTAGCGAAAGAGGTGGTTTCAAATGGCTAAAGGTTTAGGTAAAGGATTAGGCGCTTTCTTTTCCAATCTGGAAGATGAAAATGAAGAAGTGATCCAAGAGCTTAGTCTTAATGAATTACGTCCGAATCCGTATCAGCCGAGAAAAAACTTTGATCAGGAATCAATTGATGAATTAAGATCTTCAATTGAAGAACATGGTATCCTTCAGCCTTTAGTTGTTCGGAAAAGTATTAAAGGTTATGAAATTGTTGTTGGTGAACGTCGGTTTCGAGCAGCCAAGGATGCAAAACTAGAAACCGTGCCTGCAGTAGTCCGGGAACTATCCGATCAGCAAATGATGGAAATGGCGATTCTCGAAAACTTGCAGAGAGAGGATCTAAATCCAATCGAGGAAGCACTTGCTTATCAAACCTTAATGGAAAAGCTGTCGATTACTCAGGAAGAAGTAGCAAAGCGCTTAGGTAAAAGCCGGCCTCATATTGCGAATCATATCCGCCTGCTTTCATTGCCCCCAGCCATTCAAGAACTGATTTCAAGCGGGAAAATTTCGATGGGCCACGGGCGCGCTTTATTGGGGCTTCGCCAAAAAGCAAAACTGCCGGCTCTTGTAGAAAAAGTGGTAAAAGAAAATTTAAATGTCCGTCAGCTTGAAAAACTCATTCAGCAATTAAATGAAAATGTTCCACGTGAAACAAAAAAACCTGAAAAGAAGAAAGATATTTTTATCGCGGAACGTGAAAGTTCCCTCAGGGAAAAATTTGGAACAACTGTAAATATAAAGCAATCAAAAAACAAGGGTAAAATTGAAATCGAATTTTTCTCTAGTGAGGATCTGGAAAGAATTTTGGAACTGCTTGATCAAGAATCATCCTACTAAACCATCAATGGATGGTTTTATTTTTTTGCTATAAAAATGTCATCTTGCACTTTGAAGATAATCGTGGTAGTTTTAGACTATTCTATTTCGACAATCGAAGAAAAAACGGGTGAAAAGGATGTTCTTACTAGGTACGCTTGTGAATGGCGCACTCATTATCATTGGGTCGATTTTTGGAAAACTGCTTCATCGGATTCCGGAGGGGATGAAGGTGACAGTTATGCACGCAATCGGTCTTACGGTAATGGTATTAGGGCTTCAAATGGGGTTTAAAAGCAATAATTTTTTAATTGTGATTTTAAGTCTGGTCATCGGTACTGTAATTGGCGAGCTGCTGCGGCTGGACGAAAAATTAAACAACTTCGGTTTATGGCTGGAAAAAAGAGTTGGTTCGAATGGAAAAGGAAGTATTTCCGAAGGATTTGTGACCGCCACATTAATTTTTGTGGTTGGAGCAATGGCGATTATTGGAGCGCTCGACAGCGGGATCCGCGGTGATCACAATGTTTTATATACGAAGTCAATCATTGATGGTTTTACAGCTCTTATTTTAACGACGACTTTGGGAATAGGTGTCATATTTTCGGCTGTTCCTGTTGTTTTATATGAAGGAACCATTGCAGCCTTTGCCACACAAATTAACCAGCTGGTTCCCCATGCCCTTATGAATCAATTTATTGCCGAAATGACGGCAACAGGCGGAGTGATGATTTTCGCCATTGGATTAAACATAACGGGATTGATTAAAATCAAAGTAGCGAATTTTTTGCCAGGAATTTTGGTTACAGCTGTTATTGTGACATTATTATATTATTACCATCAATATATGTAAAAAGGTCACTATTTAGTGGCCTTTTTAAACGCTGTCCTCATTTTGCTGTCCGGCTAATTTGTAATTAAGCCAGTCAAATTTGCGCGGGTAATGAAGGTTTGCTTTATAAATCCCATTTGCAATGGTTTTTGCCATCCGTAAAACAAGATTTAGACGCGTATTTTGCAAAACAAGAAATTCCATAAAACCGCTCACATTTACGATTCCAGTGATATGAATATGGCCGACTGCGGGAAGATCTTTATTAACACCTGCTCCAGGTTTAACGGGGCCTTCACCTACTTCAATCACGCCCACACTTTTTATTCTTCCCAAACATGCATCAATTCCAATCATAAAAGGATGAAAATGCTTTTCTTTGATTTCTTTTATTTTAGCTTCCAGGTTCATTGCATGAATCGGATCATCAAGTGTTCCGTAAATATAAAAGGATGGAATTTTCCTTTCTTGTAACAAGGTTCCGACAAGCGGTCCTAATGAATCGCCCGTAGAGCGATCCGTCCCAATACAAACGAAAACAATGGGGCGGCCTGTCATTAAGGGAAAATATGAAATTAGTTCTGCAGCAAGATTATCAGCTGCCCGCTCTTCGTCATGGGGAATCCTTGTATTTGACCTCCTGTCAAAAAAAACCGGTTTAAGATTCATAATTCCACTCCCTATTAAGTAGTCTATCTTGGCTGGAAAGAAAGTATAAACTTTGAAAATGTTTATACTTTCTTCCTGCGCATAAGAGCAACTACTCCTCTGTCTTCGCCCTTAGGGGCTCGCCAATCGGCGAGTTTTCTTTACTATCAATGTTTTTGGAAATATCTCGACATTTTACTGATTTTCAGTAGTATTAACAGTATACGAACTTTTCAGAAAATCTATACATATCTTTAAAAACTTCAAACAAGGAAAAATTATTGTTAAAATGGATTGTGGTAGAAGGCAGCAGTACAGGGGGGAAGTTAAAAATGGGTATATCGCAGAAACTCCTAAATGAATTAAAGGATGAAAATACATGGTTGGCAATTGGACAAGGGCTAATTAAAATTATTGCCATTCTTATTGTTGCGAATATATTAGTACGGATTGGCAAAGTGGCGGTTCACAATATTTTTAAGATAAGAGATCGTTCTCCGCTAAGAACATCTGAACGCCGTGAAGAAACGCTATCAAAGCTTCTGGACAATGTTCTTTCATATGTTATTTATTTTATTGCTTTCATGATGATACTCACGGTACTGACGATTGATGTAAAAGCATTGCTGGCAGGGGCGGGAATTGTTGGACTCGCCGTTGGATTTGGAGCGCAAAGCCTGGTAAAAGATATCCTGTCGGGTTTCTTTATCATTTTTGAAGATCAGTTTTCAGTAGGCGACCATATTCGTGTCGGACAATTTGAAGGCGATGTAGAAGCCATCGGTTTAAGGACGACAAAAATAAAAAGCTGGACAGGAGAACTTCATATTTTGCCAAATGGGAGTATTACACAGGTAACGAATTTTTCTTTAAATAATAGTGTTGCCGTTGTCGATGTCGCCATTGCCTATCAGGAGGATATCGAAAAAGCAGAAAAGGTAATCGGGGAACTTCTCGAGAAGCTTCCTGAGCAGTATGAGGAAATCGTTAAGGCACCTGAACTTCTAGGGGTTCAAAATTTAGGGGCTTCCGAGATTATTTTAAGGATAACCGCCGAAACAATGCCAATGAAGCATTTGTATATTGCAAGAATGATTCGAAAAGAGGTTAAATTGATACTGGATGAAAGTGGAATAGAAATACCCTTTCCTCGCTTAGTGATGTATTCAAGGGCTGGCGAGCAGCAAAAACAATCAAACTCTTAAAGGAGGTTTGGATAAATGGAGGAAAAAGAGTTTTCCCTCAATGATATTGTGGAAATGAAAAAGGCACACCCTTGCGGAACCAACCGTTGGAAAATCATTCGCATGGGAATGGACGTTCGGATAAAGTGCGAAGGCTGTTCGCATAGTGTTTTAATTCCAAGAAAAGAATTTGCCCGGAAAATGAAAAAGATTTTAGAAAAGCATGAAGAATAAATTCATGCTTTTTTGTATGAAAAGGGGCGGAGCACCGCAAAAGTGATGTTGTTTTTAACCAACCAAAGAGAGAAACAGTATCTCTCTTTAAAAAGGTGTAACTTTGCTCCGCTCACACCGCCTTTTTTATGTTGGTATATTGCTCATACTTGTTTTCCTTCCAAATATGGGCGGGGAGTTGAGACTCATGTATGCTTTTATTCGTGGATTGAATGTTTCCTCTTTTCTTCCTTCTTGTCTTTTTGACAACAAATGCCTATAATTGTGGGAGACTTTTTATTCTATTTGCTAAAAAATTTTTTCAATAGATAACTTATTAGAGGAGTGACATAGGAATGGCTTTAACTGCTGGTATTGTCGGTTTGCCAAACGTCGGTAAATCAACATTATTTAATGCAATTACCCAAGCGGGAGCTGAATCGGCAAACTACCCGTTCTGTACGATTGACCCAAATGTCGGAATCGTCGAAGTTCCCGATCATCGTTTGCAAAAGCTGACAGAGCTTGTTCAGCCAAAAAAGACGGTCCCAACAACATTTGAATTTACGGATATTGCCGGAATTGTGAAGGGAGCAAGCAAAGGAGAAGGATTGGGAAACAAGTTTCTTTCCCATATCCGCCAGGTGGATGCGATTTGTCAGGTTGTCCGCTGTTTTGAAGATGAGAATATCACTCATGTTGCCGGAAAAGTTGATCCTATTTCAGATATTGAAACCATTAACCTGGAATTAATTTTGGCTGATATGGAAACGGTTGAAAAACGAATCAGCCGTGTTGAAAAGCTGGCAAAACAAAAAGATAAAGATGCAATCGCTGAATTTGAGGTTCTTTCCCTGCTTCGTGATGCATTTGAACAAGAAAAACCGGCAAGGACAGTTGAATTTACTGATGAACAGCTGAAAGTTGCAAAAGGTTTGCATTTGCTGACGATCAAGCCGGTTTTATATGTTGCGAATGTCGGCGAAGATGATGTTGCCGATCCTTCTGCAAATGAATATGTTCAAAAGGTCCGTGAATTTGCTGCAGCAGACAATGCGGAAGTAATTGTGGTCTGTGCGAAAATTGAAGAAGAAATTGCTGAACTTGAAGGTGAAGAAAAAGCAATGTTCTTATCTGAGCTTGGAATTGAAGAATCAGGGCTCGATCAATTGATTCGCCATGCTTATCATTTGCTTGGTCTGGCTACTTACTTTACTGCCGGTGTGCAGGAAGTGCGTGCATGGACATTCCGTAAAGGGATGAAAGCACCGCAATGTGCCGGAATCATTCATTCCGACTTTGAACGAGGCTTTATCCGCGCGGAAACTGTCTCTTATGATGATCTTCTGGCAGCGGGAAATATGGTTGCCGCCCGTGAGGCAGGAAAGGTAAGACTAGAAGGAAAAGACTACGAAGTAAAAGACGGAGACGTCATGCACTTCCGCTTTAACGTTTAATAACAATGGCTCCGTATTTTTGGCGGAGTCATTTTCTTTTCTAGCTAATGAAGGATGACATTGCTTTTAACATAAAGCTGTGCTATACTTTTAACTTGTGAGTAATGAACAATTGCTCCTTGCCCATATAGGGCCGTTTAGACCAAAAGGAGGTGACAGTGATGAAAAAGTACGAAATCATGTACATCATCCGCCCAAATATTGAAGATGAAGCTAAAAAAGCTCTTGTTGAGCGTTTCAACAATGTTCTTCTTGAAAATGGTGCGGAAGATGCAGAATCAAAAGACTGGGGTAAACGCCGTCTTGCATACGAAATCAACGATTTCCGCGATGGTTACTACCAACTAGTTAAAGTTACATCTTCAGCTGCTGCTGTGCAAGAATTCTCTCGTTTAGCAAAAATCAGCGAAGATATTATCCGTCATATTGTAATTAAAGAAGAAGCATAAGACTGATATAAATTACTTGTTGAAAATGTTTCACATGGAACATAGGCTTGAAAAGAGGAGTTGATTCTGATGATGAACCGCGTCGTACTTGTTGGCCGATTGACAAAAGATCCGGAATTGCGATATACACCAAATGGTGTTCCGGTTGCAAGTTTCACTTTGGCTGTAAACCGTACATTTACAAACCAGCAAGGTGAAAGAGAAACTGACTTTATTAACTGTGTAATTTGGCGGCGGCCTGCTGAAAATGTGGCTAACTTTTTGAAGAAGGGCAGTCTTGCAGGTGTTGACGGCCGCATCCAAACTCGCAGCTATGAGGGACAAGATGGAAAGCGTGTCTACGTGACTGAGGTCTTGGCCGAGAGTGTTCAATTCTTGGAACCTAAAAATGCCTCTGGCGGCAGAAGCGAAAGTGATTTCGGAGCACCGCCTAGAGAAACAGGATCTTCCTCTTACGGGGGCAATAATCAGAATCAACGACAAAATAAAGCCAATCAAGGTTTTACAAGAGTGGATGATGATCCGTTCGCCGGGAACGGACAGATTGACATCTCTGATGATGATCTCCCATTCTAAAAAGCCTTATCTTTTAAAAAATACTAAAGGAGGGAATTTCCATGGCAGGAGGACGTAAAGGCGGACGCGCAAAACGCCGTAAAGTTTGCTATTTCACAGCAAACGGAATCACTCACATCGATTATAAAGATGTTGATTTACTAAAAAAATTCATCTCTGAACGCGGAAAAATTTTACCACGTCGTGTAACTGGTACGAACGCTAAATACCAACGCAAATTAACTGTTGCGATCAAACGTGCACGTCAAATGGCATTATTACCATTCGTTGCAGGTGAATAATAAGATGGTCCTTAGAGGATCCATTTCTTAAATAAATCTTTTAACAAAAAAGACCGTCAATGACGGTCTTTTTTGTTGGATTTTCTTATTCAGATAGCCATTTATAGATTTCTAATATTGTCTTCTCTATATTGTTTTGTCCTTTTAAATAAAACAGGGGTGTTTCACCTTTGCTTAATTCCTTCATAATTTTTTTATAAAACGCATGGGCAAACACCGCTGTATTAATAAAAACGGCATCCACTCGTTTAACCTTTGAGATATCTCGATTTTTCTCGTCCGCATCTACAAATTCCACATTTGGCAGAAGCTCTTTTAATTTTTGCCGCCAATTTTGCGGCCCTCCAAAAATGACGATGCGTTTAGACAGGATAAATTCTGTCATGATTTTCAAAGATGGAAGCTTTTCAAGGTTATTGTCCTCCCGTTCCTCATAGTAGGCAAAACTGCGGAGTGCATGCACCTCTTTGGCATAATCGTCCATCGTTTCGAGTTGCTGTGCGAATTGGCGGTTTCTAGCGTGAGCCTCTCGAAGTTCCATTGTTAATTCTTCCATTTGTTTTTGCTGTCTTTTAAAGGTGGATTCCCATTCCTGCTGTCTTCGCAAAAGCTCCGTTTCCTGCTCCTTTATTTTGGACTCTTTGGACTTCATTTCCAAATAGAAATCCTGTTTTGCTTGATCCAAATACATTTTTTTTGTGTCCCCAAAAAGGGAACTGAGACATTTTAAATACAAGCAGGCGATAAAAAACAAGTCTTGATCTTCTTTACTGATATATTGATATTTTTTTGCGCTCACAAGCTCCAAAAAAACAATATCAAGATCCATTTTAGTAAAAGGTATTTGTTCAGTTGCATCCAACTCGTGTATATTTAGTGTTTTTAGCCAACCGCCAAAAGCACCAATATATTTAACCGGGGAGTATTGAAATACCACATCCTCAGCATTCTCTTTACTAGAGATAGGAGTTGTGTCATTCACTTCCTTTAGTTTAATGCCGATCAGGTACTCTATAAAAACACCTAAAGAATCAAAACGGTGGTTTTTTGGAATGTTATATTCTGCATAAAGTTCATCAATCTCTTCTCTGTGTTTATCAAACATCGCTTGTGAGCGCATTAACTTTTGCATTTTAATTTCATTAATAGATGTATTTAATACTTTCTGAAAAGACTGCCAGGCAACGCTGTTCGTATTGATCGGTTTATTTTCCCGCACACACAGATACCAAAGAACAATATTATGGTAAATCAATTCAATTTCTTTGATCATCTTGCCCTTTTGCCTTTTGGCAAAACTTCGCATAAAGTGTTCAAAATCGATTTGTGTATGCTGTTGCTGAATATATAGATAAACAAATTTGTATCCTTTTTTAATCAATTGATCCAGCACGTAAAAATGATGGTTTTGGTAACACCATTCCACTATCCCTGCAACTTGTCTGATTTTTTCTTCATTTTTTGTAGTAAACATTGAAAATAGAGGATTGCCTTTCATTTCACTGCTTTGATACGCTTCATAGTATTCCCACTCGTTTTTTTGATAGCAGTCATCAATATAGGAATGTAAAAATGAATTTCCCCCTAATGCAATGCTTATAAATTGGTGTAATTTTTGATTTTCCTGCTGCCATGTTTCGGATTGATGTGCCATGAATCTTTTCGCCTCGTCTATTTGATTTTATTCTTGGTTGAAGCAAGGGGATTTGCTTAAGTTCTGTAATATCGATGGCAAGGCCGCACAACGAGGACATCCATCATACAATATATTTTAGCCTATTTTAATGCATTATTTAATCATTTACGTTTCGTGTTGTAATGTTTTGTTGGAATGTGTTTCATTTAGCTTTTGACAAATGATTTGTACCTTTCTTTATTATGCAATTGGGGTTAAATAAAGGGCCTTTGGTGAAAAAAAATCCCCCGTAAAAGGAGACTTTTAATGAGTATAAAGCTGCACTCCATTTTTTGCTTAGGAATGTCTTAATATGCATCTTTTAACCGCCAACGAGTTTTTTATCAGGTTTTTGGGCGGTTATCAAGCCATCATAATCAGTAAAATACAGTTGAATATTTGGTTTTTCATCAAGATAGTGATCTTGAAGCAGCAGGTCATAGTTGACACGATGGAGAGGATCATAAAGTCTGGCTGGATATTTATTATTAACCTTATAATATAAATTCACTGCTTTTTGAACTTTATCCATGACAGGAGGAATCGTTTTATCTTCAAAAATCTCAAACGTTTCTTTAGACATATAATACGGTTTGGAAGGGATTCCGCCAAGATAAGATGCAAGATGCTGAAAATCAATGCTGTAATCATCGATGTTTACGATGAAAGTTCTGCTCATTCCTTCCGGAAGGTCATTTGAGAATTTCCGAACGGCTTCACAAACATCATCAATTGAAGCATCGATGACAGACCATTCCCCATCCTTTTTCAAATCCTTCTTCAAAGCGGATGCTTTTCCTTTCAATTTTTTTGAATGCTTTCCAAAGTAATGATAAATCATTACATATCCGACGAGAGCACCAACCATTAAACCAAGTAATCCGCCAAAGATCGTAAAGGTATGACTGAAGTGGTATTTTGCATCCAGCATCTCTCCTAAACGATAACCGCTGAAGATGGAGATCCCTAAAGCAACTCCCACCAACATGTGTAAGGTAAGGGTAATCGTTAAAAAATTTACGAACTCCTGCCAGTTCGTATCTTTTTTAAGTACGACTTGCTGTTTAAAAAGATTTCTGACATCCTTTTGGAGTTGCGGTGAAACATAGTAATCTTTAAATAGCTTTTCCAAATAATCATGCACAGCGTTAGGGTCGTTTTTGAGGATGAAAGCTGTGTTGGAAAAGCTGCCTTTAAAATATTTAATGTAAACATAGTTAGGTTCATTATCAATCTCAAATCTTTCAATCAGTTTGCCATGTTCCCTGACCAGGTTTGTTTTCATGATGCCCCACGCTCCTTTTGAATCCTCCTTGCTCTTTCAAAGGCTTCCGTACGGATTGTTAAAGCATCTTTTCTTGCATCTCTTAAAATGACCGCAGCTTCATCGCGGGCATTTGTAATAATTCTTTTTGACTCCCGCACAGCGTTTTTTGTTAACTCGCGCTGTTTCAGTAATTCCTCTTCTGCCTCTTTTTTATACGATTCAGCAAGCATAAGCTTGTTTGCAATCGAATCTCTCCGTTTTTCCAGTGCATCTAACAATTTGCTCAGATATTTGTTTTTTAGAATGTAGATGAGAATCGTAAAGATAACAGCCTGAAAAATCATCGTGCCAAGAGAAATCGGGATTCCCAAGATTTCAATATCCCCCATCGAGAACACCTCCTTCATTATCAGCTGCTTCATTTAATCTTATGCCAATATAGACCATGAAAAGGGTAACAAAAATGTAAGCTTGAATCGCTGCAATGAACAAACAAAATGCCTGCCATATGGCTAATGGAAAGGCAACAAGCAGACCTGTTCCAATACCAGCAAACAGATTGGATTCAAATCCGTTGGCCACTGCACCGGTAAGAATGGCAAGCATTACTTCGCCGGCATAAATATTCCCAAATAATCGGAGACCCAGAGTAAGGGTGGTGGCCAACTGCTCAATTACGTTAATGATAACAAGCGGTTTTAATGGCTTAAGAAAACTTTGCAAATACTTTTTAAACCCATACATTCGGATAGCTATGAAGTGGCTGTAAACAATCATCATGATTGCTAATGTCATCGTGACATGGGCATCTGCTGTCGGTGATTTCCACCAAACTGCATGGTTTTTACCGGCAATGATGGAAAACGGAATGCCTAATATGTTGCTGATAAAAAGATAGAGAAGCAGTCCGACACCGCCGGCAAGAATAAAGAAGTTTTCTTTGCTGCCAATCGAAGTTTCCATCATATTTTGAACAAACTCCACGACCCATTCAAAAGCATTTTGCAGCTTGCCTGGTTTTTGGTCGGTAATTTTTCTGGTACAGATATGAGCAATCACAAGAACGGCCAATGAGGCAAATGCACTGGTAATAATTATTGACAGATCGAATGTCAAACCAAATAGATGTACGAGTGGACGGCTGGTATCCATTTTAGAAAATACCTCCTTTCTGTTTAGCTTGTACATACAGAAAGTGCCTAGGGGAAGATGCAGGAGAAATGTATTCTAGGATATAGTAATATTATACTACTATCATAAGGATAAAAGTAGTAGTTTTCCTGAAATAATACAATATTCTGAATAATTTGGTTAATACGATAAAAATAATGGATATGTAAAAAAGTTTAAATTTGTGATGGCATGAACCTTTTTGAATCTGGAAAATAAATGCTAAAAAAGGAACGATTGTGTTAAGAAGTTGAATCAATGAGGTGAACTGGATAAAATATAATGATAAGGGTCTTATTACTAAGATTAAAAAGTTTGGACTATGAGAATTGTCTAGCTTCAGCGCCTAGCCCCTCGGGGTCAAATAACCTTCGGCTCAAAAAGTCAAAGGGCGGACTTTTTGAGGCCGAAGAACATTTGCCCCTCGGGGCTGAGCACTAAGGAAATCTTCTTAGAGAATAGGCGTCGCAGAAACAAGCTCTGCTTGTTTCGAAGGCGCTTCCGCTTTTCTATTTAGGGGTGAAAATTTGAGAAATGCTCGCAAAATTACAGAGGGAGCCATACTTTTAGCTGCTTTCGCTGTTTTACTATTAATAACAACCTATGTTCCACTAATTGGTGCCTTTCTTAACCTGGCCTTGCCGATACCGTTTATTTTATTTGCGGTAAAAAATGAGTGGAAACTTACATTTCTTTTTGTCATTGCTTCAGTGCTGATCTCCTTTATTGCCGGTACGCTTTTAGCCTTGCCGCTTACTTTAACATATGGCATTACGGGAGCAGTTATGGGATACTTAATTCAAAAAAACAGAAGCAGGACGTCCATTTTGCTTGCTGGTTCAGTTATTTTTCTATTGAGTATTGTTATCCAATATGCTGTAAGCGTAACTTTTTTCCACTTTAATTTTATTGATCAAATCTTTAAAGCAATGAATGAATCGCTTAAGATGTCCGGCAACATTCTGAAGGAAATGGGTCAGGGACAGAAAAGCAAGCAGGTTATCGAACAGTACAAAAAGGCATTGGATCTAATGAAAATAATCATTCCAAGCATATTTGTTATTGCATCATTTATGACTGTCTTTATTATTCAATTACTGTCCGTTCCAGTATTAAAAAGATTTGGCGTAAACTTGGGGAATTGGAAACCTTTCCGCGAAATCAGCTTACCTAAACAAATAGTCTGGTATTATTTAATTATTACCTTGATCTCTATGGCCGTCCGTCCGCAGACAGGGACCTATTGGAGTTCGGCCTTAATCAATCTCACTTTTATTATGCAACTGCTAATGGTTTTTCAAGGTTTAACATTTATTTACTATTTTTTCTATCAAAGAAATGTTTCCAAGTCGTTACCAGCTATTGTCACGGTTTTGACTTTCATCTATGCCCCCCTTGTGTTTGCTGTTGGAATATTAGGTATAATTGATTTAAGCTTTGATTTACGGGAGCGTTTAGCAAATAAAAAGTGACGACTATGGTTTAGGAGCTGAAACAATGCCTACATTTTTAGAAAAACGATCAATTAGATATCCCTTTTATGGGCTTTCAGGCATTACAGTGGTGCTTCTTATTGTCTTATCTTTGTATAATTGGATACTAAGCTTATCTGGTTTACTGATGATGGTTTTGCCCATTTATTATATGTTTGCAATTGATAAGCGGCAGAGAAAAGAGTTAGAGGAGTATATCACGACCTTATCTTATCGGCTAAAAAGAGTCGGTGAAGAGGCTCTCCTTGAAATGCCAATCGGTATTATGCTTATTAATGATGAGTATTTAATTGAATGGACAAACCCATATCTTGCTTCGTGCTTCGATGAGGATACACTTACAGGAAGATCCCTTTATGATGTGGCGGAATCATTAATACCATTAATCAAGCAAGAAGTTGAGACAGAGCTTATCAAACTTCATGAACGGAAATTCCGTGTGATCTTAAAACGGGATGAGAAGCTGCTTTACTTTTTTGACGTAACAGAGCAGGCGGAAATTGAAAGAATGTACCATAATGAACGAACTGCCATTGCGCTTATCTTTTTAGACAATTATGATGAATTGACGCAGGGGATGGATGATCAGATGCGCGGGAGCATGAGTAATCTCGTTACATCTGTTTTGAATAAATGGGCGCAGGATAATGGGATTTTTCTCAAAAGAATTTCATCTGACCGGTATATTGCAGTTTTTAATGAAGGGATTCTTCAGAACCTTGAAAAAGGGAAATTTTCCATTCTCGATGACATCAGAGAGATGACCGCCAAGCAAAATGTGACCTTTACCTTAAGTATCGGCGTCGGAACAGGTGTCACTTCTTTGCCTGAGTTAGGGTCTCTTGCCCAATCAAGCCTTGATTTGGCATTGGGAAGAGGCGGCGACCAAGTGGTCATTAAACAGGAAACCGGTAAAGTAAAGTTTTACGGTGGTAAGACAAACCCAATTGAGAAAAGGACAAGAGTAAGAGCAAGAGTTATTTCCCATGCCTTAACGGAATTAATTACGGAAAGTGATAAGGTTTTCATTATGGGCCACAAAAACCCCGATATGGATGCCATCGGTGCCTCAATTGGGATTCACAAAGTGGCGCAAATGAATGAAAAAGAAGCATATATTGTTGTGAACTTTCAAGAAATTGATACAGGTGTCAAACGTCTTGTGAAAGAAATCCGGCAAAATGAACAAATGCTTTCCCGATTTATTCGGCCTGAAGAGGCTTTGGAAATGGTGACGGAGCGGACGTTAGTTGTGATTGTCGATACACACCGCCCGAGCCTGGTTATTGAAGAGCGTCTTTTAAATAAGACCGATAAGGTCGTTGTCATTGACCATCACCGCCGCGGGGAAGATTTTATTCGCAATCCTTTATTAGTTTATATGGAGCCGTATGCTTCATCTACCGCAGAGCTTGTCACAGAGCTGCTGGAATACCAGCCGAAGCGCGGTAAGATCGACATGCTTGAGGCAACAGCACTCCTTGCGGGTATTATCGTCGATACAAAAAGTTTTACACTGAGAACGGGTTCGCGGACATTTGATGCAGCCTCCTTTTTAAGAGCCCAAGGGGCAGATACGGTCCTTGTTCAAAGGTTTTTAAAAGAGGACATCGAATCATATGTGAAAAGATCGAAGCTAATTGAATCGGTTTACTTTTATAAAGAAGGAATCGCTATTGCTATCAGTAATAACACAGATATCTATGACCATGTTTTGATCGCCCAGGCGGCAGATACCCTTCTTACTTTAGAAGGTGTCATTGCTTCGTTTGTTGTTTCCAAGCGCAGTGAAGACGTTATTGGTATTAGTGCAAGGTCGCTTGGAGATGTCAATGTTCAGGTTATTATGGAAAGTCTCCATGGCGGAGGGCACTTGACAAATGCTGCAACCCAGCTGCCGGACATTACAATCGAGGAGGCCAAGCAGCAGCTGCAGCACGCTATTGATGAATATATTGAGGGAGGAAAAAAAGAATGAAAGTCATTTTTTTAAAAGATGTTAAAGGTAGAGGAAAAAAGGGAGAAGTCAAAAATGTAGCCGACGGCTATGCACATAACTTTTTAATCAAGCAAGGATTGGCAATTGAAGCGAACCAGGCAAATATGAGTACGCTCTCTGCCCAGCAGAAAAAAGAAGAAAAGGAAGCAGCTGAGGAGCTAGCTGAGGCAAAAAGATTAAAAGAAGCATTGGAAAAAGTAACGGTTGAATTAACGGCAAAAGCCGGTGAGGGCGGAAGATTGTTTGGTTCAATCACTTCTAAACAAATTGCAGAAGAATTACAAAAGAAACATAGTATCAAAATTGATAAGCGGAAAATGGAACTTGAAGACGCCATCCGTACCCTTGGCCATACAAAGGTTCCTGTTAAACTTCACCATGAAGTGACAGCTGTATTGGATGTTCATGTTAAAGAAGGAAACTAATTTTAGTCGTTCACTTTAAGAATAAACATGATAAAATAGTAACAGTTACGGGTGGTCAGTTCTTAACGGATCACCTTTTTTGCTGGAATGATTCTTCTATTATTATTGTCTATAATGATCCCTCTTAGAATAGGAGGTTACTATATGAGTGATTTATTTGCAGATCGCATTCCCCCGCAAAATATTGAAGCAGAGCAGGCTGTTTTGGGCGCTATTTTTCTGGAACCGTCTGCGTTAACATTGGCATCTGAAATCCTAATACCGGAAGATTTTTATCGTGCGGCCCATCAGCGCATTTTTAATGTGATGTTAAAGCTTAATGATGAGGGTAAAGCTGTTGATTTGATTACAGTTACTGAGGAACTGGCTGCTACTAAGCTGTTAGAGGATACCGGCGGCGTCAGCTATTTAAGTGAGCTTGCTGCAGCTGTACCGACGGCGGCAAACATGGAGTATTATGCTAGAATCGTAGAAGAAAAATCATTGCTCCGCCGCTTAATCAGGACAGCAACCACCATTGCCCAGGACGGTTATACGCGCGAGGATGAAGTGGAAACCGTCTTAGGTGAAGCGGAAAAAAGCATTCTGGAAGTAGCTCAGCGCAAGAATGCCGGTGCTTTTCATAATATTAAGGATGTTCTCGTACGAACCTACGATAATATTGAACTTATGCATCAGCGTGTTGGAGAAATAACCGGAATTGCGACGGGCTTTACAGAACTTGACCGGATGACCGCCGGCTTTCAGCGCAATGATTTAATTATTGTCGGCGCCCGTCCTTCAGTCGGTAAAACGGCCTTTGCCCTTAATATTTCACAAAATGTTGCCACAAAAACGGGCGAAAATGTTGCGATTTTCAGTCTTGAAATGGGTGCAGAACAGCTTGTAATGCGGATGCTGTGTGCGGAAGGCAATATCGATGCACAGCGGCTCCGGACAGGATCGCTGACCGATGAAGACTGGGGCAAGCTGACCATGGCAATGGGCAGCCTTTCAAATGCCGGAATTTTTATTGATGATACACCAGGGGTTCGGGTAAATGACATTCGTGCTAAATGCCGCCGCTTGAAGCAGGAACACGGCTTAGGCATGATACTGATTGACTACTTGCAGCTTATTTTAGGAAGCGGACGGTCAGGTGAAAATCGTCAGCAGGAAGTATCGGAAATTTCGAGATCATTAAAGCAGCTTGCTCGTGAACTGCAGGTCCCTGTCATTGCTCTTTCACAGCTTTCCCGTGGAGTGGAGCAGCGCCAGGATAAGCGCCCGATGATGTCTGATATTCGTGAATCAGGAAGTATCGAGCAGGATGCCGATATTGTCGCCTTCCTCTACCGTGATGACTACTATGATAAAGAGTCGGAAAACAAAAATATCATTGAAATCATTATTGCCAAGCAGCGTAACGGTCCAACCGGTACGGTTCAGCTTGCTTTTGTAAAAGAATATAATAAATTTGTGAATTTGGAGCGGCGCTTCGATGATTCGGGAATGCCCCCAGGTGCGTAATCAGACAAGGTTAACTAGTTTTATTGGTTAGCCTTTTTTTATTGATAGATTACTATTTTACGAACGTATTTTAATGGATTAATATAAAACGTTCGTGTTTAATTGACTTTACAATAGAAAAATTGGTAAACTGTTTCTGGGTAAAAAAGTTTTAATTTGTGGTTTAACTTTTGGAGGTGCTATACATGTCATCAGTAGTGGTTGTAGGAACACAATGGGGGGACGAAGGAAAAGGGAAAATTACCGACTTTCTTTCTGAAAATGCGGAGGTTGTTGCCCGTTATCAAGGCGGAGATAATGCCGGTCATACCATTAAATTTAATGGTGAAACATATAAATTGCGTTTGATTCCATCAGGGATTTTTAATAAAGAAAAAATTTGTGTTATTGGCAATGGTATGGTTGTTAATCCAAAGTCCCTTGTCGAGGAGCTTGCAGGGCTGAATAAAAGAGGAATCACGACAGATAATCTGCGGATCAGCAATCGTGCTCATGTCATCCTGCCTTATCATTTAAAATTAGATGAGGTAGAGGAAGCAAGTAAAGGTTCTAATAAAATTGGCACAACGAAAAAAGGAATCGGCCCTGCCTATATGGATAAGGCTGCCCGTGTCGGTATTCGTATGGCTGACTTATTGGACCGTGAAGTGTTCGAAGAAAAACTGGAGCGTAGCCTTAAAGAAAAGAACCGTTTGTTTGAGCGGATTTATGAAACAACCGGTTTTACAAAAGAAGAAATTCTTGATGAGTACTATGAATATGGACAGCAAATTAAGAAATATGTATGTGACACATCCGTGATTCTTAATGATGCCTTAGATGAAGGCCGCCGTGTGCTTTTTGAAGGTGCACAAGGGGTCATGCTTGATATCGACCAAGGTACATATCCATTTGTTACTTCTTCCAATCCAGTAGCTGGCGGTGTAACAATTGGTTCCGGTGTCGGTCCAACAAAAATCAGCCATGTCGTAGGTGTTTGTAAAGCTTACACATCCCGTGTAGGTGATGGCCCATTCCCTACTGAATTGCTTAATGAGATAGGTGACCGCATTCGCGAAGTAGGCCGTGAGTATGGTACAGTAACGGGACGCCCTCGCCGCATTGGCTGGTTTGACAGCGTTGTTGTCCGCCATGCCCGCCGTGTCAGCGGTATTACGGATCTCTCTCTGAATTCAGTTGACGTTTTAACCGGTCTGGAAACGGTAAAAATTTGTACAGCTTATCGTTATGACGGACAAGTGATTAATGAATATCCTGCAAACTTAAATATTCTCAAAAAATGCGAGCCTGTTTATGAGGAACTTCCTGGCTGGACAGAAGATATTACCGCCTGTAAGTCTTTAGATCAGCTTCCGGAAAATGCCCGCCACTATATTGAGCGTATTTCTCAGCTGACAGGAATTCCATTGTCCACTTTCTCAGTTGGACCTGCCCGCGAACAAACAAATATTGTAAGCAATCCTTGGAGACAAATCTAATCTATACGGGTCTCGGGTCTGGCCTCTCAAAAGGGGCCGGACCCAATTTTTCGTGTTTTTTAGAAATTATGCACGTTTTAATATTTTTTTCTATTAAATCAAAAAAAGACTTGCACAACTTCAAAATTCTATGATATTATAAAAAACGTCGTCACAAACTATTCAATAATGAGCCATTAGCTCAATTGGTAGAGCACGTTTGAATATGCTTCATTGAATATTCATCAGTGTACCCATCGAGCTGCTGCTTGAGTAAGCTTTCTGAGATGGGGACGATTTATCTAGGGTTGCATTTTGTAGCAATCTTTAAACGCCGAACCGCTGCTTGGATAAGCTTTCTGAGGCGGGGACATCTGACGAATGTTCTAAAAGAGTAGGAATTATATTAAGTACGAGCCATTAGCTCAGTCGGTAGAGCATCTGACTTTTAATCAGAGGGTCGAAGGTTCGAGTCCTTCATGGCTCACCATTTACATGATCTATGGCCCCTTGGTCAAGCGGTTAAGACACCGCCCTTTCACGGCGGTAACACGGGTTCGAATCCCGTAGGGGTCATTGGCATTTGCCAAATCGTAACAGGACATACAAATAACAGCATTCTAGCTGAAAGTCATCATGAATATTCATCTGGTCCGGTAGTTCAGCTGGTTAGAATGCCTGCCTGTCACGCAGGAGGTCGCGGGTTCGAGTCCCGTCCGGACCGCCACGATATAAAATTAAGTAAGTAAACAATATTAATACGGCCCGGTAGCTCAGTCGGTAGAGCACGTTCGAATAAGCTACCATGAATAAGCTTCAGCGTACCCATCGAGCTGCTGCTTGCATAGGCTTTCTGAGATGGGGACGAAGGTAAAACCCACAAAAGAAGATTAGGAAATATATTAATTATGGCTCGGTAGCTCAGTCGGTAGAGCAAAGGACTGAAAATCCTTGTGTCGGCGGTTCGATTCCGTCCCGAGCCATCCCAAAAGGAGCTTGTGTTGCGCAAGCTCCTTTTATATGTTACAAAAACTAAAAGTATTGTAATGAAAGATCCTATATTTTACAAATAAACACGAAAATTGTCGTTTTTTGAAAGGTTGATTCCCCCACCCGTATTTACCCTAAAACTATTGATATTTAAGGATTTTACAAAGTTTTTCCTGTTCATTAAACCTCAAAAATCCCCTCTCATTATTTACAATGCCCGTCGTAAAATGTCAGGTTTTATACAATTATGTTACATTATCGATACTTCGAATTCTTTTTCTGTGTAATATGGTAAAGTAAAAAATGTCAAGTTTAAAAGTTTCTAATTTACAAAACTATTTTTACTGATTTGGTTCCGTAATCTAGGGAGGATATTGAATGAAGTTTTCGAAACAAACGCTGTCCAATCTTACGGACAAAGCAAAAAAGTATATTAATACCCCTGTGAAAAAAGCCGTAATTACGACAGTTGCTATTGCAGCTATTGCATTCCACCCATACCCAGTTGCCTTTGCAGACAATTCAAAATTAACCACTGTTTACTATGTTTATTTGAACGATACATACCTTGGTACAGTCACCAATAAAAATATTGTAAACAAAATCATTGCTGAAAAAGTAAAAACAATGGAAAAATCCTATAAAGATTTAGATTTTCAAATAGGAACACAACTCAAATTTATTCCTGAACAAGTTTTCGAATCTACTGCTGATAATCAAAAAACAATCAAAAATCTTGAAAACGCTATCGAGTTTAAAGCAGAAGCGGCAGCCATTATCATTGACGGGAAACCTGCTGTTTATCTGGAAAATAAAGCTGCAGCTGAAGATGCCATTAAAAAGCTCAAACTTCAGTATGTTACAGAAGAACAATTAAAAGAGTTTGAGTCTAGAAGTGCAAATTCTGAACTTCCTCCTCTGAAAGACAATGAAACTCGTATACTGAATATTCAACTATCAAAAAAGGTTTCAGTTGAATCCGAAGCCGCCAGCCCTGGTGAAATTTTGAATGAAGACCAAGCAGTAAGCTTCCTCCAAAAAGGAACTTTGGAGGAAACAAAGTACAAGGTTAAGGATGGAGACGTTCTTGGATCGATCGCGAACGATAATGGATTAAAGCTTACTGATGTACTTGCCTTAAATCCTGGTTTAACGGCTGATTCCGTATTAAAAATCGACCAAGAAATTAATATTACTGTGCCAAAGCCATTTGTTGAAGTAGTGGTTGAAAAAGAAATGAACCAGCAGGAAGCTATTCCGTTCGAAACTCAAGTAACGGACGATGCATCAATGAATAAAGGCGACTCAAAAGTGACCCAAGAAGGTCAAGAAGGACTTCAAAGTGTTACTTATCACGTTTCGGAAAAAAATGGCGCAGCAATCACAAAAGATGTAACGAAGCAATCTGTTCTTAAACAGCCGGTTAACCGTGTAGTCGTACAAGGAACGAAGGTCATTCCTTCACGGGGAGAAGGCAGTTTTGCCTGGCCGACTGGAGGAGGCTATGTTTCAAGCCAAATGGGTTACCGATGGGGCAAGCTTCATAAAGGAATCGATATAGCAAGACCGAGCAATCCGACAATTAAAGCGGCTGACAATGGCGTCGTAACCTTTGCCGGATGGGATTCCGGAGGGTATGGCAATAAAGTGATTATTAACCATCAGAATGGATTTACAACTCTTTATGGTCATATGTCTTCTATTAGTGTAAGAGTAGGTCAAACGGTATCTAAAGGACAAGCGATTGGCATAATGGGAGCAACCGGTGATGCAACAGGAGTCCACCTCCATTTTGAAGTAACCAAAAATGGTGCTCTGCAAAATCCGCTAAGCTTTTTGGGAAGATAAATAGGATTAAAAAAAGTCTCTAGGTGCACTAGAGACTTTTCTGGCATTTAGGAAATAATAGGATGGAAAAAGCAGATCACCCTATCAAAACGATGTTTGTTAATTACAGCAAAATGGTGAATTAAGCTTGATAACATGGTAAAGTTAATAGAGAAAATAGATATTTGAAATGCTAATTAATAGATATTTTTGAAAGGAACAGTGGGATATGGTGAAAAAAGTTCTCGTTGTTGATGATGAAAAGCCGATTGCTGATATTTTGCAATTTAACCTTAAAAAAGAAGGTTTTGATGTTTATTGCGCTTATGATGGAAATGAAGCTGTCAAAATGGTTGAGGAAATTCAGCCTGACATTATTCTTCTTGATATTATGCTCCCATTGCGTGATGGAATGGAAGTATGCCGCGAGGTACGGAAAAAATACGATATGCCGATTATTATGCTGACAGCAAAGGATTCTGAGATTGATAAAGTACTTGGCCTTGAACTTGGTGCGGATGACTACGTGACAAAGCCCTTCAGTACGAGGGAATTGATTGCAAGGGTTAAAGCCAATTTACGCCGGCATCAATCCCTTGCTTCACAGACAGCTGCAGAAGAGGATACAAATGAGATTGAAATTGGAGCTCTTGTCATCCACCCTGATGCTTATATTGTTTCCAAATACGGTGAAACGATTGAATTGACCCACCGTGAATTTGAATTGCTCCATTATCTTGCTAAGCATATTGGCCAGGTTATGACCCGTGAACATTTACTGCAAACGGTCTGGGGATATGATTATTTCGGAGATGTTCGGACTGTTGACGTTACGGTAAGAAGACTGCGGGAAAAAATTGAAGATACCCCAAGCCATCCAACATGGATTGTGACCCGCAGGGGAGTAGGATACTATTTGCGGAATCCTGAACAGGAGTAAGCCTTTATGAGAAAGGTAGGTTTTTTTCAATCTATACACGTTAAATTTGTTATTATTTATGTTTTGCTTATTTTAATTGCGATGCAAATTATCGGTGTGTACTTTGTCAGGCAGCTTGAGGAAACACTAAGAACGAATTTTCAAACGTCGATTAAAGAGCGGGTTAATTTGCTTGCCTACAATGTTGTTCAGGAGATGGAAAAGGACAGAACCCCGCAGGACCCTACTGTAGAGGAAGCCATCAAAAAGGTTTTAAGAGATTTTTCTGCGGTGGATATTTCTGAAGTACAGGTCATCGACCGTTCCTTAAAAATACTCGGCACATCTGATTCCAATAATCAGGGTGTTGTCGGCCAGCGAACAACGGAATTGAAAATTAAGCGTTCAATGGTTCTTGAAGAAGAACAAAGCAATATCTTGATTGATCCGCAAACAGGACACCGAATATGGGTTTTAGCAACTCCTATTAAATCTGGCAACAAAGTGATCGGTTCTATTTATCTTGTCGCTAAAATTGAAAATGTGTTTGCCCAGATGAAAACCATCAATAATATCTTTGCATCAGGAACAGGTATTGCGCTATCCATTACAGCTGTATTAGGAATTTTATTGGCCCAAACCATCACAAGGCCGATTGCTGATATGCGGAGACAGGCCCTTGCGATGACAAAGGGGAACTTTTCCCGAAAAGTTAAAGTTTATGGCTACGATGAAATCGGTACGCTGGCAATCACCTTTAACAATTTGACCAAAAAGCTCCAAGAGGCACAGGCGATGACAGAAGGAGAAAGAAGAAAGCTTTCTTCTGTCTTGTCGTATATGACGGACGGAGTTATTGCTACAGACAGAAAAGGAAGAGTTATTTTAATCAATGACCCTGCTGTCGAAATGCTGGATGTTTCACGTGAAACAGTTCTTTCGCAGCCGATTGTCACCTTGCTTGGATTAAGTGACACGTATTCATTCGAAGAATTGGTTGAGGTAAAAGATTCGCTCATTCTCGACTACAGTACAAAAAATAACCCCTATATCTTAAGGGCAAATCTTTCTGTTATTCAAAAGGAAACAGGATTTGTAAATGGATTAATTACCGTCCTTCATGATATAACCGAACAGGAAAAAATCAATATGGAAAGACGGGAATTTGTTGCCAACGTATCACATGAACTGCGCACCCCGTTAACCACCATCAGGAGCTATTTGGAGGCGCTGGTTGATGGGGCATGGAAAGATGAAGAAATCGCACCGAACTTTTTAGAAGTCACCCGAAATGAAACCGAGCGGATGATCCGTCTAGTAAATGACCTCCTCCAGCTTTCAAAAATGGACAGCAAGGATTCTCAGCTTTTTATCGAATGGGTAAACTTTGTTGAATTCTTCCACCGCATCATTGACCGGTTTGAAATGTCGAAGGATCAAAATGTCACCTTTAAAAGAAGTCTGCCTGACAGAGCTATTTTCCTTGAAATTGACGAGGATAAACTCACACAGGTACTCGATAATATCATAACCAACGCGATGAAATATTCCCCTGAGGGAGGACAAATAACCTTCTCCATTAATGAAGAGGATGATCGGATTATTGTCAGCATCAGCGACCAGGGAATGGGAATTCCAAAAGAAAATCTCGGCAAAATCTTCGACCGTTTTTACCGGGTTGATAAAGCCAGATCAAGAAAACTAGGCGGAACAGGCTTGGGACTTGCGATTGCAAAGGAAATGGTGGAAGCCCACGGAGGGCGGATCTGGGCAAGAAGTGAGGAAGGAAAAGGAACAGAGATCTCGTTTTCCCTGCCTTACGATCGATCATCGGAAGAGGATGAATGGGAATGAGATATGAAACAATAAAATCATCCATTTTATTTGTTTTAGTCATGTTAAGCATCTTTTTAACATGGAACCTTTGGACATATCAGCCGAATTACGCAACAATGGAAAAAAACAATACGGTTGCCGAAGTGAGTTTAAGCGAACAGCAGGAAGTAAAAAAAATCATCAGGCCTGATGTCGCCTTGTTCCACCTAAAGAACGATCACTTTGGTACGGCAAATGCAGATGAACTTGATAAGATGATCAAAGAGATCAGCAGCTGGAGAATACTTGATGTAAAAAATAATACTGATAAGGTTGCTAATATCAATCAGCTTGAACATGCCGCCGGAAGCGTAGAACTTATTTTTCCAGCAGAAGTTCCTATACAATTGTTCCGGGATGTTTTATCCTTTGAGGATAAGAAAGTTCCTGAGTTTAACTTTGACCGGTTCATAGTAAATGTTGAAAACCCGGATAAAGATAATGGAGTTGTTTATTTTGTTTCATCTGCCCAGCAGCAGGTATATATCAGCCATGTCAGCACTACATTTTTAACCAATTTTTATCACAATTTTTATAAAAATGCGGACAGCTATCCACGCTATTTTTCTTACAATCTAACGGATAAGCGGACCATCTTTTTGCCGGATCAGCCAACCGATATGATGGAATATAAGTATCTGCCTGTTACGCTCAATTCTGAGGAATTCAGGGATGCATTATTTAGTGATCCAAGCTTTGTGCAGAAATCCTTTGTTTCAAATGGTGAGGAGTATACAAATGGTTCCAGTAAAATGAATATTGATTATGACAAAAACATGCTTCTTTATGTGAACCCAACAGCAGCAGGTAAATACCAGGAGAAGCCGAATGATCTGGTAAAAAGGAGCATTGATTTTGTCAATGATCATGGCGGCTGGACTGACGCCTACCGGTATGTGGGCAAAGATGATAATCATCATCAGATCACCTTTCGTTTATACAGTGTTGAAGGTTATCCTGTTTTTAATGAAGATGGACTTTCGGAAATTAATGAAATCTGGGGGCCAAATGAAATCAGTAAGTATGTCCGCCCGAATATTTCACTGGACCTTCCTTTAAAAACAGAAATGCAAAAATTAACTTTGCCGTCTGGGCATGAAGTGATTCAATATTTAAAGAACAAGAAAAATTTTAAACTCGAGCAAATGGAAAATTTGGTTTTAGGTTACGAAATGGAAAGTGATTCACTGGAAACGAAGCTCATCCGCTTGGAGCCGACGTGGTATTATCGATATAATAAAACGTGGTTCAAGATTTCTACGGATGATCTAAGGGGGAATGAATAATGGATTGGAGTAAAATTAAAACAATCTTTATTTTGACCTTCTTAATCTTAGATGTGTATCTTTTTTATCAGTTTATGAAGATCCGCGATTTGAATAAATATGAATTTATTACGGAAGCGTCGTTTGAGGACAAACTTAAAGCCGATGATATTAAGTATGTGGACCTGCCGAAAGCGACTATCAAGGGTCAGTATATCAGTGCGAAACCAAAGACTTTTGAAAAGGCAGATTTAGCAAAATTAAAAGGACAGGCCGCTCTTCTTGTTAATGAAGGAATGACCATTGATTCGACTTTGGAAAACCCTGTCCAATTAGATTCAAAATTTGTAGAAAGCGATCTTAGTAATTTTTTAAATGAAAGTGTTCTTTATGGCGATCAATATAAATTTTTTAGCAAAAATGATAAAAAGCATACGATCACACTCTATCAGCAGTACGAAACAAATACTTTCTATAAAAACCAAAGCGGAATGCTTGTCTTGAATATTAATAAAGACAACCAAATTTACTCGTATCAACAGACCTATCTTAGCGGGATTGATAAACTGACAACAAAAGAGGAAATTCTTCCGCCGTTAAAAGCGATTGAAACGCTTCATCAAAAAGGAATGATCAAGCCTAAGAGCAAGGTGACGAATGTAGAACTGGGGTATTCAACATTGGTTCATCTTACTGCATCCCAGGTGCTGGCACCGACATGGAGAATTATTGTTAATAATAAAGAGAGTTTTTATGTAAATGGATTTGAAGGACAAATTATTGATTTTAATACCGATGATAAAATGGCGAACATAACGGAGTGATAGAGGAATGTCTTTGCAGTTTAGTGTTTTAGCCAGCGGGAGTACAGGAAATGCATTTTTTGTAGAAGATGGAAATCACTCCTTTTTGGTTGATGCCGGCTTTAGCGGCAAGCAAATGGAAGGGCTTTTTGAAAAAATAGATCGTGATATCAGTAAGCTTTCGGGTGTTTTTGTTACGCATGAGCACAGCGATCACATTAAAGGAATTGGGGTCATTGCCCGAAAATATAAGCTTCCGGTATACGCCAATGAAAAAACATGGCGGGCAATGGAAGGAATGGTCGGCGAAATCCCCGTTGAACAGAAATTTATTTTTAATATGGAAACGGTAAAAAGCTTTGGGGCAACGGATATTGAATCGTTTGGTGTATCTCATGATGCAGCGGAGCCGATGTTTTATGTTTTTCATAATGGCGGGAAAAAGATTGTCTTAATTACCGATACGGGATATGTCAGCGACAGAGTAAAAGGTATTATTTCAAATGCCGATACGTATGTGTTTGAATCGAACCATGATGTCCAGATGTTGAGAATGGGCCGTTATCCATGGAATATTAAACGGAGAATTCTAAGTGATGTCGGCCATGTTTCCAATGAGGATGCCGCTCTTGCGATGAGTGATGTGGTCGGCGATAACACAAAGCGGGTTTATCTTGCTCACTTGAGTTTAGATAATAATATGAAGGATTTAGCAAGAATGTCCGTGACCCAGACACTTGCCGGGCGCGGTATTGTGATCGGAGAACAATTTGATCTGTATGATACAGATCCGAAAATTCCAACTTCCTTAACAGCAGTCTAGTTTTTTCAGAGAATAGTAGAGTGAGATCGCCTTTCAAAGGTCGGGCTCACTCTTTTTTTCTGGGAAAAGAGTAAATTGCTTCTCCCCAAGGCAAAATAATGCAAAGGGATTATTTTGGAGAGAGGAATGGTGCAAGTTGGGTTATTATGACGACCATGTAAAGGAACGCTTTAAACAACCGGCAAGGACAAAGAGAGGCTATTTTTGGGCTGTTTTAATCGGAGCCGTTTTAGGTGCTCTCTTAGTCATCATAGCCATGCAGCCATTGGCAAACCGAAGTATATTTCCAAATCAGCAGCAAAACCATACAGCATCGGATGGCAATTTAAATAAGAATCAGCCGGTTATCGAAAGACAGACAGCGGTAGATGTTGACACAAATACAACAAAAGTAGTTAAAAAAACGAGCGGTGCAGTGGTAGGAGTCTCCAATATTCAGTCGTCCAATTTTTGGTCAGATTCTAACACCACTAAGAATAGCGGCGAGGAAACTGCCGGAACAGGCTCGGGAGTGATATACAAAAAAGAAGGAAACAGAGCTTTCGTTGTTACGAACGACCACGTTATCGAGGATGCAACAAAATTAGAGGTTAGTTTAAATGATGGAACAAAGCTTCCGGCAAAGCTGCTCGGAAGTGACGTTTGGACGGATTTAGCGGTATTGGAGATTGACGGCAGCAAGGTAAAGGAAGTGGCCGAGTTTGGCGATTCCGATCGTTTAAAAACAGGGGAACCTGTCATTGCCATCGGCAATCCATTAGGGCCCACTTTTTCAGGGTCTGTTACAAAGGGAATTATTTCTGGTGTTAAACGGACGATTCCAGTTGATATCGATCAAGATAATGTTGTTGATTGGCAATCAGAAGTGCTGCAAACGGATGCAGCAATCAATCCGGGTAACAGCGGAGGGGCGCTCATTAATGTTGACGGTCAGATCATTGGAATCAATTCCATGAAAATTTCCCAGGAGGCAGTCGAAGGAATTGGGTTATCGATTCCGATTAATTCAGCCAAACCGGTCATTAATGACCTGGAAAGGTACGGCAGTGTGAAACGCCCGTATATGGGAGTGGATCTTAAATCAGTTTCGGAAATTCCGGCATACTACCAGCAAGAGGCATTAAAACTTCCTAAAGATGTTACCTCCGGTGTGGCGCTAAGGCAGGTTGTCCCAGCATCGCCGGCATCCCGGGCAGGCTTGAAAGAGCTCGATGTAATTGTTGAGCTGGATGGCAAAAAAATAAATGATGTGCTTGATTTGCGTAAACACCTTTATCAAGAAAAGAAGATTGGCGACCAAATGAAGGTAAGGTTCTATCGAAATGGATCATTAAAAGATACGACCATAAATTTAAGCTCGGAAAATACACAATAATAAAGAATCAATAAATGACTATGAGCGGGGAGGTTTTGAAGGAAAACTTCTCTGCTTTTTTTTATGGTATGATAACGAGAGAATGATAAAGGAATGGTGATTGAGATGAAAATATATTCGTGTGAGGAACATGTGGATATTGCTTTAGATACCATTGTGGATGAACTTATAACGATCCCTATTATGACCAAAATAGATGTGGATAATTTATCAACAACCTGTGAATACTGCGAAAAACTTGCTGTATATGTTGTGGAGAACGAATGATCCCACACAAGATGTGGATAAGAAATGTGGATATGTGGATAAGATCTGTGGATATCTTGTTCTTAAGCTGTTTGTAAACAATTTGTAAAGGGCTGTGGATTGTGAATATCTCGATTGTAACGGTTGGAAAATTAAAAGAAAAATATTTGAAGCAAGGAATTGATGAATATCTAAAACGATTAACTTCCTATGCAAAAGTGGAAGTAATTGAGGTTGCGGATGAGAAGGCTCCCGAGGAATTAAGCGAGCTTGAAATGGAGCAGGTGAAACAAAAAGAAGGTGAAAGAATCTTAGCGAAAATCAGCAGTGATGCCCATGTGATTGCACTGGCAATCAACGGAAAAATGCAATCATCTGAAGAGCTGGCAGATTCTTTGGACAAGTTGGCGACTTATGGAAAAAGTAAAATGGCTTTTGTGATTGGCGGATCGTTGGGGTTAAGTGATGAGGTTCTAAAGAGAGCTAATGAGCAGCTATCCTTTTCCAAGATGACTTTCCCCCACCAGCTGATGAGGCTCATCTTAGTTGAGCAGATATACAGGGCATTCCGGATTAACAGGGGTGAACCGTATCACAAGTAAATAAGGTTTTTATATCGAAGGAAGCCAATTCAAGAGTTTTTATTCTTGAATTGGCTTTTGTATATTATTCCATTAGGCTGGAGTTAATAACTTAATAAAGTCCGCTTGCCCTTGACAGAACCTCCCCTGTGAAGAAAAAATAAAGCAGGATAAATCAATTATCAAAAGAGCATGAAAAAAGGAGGATAGAAAAGTGGTTTCGAAACGACAAAGAGACATCGTGTTGTCCTTAATAAAGGCAAAAGAACCTGTTACAGCGGAATGGATGGCAAAAGAACTTGGGGTCAGTGACAGAACCATTCGCACCGAGATTAAAGAGCTTCAATCACAAGGCTCCTCGGTAGGAATCATCATTGAGTCGGTTCGAGGAAAAGGATATCTATTAGAAATAAAGGATTATGAGGTGTTTGAAAAGGAGTATAATTCTAATGCGAATGATGCGATAGATGAACATAAATCGGATTTTTCCGAACAGGAAAATCGTTTTTTGTATATATTAAAGCGATTTTTATTAGAAAAGGAACCAATCAAAATAGAAAGTCTTGAGGAGGAGCTATTTGTTTCCAAGCCTAAGATTCAAAATGACTTAAAAGCCGTCCGTGAAATATTGGAAAGATATCAATTGAAGTTAGTTACCAGACCGCATTATGGTACACGGGTCGAAGGCGATGAATATATGAAACGGCTATGTTTATCAAATAATATTTTAAGCCGAAATAGAAACTTAATTATTGAAAGTAATTCTTTTCAAGTTTTGGACGAAAAACTGTTTGAAAAAATAAAAGAAATCATCATAAAAAAAGTGAATGAATACAAAATTGAGATATCTGACATTGCACTCGAAAATTTAGCGACCCATATTACAATTGGATGTAAGAGAATCGAAGAAGGTTTTGTCATTGAAAACCTCGAAGACGATTTAACAGGAAAATATCCCTTTGAAAAAATTGTTGCCAATGAAATTGTAAAAGAAGTTGAGGCGTTTACGGGCTTTAAATTCCCGCAATCTGAAATTAATTATATTATTGTCCATTTGTTGGGGACAAAATTAATTCACAGAGATATGTTGAAAGAATTTAGTCAATTTGATGAATTAGGCAGCATCATTCATTGCATGCTGGAAAGATTGAAAACCGAATTAAATTGGGATCTTCATGAAGATGAAGAATTCATTCAATCGCTGACTTTGCATATTCGGCCAGCTATGAACCGGTTACGCTATAACATGAACATTCGCAATCCATTATTAAACGAAATTAAAAGGAAATATCCTAGCGCCTTTGAGGGTGCTGCCATTGCCAGCAGATGCATCGAGGAATATTTGAAGATTGAGGTAGGGGAACACGAGATTGCTTATATTGCATTGCATATGGGCGTGGCATTAGAAAGAATGAAGACAAGGCAGAAAAGGCTAAAACGGGTGATTGTGGTGTGTGCCTCTGGGGTTGGAAGTGCAAGACTATTGTATTATCGTTTGCAAAATGTATTTAAAGATGAAATCGATATTGTGGCTTCAACCAATTATTATCAATTAAAAGAGTACGACCTATCCTCTATTGATTTTATTATTAGTACGATTCCAATAAAAGAAGATATAGCCGTACCAGTGAAAGTGGTCAACACATTTTTAGGAGGAGAGGATATTGAAAATATCCGGGAAGGCTTATCACCTGTAAAAAAGAATGAGGAACAGAGCTATTTAGATGAATCGAGAGTTTTTATTCACAAAGATTTTGAGGATAAAGAAGGCGTTATCCGTTTTTTATGCGAAGAATTATATAAACAAAATCTTGTCTCCAAAGATTACGTAAATTTGGTGTTGGAAAGGGAGTCTCTCGCACCAACCAGCTTTGGGAATCTTGTGGCCATCCCTCATCCACTTTCACCGGAAACAGAGGAAACATTTTGGACAATATGCACGTTAAAGAAGCCCATCGAATGGACTGATAAATATTTGGTTCAATTTATCTGTTTGTTAAATATAAGAAAAGTACCTAATAATGATGATCTGGACAGTATGTACAAAAGGCTCTTGGCCTTAATTGAAAACAGTGCAACAGTCAAAAAAATACTGAAGAGTAAGTCTGCTGAAGAAATTATAAAGATTTTAAATGGTACTTAACTGATATGAACATTAACGGAAAGAAAGATGATAGGGATCAATAACAAGACGATTGATTGCTACTAATGAAGAACAAATTTAATAGGGAAATAATGAGGGTATTCCAAAGGGGGTACCCCTTTTTAGCTATAAGGAAAGCTTTGTGAGCATAAGCGTCGCAGCTGAAAAGCTGTGCTTTTCAGTGAACTACACCTCTGTCTTTGCCTTTAAGGATCGCCAATCGGCGAGTTTTCTTTAGATTACGGAAATATTATTGGGAAATAATTTAATATACCAAAATTTTATTTTAAGTATCCATCCATTTTTTCCGTTAGGCAACGGAAAAATCATTTCTGTAAAATTAAACGCTTTCAACATAAACTGATAGAGAAAGGTGAATAAAGCACTCTTAAAACGGTAATAAGAAAAACAGTTTAGATTAATTGGCTAATTTTTTAAAAAATAACTATTTAGGATAATAGGAGGAATAAAAGATGAATATTTTATTATGTTGTGCAGCAGGAATGAGTACAAGCTTGCTGGTGACAAAGATGGAAAAAGCAGCCCAACAACAAGGGTTAGAAGGGAAAATTTGGGCGGTTCCAGCTAATCAAGTCAATCAACACATTGACAATGCTAATGTCCTTCTTTTAGGACCGCAAGTTAGATACTTGCTTCCAAATTTGAAAAAGTTAGGTGAAGAAAAAGGTATTCCAGTGGATGCAATCAATCCAGCCCACTACGGAATGTGTAATGGAGAAGAAGTTCTTAAAACAGCTATAAATATGGCAAATAAAAAATAATAAATAATAAAAAAGAGGAGAAAAACAACATGGGTAAATTTAACAGCCTGCTAGAAGAGAAAGTCATGCCTGTTGCAGCAAAGATTGGAGCACAAAGACACTTAATGGCTCTTCGTGATGGTCTCATTGCCACTATGCCATTCATTGTCATTGGTTCATTTTTCTTGATCATAGCTAACTTGCCAATTCCAGGATATGCTGATTGGATGACTTCTGTTTTTGGTCCAAACTGGGCCGCAAAATTAAGCTATCCAGTAGATGCAACCTTCAATATCATGTCAATTATTGCAGCATTCGCGGTAGCATACCGATTAGCAGAAAGCTATAAGCTTGACGCGATGAGTGCGGGTACTATTTCAGTTGCTGCTTTCATATTAACAACACCATTTAGTTTCTTATTTACTCCAGTTGGAGCTAAAGCAGGAGTTATGGTAACCGGTGCTATTTCAAAAGCTTTCTTAAGCAGTAAAGGTTTATTCGTTGCGCTGCTTATTGGAATACTAGCAACGGAAATTTATCGTTGGGTCGTCAAAAAAGATATTGTTATTAAAATGCCAGCAGGTGTACCGCCAAGTGTTGGTAAATCATTTGCCGCTTTAATTCCGGGATTTCTTGTTCTTCTTGTGGTTTGGGTAATACGTTTACTTGTTGAATTGACTCCTTATGGAAGTATCAACGGCTTAGTTACGACCCTTCTAGGTGACCCGTTAAAAATGGTAGGTCTTACTCTTGGAGGATCGATTGTTGCTGAATTATTTGTAACGATACTATGGGCTACTGGATTACACGGTACAAACATTGTTAAAAGTGTAATGGAGCCAATTTGGTTTGGTGCTATGGGCGACAATATGACAGCCTATCAAGCTGGCCAACCTTTGCCGCACATTGTTACACAACAATTCTGGGATAACTTCATCCACATCGGTGGAACGGGTGTAACATTTGGTTTAGTTCTTTCAATGGTATTGTTTGCTAAGTCCCAACAAATGAAAAGTCTTGGTCGTTTGGCACTTGCCCCGGGTATCTTTAATATTAACGAGCCATTAATCTTTGGTTTGCCAATCGTGTTAAACCCAATCATGATCATTCCATTCGTTCTTACTTCAATTGTTACCGTGATTGTAACTTTTCTTGGGATGGATATTGGATTGGTAGCAAAACCTACAGGTATTGCTGTCCCTTGGACAATGCCGCCAATTATCTCAGGATATCTTGCTTCCGGCGGACATGTTTCAGGTGCAATCATGAATTTAGTTAACATTGGTATTTCATTCCTAATTTATACTCCATTCTTTAAAATATATGATAACGCGAAGAAGAGAGAAGAAGATGACATGAACACAAGTGAAGGGAAAAAGAGAATCGCGTAGGAAAGTGAGGAGGGCATTAGTTTGACTAGTGCCTGTCTCTTTACATGTAATATGACAATAAAAGTCATTCGTCTGCTGATCAAGAATTGGAAAAATGACCTTCGATGCGATGTTATCAAACTTCTTGGTTTATTTATATACCCACTATTCACAGGAGAGGGGACTGTTCCCTTCCTAGTAAATCATTTGAAAGGCTGTTAATCATGAATAAAGAAGAACTTTACAATTTTGCATTTCAATTAATCCTTCATGCAGGGAATGCAAGAAGCTTGGCGATGGAAGCGATGCAGAAGGCTAAAGAAGGCAATTTTGATGAAGCAGAAGCAAAACTAACCGAAGCAGATTCTGCTTTTAATGAAGCACATCATTTTCAAACTGGCTTAATCCAAAAGGAAGCAGGCGGAGCAGAATTCAATCTTTCTCTTATTATGGTTCATGCACAAGACCATTTGATGACCTCTATGACCCTTAAAGATTTGGCCAGAGAAATTGTCGATTTGCATAAACTTATCAAAAAGGCCTGAAACAAAACCCTCCTTTAGAATTGCCCAACTTATTTTGGGCTTTTTTTATTCAAAATAATTTTCGCATACAAATTCTGCAAGGATATTAAGGGGAGAAATTTGCATTTGAACCCATAGTATTTCCAATTTAAGGAATATAAAATGTTTGTTTATACTATTTAATCCGTTTAACATTTATTTTTATGCATTTAGAAAGGAATGAACTTTAATGATAAAAACATTCCCAGAAAATTTTTTATGGGGTGGAGCTACAGCTGCAAACCAATATGAAGGTGGATACAATGAAGGCGGAAGAGGTCTTGCAACAAGCGACTTCATAACAAATGGTTCTGTAGACCGCCCAAGGAAAATTACAATCAAGTTAAAAGATGGCACAAAAACAACGGTAAACCGACGACCTACTGGGGAGCCAAAAATTGATACCATACCAGAAGGTGCAACAGGTTATATTGATGAAACCGTTTATTATCCAAGTCATAAAGCAGTTGATTTTTATCATCATTACAAAGAAGATATTGCCCTTTTTGGAGAAATGGGTTTGAAGTGTTTCCGTCTATCTCTTAGTTGGTCCCGTATTTTTCCAAAAGGTGGAATTGAAGGGGAACAACCAAATGAGGAAGGGTTAAAATTTTACGAAGATGTTTTTAAAGAGTGCAAAAAATATAATATCGAACCATTAGTCACTCTATATCATTTTGAAACTCCTGCTTATTTGGCTGATCATTTTAATGGTTGGGGCGGTCGTGAGACGATTGATTGTTTTTTAAGAATGTGCAAAGAGGTATTTACAAGGTATAGAGATTTAGTTAAATATTGGATTACCATTAACGAAATTAATGTATTAAATGGTTACGCCTTTATGGGATCCAGGGAGGCTACCGCGCAGGTACGTTATCAAGCAAAGCATCATATGTTTGTTGCGAGTGCCCTTGCCAATAAACTTTGTCACGGGATCATTCAAGATGCAAAGATTGGTTGTATGGTTGCATTAAGCTGCATTTACCCAAAAGATTGTAAGCCGGAAACTATATTCGGAGCTTTGGATTATCGAAGAGGAGCTTTGATTTATTCTGATATTATGATGAGGGGATATTATCCATCTTACTCAGGCCGCTTTTTTGAAGAGATGGGGGTAACCATAAAAAAAGAACCAGGGGATGACGAAATAATCAAGGCGTATCCCTCGGATTTTTTATCATTTAGTTTTTACCGCAGCAGTGTATACCATACTGAAATTGTTCAGAATACCGATACCGGCGGACAAATGGGGGATGTAAATCCTTTCCTAGAAAAAACGGAGTGGGGTTGGGCTATTGACCCTGTTGGGCTAAGATACACCTTATCTGAACTTTATGATCGGTATCAAAAACCTCTCTTTATTGTTGAAAACGGAATGGGAACCATTGATAAACCGGATGAAAATGGATATGTGGAGGATGATTACCGGATCCGATATTTCCGAGATCATATTGCAGAAATGAAAAAGGCGGTTACTTTAGACGGTGTTGACTTAATGGGCTATACACCATGGGGTTGCATTGATTTAGTTTCAGCAGGAACTGGAGAGATGAAAAAAAGGTATGGTTTTATTTATGTAGAAATGGACGACGAGGGAAATGGAACATTAAAAAGAACAAAGAAAAAATCATTTGATTGGTACAGGAAAGTGATAGCAACTAACGGAGAAGACCTTAGTTTTTAGATTAAATTTAGCAATAGAATATAGCACTTTTATAAGAAATATTTTTTCGAAGAATTGTAATTTCAGTTAATCCCTTTTGTATTGAATTAGAAAATATAGGGGAAAACCTCTGAAAGTAGGCGATTAAATGGGCCAGTCTCATTATTTAGGAGTAGATATCGGCACGACAAGTACGAAAGCGGTTCTATTTAAGAAGGACGGAACCGTGGTAGGCATGCATCATGTAGAATATTCGCTGTATAGCCCCTCTCCTACAGTAGCAGAACAAAATCCAGACGAAATATTGGCTGCTGTTATAGAAACAATTAAAGTCGCCGTACAAAAAGGCGGAATTAAATCTACTGATCTTACACTTGTATCATTCAGTTCAGCTATGCATAGCGTTATTGCTGTTGATGAATGCGGAAAACCGCTAACTCAATGTATTACTTGGGCCGACAGCAGGGCAACAGAATGGGCGAAGAAGATAAAAAATGAACTGAATGGACTGGCGATCTATATGAGGACAGGGACCCCCATTCATCCCATGTCACCGCTGGCCAAAATAGCTTGGATGCGGACAGAGCATCCTGATGTATTCGCCAAGGCATATAAATTTATCGGTATTAAGGAATACATTTTCCATAAATTCTTTGGTCAATATGTGGTTGACCACTCCATTGCCTCAGCAATGGGAATCTTCAATTTAAAGAATCTGACATGGGACGAAGAAGCATTAAGGGTGGCAGGGATTTCTAACGAACAATTATCGGAACCTGTTCCAACCACATTTTACTCAAAAGGAATAAAAGAAGATTATGCTGTTGAAATGGGGATTTCAACGGAAACACCATTTGTTATAGGAGCGAGTGACGGGGTGTTGTCGAATCTTGGGGTTAATGCAATCGGCCCGGGCGTTGTCGCTGTCACGATTGGGACAAGCGGTGCAATCAGAACAGTCACGGATAAACCGGTTACGGACCCTAAGGGCAGGATTTTCTGTTATGCATTGACCGAAAAGCATTGGGTTATTGGCGGACCTGTTAATAATGGGGGAATGACATTCAGGTGGGTACGGGATGAACTTGCGTCTGCCGAAGTGGAGACGGCAAAACGACTCGGAATCGATCCTTATGAAGTGCTGACAAAAATTGCCTCTCGTGTCTCCCCTGGTGCTGATGGCTTGACTTTCCATCCTTATCTTGCCGGAGAGCGGGCCCCGCTTTGGAATGCCAACGCCAGAGGTTCATTCTTCGGTCTTGGACTCCATCACAAACGAGAGCATATGATTAGGGCAGTATTAGAAGGAGTAATCTTAAATCTTTATACCGTTTTTCTTGCCTTGCAAGAAATAATTGGTGTACCGACGAAGATTCAAGCCACTGGGGGATTTGCAAGGTCAGAACTATGGCGCCAAATGATGGCAGATATTTTTAACCAAAAAGTGGTGGTACCTGAGAGTTTCGAAAGCTCTTGTCTGGGTGCAGTAGTTTTAGGAATGTATGCACTTGGGGAAATTGAAGACTTCTCGATCATGTCTGAATTAGTGGGATCTACCCATGAGCATGAGCCATTGGAAGAAAATATTGAAATTTATCAGGACTTAGTCAAGATTTATATCCGTGTTTCACGATCTTTGGAAAAAGAGTATGAGGAAATGGCGGACTTTCAGAAAAAATGGGTTAAATAAAGTGAAACTTCAATCAGTGGTGGGGTTCTTTCATCCCTCACTGATTGTTAGTTGCGGCCTACAGGATAAATGACATATCCATACACAGAAGATGAAATTAGCCGGAAAGTACCATTTATTTCTGGTGTTACACCAAACAACAATGAATTTACCATAAACGACCTGCAGAGGGCAGGCGGTATTCCGGCACTAATGAACGAACTGTCTGTTCATCTAAATTTGGATACATTGACGGTTACAGGTAGTACTGTCCGGGAAAACATTGAAGGATCCGAAGTGCTTGACCGTGAAATCATTTATACATTGGAGAAGCCTATTGACCATGATGGCGGAATTGCTGTTTTAAAAGGCAGCAGGAATTGGAAGTGTGCTGACGAAGGGCGTTGAACCAGGCAATTATGATGAAGTCGAGAAAAGAGCCAAACAATTATTTGAAAAAGTCAAAGATTTATAACCAAGTAGTCACATTGTCCACTTTAGAAAAATTAGTGTCGAAAAATAGCGGAACCTAAATACACACTTTTAAAGTGTTTTCACTTCGGTTTATAACTGTATTTCAAACGGATTAATTAAATTAGGCTTACGTGCAGAAAAATTTCAATTAGATATGTTAAGGTGAATCTTACCATAAATAGGTGCGGTTTTTTTCCAATACCAGGGACCATCCGAATGATGGATGGTCCCTGGCCTGGATGTTTTCGAAACTCCTAAACACTTAGCGAAGGATGTTTCTGATGTTCACTTTGCCCCAGTATTTGCGATCCTTCGACTTCCTTCACCTTTTTCTCAAAATCCTCATAACCATTGAGAATGTAAAAATGAATGTTTTCGGGGATCTGGAGCTCTTGAGCATACTTTTCTAATAACTGGTCTGTGTATTCAACCTGATCAATGTCTTCCGGTACTTGCACCGTCAAGGCCAGAGAATAAACCTTTCTTTCCGGCATTAACTCAATGATTTTTCGAACAAGATAGGCCTCAACAATTTCACTGTGACGATTGAGGTCATCGACAATTGCTGCCACTTCCTCGGGAGCTTGATCGTGTGGAACGTAATGATCGTCCAAGCTAAGGGCCCCGGATTCTTCTTCGAACTGCTTTATTATATTTGGCCATGCTTCAAGCTGGGCTCTGGTTTCCTCAAATGCTTCCATTTGGCCAGTATAATAGTAATATTTGCAAAGAGCCTCCCAAGCCTCTTCCTTTAGCTCCCAATCGATTTCCACCGCTTTTCTGACAAAGCTCTCACCCATTTGGGCGGTTTCTTCCTTATGCAAGTAGATATTTCCGAGTGTAAGGTAAGCCGGGGCAATCCTCTCATCGGGATATTCAGCAATAATTTCCTCGAGCAAGGCTGCAGCAGGTTCATAGCCAACAAGATTGCGGGTCAGCATCGCCTTTTCAAATTTGCTACGGAGATCAAGTTCCTTACTATTCTCTAATTCTTGCAATCTATTTTTTGCTTCATTATAGGAAGCAATTTGTTCTTTCCACCTTTCGCCGTTCTGTTCAAACCATGATTGATTGAATTGCTGCAGGATTGAATCCGGATTGGCAAAGAAGTAGTCAACTGCCGATTCCCCATTTTTTGGAATGTCCGATTTCATCCCGATAGCTTTTAACCGGTCAGTCAGGCATGGATGGGTATCTAATACGCCGCTTTCCATTTCGAGTTCATTTTTTAGAAATGTTTCTGCAACTACCGAATCCATCTTACGGGATTTATCGAAAAACTGGGAATACGGCTGCGGAACGGCATTCGTTTTTGAACCTTCTTCGAAAAGCTCATCAAAGTAATTTTCGTAATAGTATTGCGCGCCAATCGAGATGGCACATAAAGTATCCCGGGCTGTTTCCGGTGATGTTACTTTTGCAGATGCGGCATCTGCAGCATATTCTTGCTGGCGGGCCATGACAAACGTATAGGCCGAATACCGAGGATAAAACCATTTGATAAATTTGCGGAACAAGAATGTTCCAAACTGTTCACTTTTTTCCAGGGAAGTCATGAGCTGTGCCCAAGTCATTCTCACACGGTAAATCATCGCACCGAATGATGTATCGGAATGGGAAATATGTCCAAGCTCGTGGGCTAATACGCAGGTAAACTGTTCCCGTGTCAGGCCGGACACCAGCGGAATCCCAATTTTCAAAATATTTTTCTTCGGACCGAACAGTCCAAATTTATGATGCTGTAAAACAGCAGCATTGAAATCATCATTTAGTACTATCGCATGAATTTTTGGTGTTTTAAGCTTTTTGCTAATATACGAGATTGTTTTCTCTAATTCAGGCGCTTCCTTTTCCTTTAAATAATACCCTTCGGGGAGCGGCATTTTAACAAAAAGCGATTTAATAATGAAATAGGATAAACCGCCGGTTATCACCAATATTTTTAGGCTTCCAAACGTAAAATGCCCGTCTGCTAAATACAGGACGGAAATAGTTAGTAAAAATAAAACCAAGGCAAGAAAGAATAAAATATATCCGTAGCCAAGTGCCGTTAATAGAAGCACTTTAAAACGATAATTCCCGGGATTCTTCTCTGCCTTTGCTTCCAGTTTTCTTACTAGTAATTCAAACTCCTCATTCGTCATTCTTCTCCACCTTTCCAGCTTTTTCAATCTACTTCGATTAAATCATGTTTTTCGCAAATGTTATAGTTTTATTTTTTTGTAAAGTCAGAATTTTTTCTGCTTTTACAGTCTGCTGAATTTTTACGGTGAACCGTACCATAAATAGAGACGTTTTTTTCCTATTTTAGGATATAGCCCTCAACAAATTCAGATGAATTAGTCCTTAACGATGTTGCAAAAATGCGAAAAAAAGTGATCATAAAATAGTCATAAAATTTTTGGGGTTTATTAGTATGGTTGTTGGGGTAATAATTGCAAGGAAAAAGAAAAGCGGCTTTCTTCTGAAGTTGCATGTTTTTTTTCAGATATGGCTTACATCCGAAAGGAATTCCCTCTTTATATGTTTTGTTGCAAAAAAACAACAGGTTTGAACTGTAAATCTTCCCTGCTTATCGCTTGGTTGACGGGGGGAGATATATCTTTTACGATGTTAGTGAATTAATTCACAAACTAGTTTGTATACAAGTTCATATTGATGTTGTTTTTTTTAAATCCAACTTGTGAATAGTTTCACATAAATCAAAGGAGCGAGTGAGATGTCAAAAGTCATTTCTGCAAAAGAAGCTGCCGAGTTGATCAAGGATGGAGATACTGTTGCTGCAAGCGGATTTGGATTGGCTTGCTGGGCAGAAGAAATGGGGATTTCTATTGAAGAGAGATTCCTGCAAACAGGCCACCCGCAAAATTTAACGGTAATGCATTCCAGTGCCGTAGGTAACCGCCGCGATAAAGGAATGAGTCATTTAGGATATGAAGGATTAATCAAACGCTGGATTGGCGGGATCGCAATTGCATCCCCCGGGATGGCAAAAATAATAGAAGAAGACAAATGTGAAGCTTATAATCTGCCCCAAGGGGTCATTACACAGCTATACCGAGAGATTGCTGCGAAACGCCCAGGGGTTATTACAAAAGTGGGAATGGGAACATTTGTAGACCCAAGGGTAGAAGGCGGTAAAATGTCTGCTTCAACCAAAGAGGATATTGTCAAAGTGATTGAACTTGAAGGAGAAGAATGGCTGTTCTATAAATCCTTTCCTATCAATATCGGTTTGATTCGCGGAACTGTAGCCGATGAAAATGGCAACCTGACTCTTGAAAAAGAGGGGCTTCATATGGAAGTGCTGCCGATTGCCCAAGCCGTTCACAACTCTGGGGGAATCGTGATTGCCCAAGTGGAAACGATAGCGAAAAACGGCACTTTGAATCCTAAAGATATTAAAGTTCCAGGAATTTTGGTTGATTATCTTGTTGTTGCAAAACCTGAAAATCACTATCAAACAGAAAATACCCAATATAATCCTGCTTTTTCTGGCCATGTCAAAGTGCCGGTGAAAACAATTGCTGCCCTTCAGCTGGATGAACGGAAAATAATCGCACGACGTTCTGCTGCTGAGCTCGCGCCAAACACTATTCTGAACCTTGGTGTAGGTATCCCGGTTGACGTTGGCACTATTGCAGCGGAAGAAGGGATCAATGATCAGCTAATACTGACAACAGAAGCGGGATCCATTGGCGGTGTGCCGGCGGGTTTGAAAGACTTCGGCCATGCATACAACTCTGAGGCGATTGTTGATCACGATGCACAATTTGATTTTTATGATGGCGGCGGCATTGATTTGTCCGTCCTTGGCTTGGCCCAAACAGATGAATTTGGCAACGTCAATGTTAGTAAATTTGGGACTCGTGTGGCTGGCTGCGGAGGCTTCATCAATATCTCTCAATCTGCAAAAAAATTGGTGTTTGCCGGTACATTTACTGCCGGGGGCTTAAAGGTTCAGGCAGCGGATGGAAAGTTGAACATTATTCAAGAAGGAAAAGCGAAGAAGTTCATTAAAAAAGTACAGCAAATCACCTTTAGCGGCGCATATGCCGCAAAAATCAATCAGCCTGTTGTGTATGTAACAGAGCGTGCTGTGTTTGAATTGATTGATGGCAGGGTTACCCTAACGGAAATCGCCCCGGGCGTAGACTTGCAGACTCACATTCTTGATCAAATGGAATTCACTCCTTTTATTTCAGAAAATCTTAAGGAAATGGACCCAGCAATATTCCAAGAGACCTGGGGCAAACTGGAATCCATTATTGCTGCCAAGAATGAAATCGCAAGCGATCGGGAATTAGTGACAGTTTAAATTGTTTGGTGAATAAAAATAGAGAGGGACATGAACATGAACGTTGAGCTTAACCGCTGGAGGATTTTAGTTGCATCAACTCTTATTAATATATGTGTCGGAGCGATTTACGCGTTTAGTATTTTTGCCTTGCCGTTGACAAAAGTTTTCCATGCCACAATGCCGGAAATCATGACGGCCTTTACGATTAATGCGGCCATCTCGCCGATCCCAATGATTTTAGGCGGAAAATTAGTCGATAAGGGTGGAGCTAAGACCGCCATTTTCCTTGGCGGCTCCATGTTTGGCATCGGATTTATTTTATCCGGGTTGGCAACAGCACCATGGATGCTTTATATAACGTACGGTGTAATTACCGGTATCGGCCAGGGTATTGTCTATTCTTCTACAATCGGCAACTCTGTAAAACTATTTCCGGATAAACGGGGACTCGCCGCCGGGATTGTCACTGCGGGTTATGGGGGCGGAACAATCGTGATTGCTCCGATTGCTAATGCGATAATTACCAGCAATGGGGTTCAGTCAGCACTGATTACCCTTGGAATTGCCTTTTTAGTGATCATTTTAAGCTGCGGTTTACTCGTAAAAGCTTGCCCGGTTGGATATGCACCAAAAGGCTGGACACCGCCGGCAGTTACCGCTAAACAAAGCGGAGGGGTAAACATCCCATGGAATGAAATGATTAAAAGACCATTGTTTTATGTGATTGCTTGCATGTTTCTAATTGGCGCTCTTTCCGGAATGATGGTCACTTCCAACGCCTCTGTCATCGGGCAGACGATGTTTGGTTTAACTGCCGCTACGGCAGCCCTTTATGTTAGTTTATATTCCCTCAGCAACTGTCTCGGCCGGATATTCTGGGGAGCTGTTTCAGACAGAATCGGCCGGACAAAGTGCTTAATGGCGATCTACCTTGTGATTGCAGCGATGATGTTAATCATAGCTTTATCAACATCGGTTGCCGGTTTCGCTGTTGCTATCGTAGGAATTGGCTTATGTTTTGGAGGAACAATGGGTATCTTCCCTTCTATCGTCGGTGAGAAATTTGGAATGAAATACTATGGTGTCAACTATGGTGTCACGTTTATTGGCTATTCAGGTGCAGCCTTCTTTGGCCCGAGGATTGCCAATAGTGTTGCAGCTGCAAATGATGGTATGTTTACCAAAGCGTTCTACATTGCATTAGTGATTTCGCTCGTTGGGTTAGCCTTAACATTTATCTATAAATCTATGGACAGTAAAAAATCTACTACAACTGCAACCCCAACAAAGGTTGCGTAACACAATAATTTGAGGAGGAATTTATAATGAGTATTACAAAATTGCTGGGAATTAAATATCCAATTTTCCAAGGAGGCATGGCTCAAATCGCACTTTCACCCCTGGTTGGAGCCGTTTCTAATGCAGGCGGGTTAGGCACTATCGGTTCCGGTGGATTTTCTGCTGACCGTCTTCGCGAGGAAATCCGCAAAACCAAGGCGATTACAGACAAGCCATTTGCCGTTAATTTAATGTTAATGATGAAAAATATTCCAGAGTTGATCCAGGTTGTGATTGAAGAAGGTGTTAAAGTTGTAACGACTGGTGCGGGTACGCCGGCTCCATATATGCCGATTTTCAAAGAGCATGGCATAAAAGTCATTCCGGTTGTGCCATCTGTTAAACTTGCGAAGAAAATGGAAGCATTGGGTGTAGATGCGATCGTTGCAGAAGGAACAGAATCAGGTGGCCATGTGGGTGAAACAACGACGATGGCGCTGCTTCCGCAAGTAACCAGTGCCGTTTCCATCCCTGTCATCGCTGCCGGTGGTATAGCCGACGGCCGGGGAGTTGCTGCAGCATTTGCCTTAGGCGCCCAAGGGGTTCAATTGGGTACTCGCTTCTTAGCAACTGTTGAATGCCCAACCCACATCAACTTTAAAAAAGCTGTTATTGAAGCGGACGATACAAGTACAACGGTTACGGGCCGCAGTGTCGGTGCGCCGGTACGAAGTATTAAAAACAGCATGATCACGGAGTACTTGAAACTGGAAAGAGAAAATGCCTCCCGTGACAAATTGGAAGAACTTGCTTTGGGATCTTTACGCAGAGCTGTGTTTGATGGTGATACGGATCGCGGTTCAGTTATGGCAGGACAGATTTCGGGATTGTGTAATGAGATTACCTCTGTAGAAGAAATGATTACAACGATGTTTGCCGAAGCTCAGGAAGTGTTAAAACGTCTCGGAAATATCACGCTTGTGGAAGAAAAAGAACCAGTATTAGTATAAACTCGATGAAGCCAAACAGAATGATTATTTTCTCTGTTTGGCTTTATTTTGTAAAAAAGGGTTTCAAAATCTGGACAAGGGTTTTCACTTCAACCCAATTTATAATACTATAGACTAAAATAAACGTAAGGATTGTTTGGCCTATGAAAAACAGTTCAAATAAAGATATGTTAGAAAAACATATTCATGACCTGCCTGCGACATTGTTTGTGACGGATCATCAGGGGAATATTTTAATGTCCAATGAATTTACCGCATTAACGATAGGAATTCCTCTAGAGGAATTAATCAAAGCAAATGTTCAAGATTTGGTGAAGGCCGGCTACTATAACCATTCGATTACAATGGAAGCCATCCAGACAAAGCAAAGAGTGACTAGGACCATTAAAACCAACCGGGGATTTAATGTCCTGTCCACCGCCATTCCGATATTCAGCAATACGGGTGATGTACAGCTCGTTGTGACCAAGTCAAACCAGTATAAGGAAATGCTCGATATAAACGAAACATACAATCTGCTCAGCCCTGTTGAAAATGAAATAGAGAAAACACTGATTGGGGAAGACATTGGAATTGTCGCCGAGAGTTTGGCAATGAAACAAATCATTAAGGTCTGCAACCAAATTGCTTCCTATGATACGAAAGTATTAATCTATGGTGAATCAGGAACTGGCAAAGAAGTTATTGCCAGATATATTCACAAAAAAGGCGAACGCCGGAATGGGCCATTTGTGTCAATTAACTGCGCAGCCATCCAGCCTTCCCTATTTGAATACGAATTTTTTGGTTTTGAAAAAGGAGTATTTGAAGGAGCGGTTGAAGCGAAAAAAGGGCTCTTGGAGGCAGCAAATGGCGGGACACTGTTTTTGGATGAAATTGCCGAACTGCCTTTGGACATGCAGGCCAAATTATTGCATGTGATTGAAAGTAATGAAGTGAGGAGAGTGGGAGCGGTCAGCCATAACCCCTTAAATTGCCGTATTATCGCTGCCACGAACAGGGAATTATGGAAGATGGTAAAAAAAGGGATGTTTCGTGAGGATTTATATTACCGGATTAATGTTATTCCGATTCACATCCCGCCGCTGCGCAACAGAAAATTAGACCTGGTCGGCCTGATTTCATTCTTTATTGCTGAGTTCAATCAAAAATATGATAAAAATTTTGTCCTTGGCGCCGGGGATTTTCAAAAGATGTTATGGCAAGAGTGGCCCGGTAATGCCAGAGAACTGCGTAATTATATTGAAAGGCTGGTTGTCACTGAACAAGCCTCTGTAAGGAACCAATCAAAGGAAACCATTGCAGATTGGTTTACCCTTGACCACTTTATAAAAACAAATATGAAAAACCAATGGAAATTGAAAGATTTTACAGCTATAGCAGAGGGCAGATACATTCAGAATTTCCTTGACTCCTGTGGGGGCAATGCAACAGAAGCGGCAAAAAAATTGGGCGTGGACCGATCGGTTATTTATCGGAAACTCAAGAAAACTAAACCCATAGATAAGATATAGTCATTCGTTTAAAGAGTTGATCTGAATAATGTTTTTTTCAGTAGGCAGTATATTGTTTACCGATTTTTGTAAAAAAACGGCGGGTTAAACAGGTGCGGCAAACCTACCACAGGTAAATGAGGTTTTTTAAAAAGAGCCAGTGGGAATTAATAAAGATTAAAGTAGTTATATTTTATATTAGGAAAGTTACATTTTATTTAAAGCTAAAAACCCCATTCGTTTAGCGAGTGAGGTTTTTAGCATTTTAGTTATTTATCCCGCATTAACTGGCAGTAAGACCCCCACTTCAAGTATTCCAGCTAGAC
>CAZAEW010000017.1:0-64435 GCA_964484065.1 uncultured Bacillus sp.
AGTTCGAGCTTAGGTTGCGAGTCGAGGGGATCGGCCTCGTTAAAACGTCAAAGCCAATAACTGGCAAAACAAACAATTCTTTCGCTTTAGCTGCCTAATAAGCGCTTAGCGGTTCCTCCCTCCATCGCCCATGTGGTAGGGTAAGGGACTCACTTTAAGTGGGCTACGCCGGATTCCACCGCCTGAGGATGAAGGAAGAGAACAACCAGGCTAGCTGACCGGACGCCTGTCGATAGGCAAAAGGATCAGCGAAATGCCAATATGTCGACTACACTCGTAGAAGCTTAAGTGCCGATATCTTTGGACGTGGGTTCGACTCCCACCGTCTCCACCAATACATAGGTGGAACCAAGACCAGCAGATCAAAGTTGCTGGTCTTTTTATATTGCAAAAAAAGGCTTTCTCGAAAATTAGTTTCTGTTTAATCTGTTAAGGGCTGTATTTACTGCTTCTAGGTGTCACATGTTCATAATGTTCCTGAAATCCATCCTGCGCCTTTTTCCTTTTGATTAACTTTAAGAAAAGGTGTAATTGCTCTTAATTTATTGAAAACGTCTTCTCTTTTTGAATAGTTAATATATGAATCTTTATACCTCTTTTCTGTTTAGAGGTTGGGGAATAATTCCGATAAATAAAAAGAACACCATTCTATAGTTAAATTAGGTTTTTTTAAAAATATATAGTATTAATAACTATACTTCTAATGCAGCGTCATAACTATCTCCTGCAAATCTAAAAGGGGTTTCAACTTTCTCCCATTGTATCGTTAAGAAACGATTGATTTCATTTTGAAGAATAACTGTTTCTCCTAAATTAAGTGTACGGCCATTTCTGTTATTTTCGAAGGATAAGGCAAAGGGAAGCGCTAATGGGGAACGGGTTCTGCGGCCCAAAATAGTTGCATCGATATTCCGAAGACGTTGAACGACGCAAACCAGGGTTGATGTGATTACTTCTCCACCAATAATATTTGCTAATTGTTGACAAGTAGACATTGTCTGTCTTTGCATTCTATAGCTGGACATATTAGAACTTGATCCTCGATAGTCTGACATTTGAGATTCCTCCCTTCAAATTTCTTGTAATACTATATTTAAAAAGGAGGAGGGGTGTATAGGTTAAAATATATGTTAGAAAAGATGGTCTATCATATTTTTCATAATTTATAAAAAGGCTGTCCAAAAGTACCTTCTAGGTACCAGGACAGCCTTATTCATTACTTTTTGGAATCTTTATTAGCGTGCGAACCATCACAGTTTCCGTTAGGGTTTTTTGTGTTTCCACAACCACATGCGTTTGCCATATTTTTCTCCTCCATTTATCTTTAATTAATAAATCTCGAATTAATTATATATGACATTGAGATAATAGGAAAGACTTTTTTGAAAAATATAATAAATAATGAGGATTTGTTTCTATTAATGCTATTTGAAACAATTTGAATTTTAATCCCTGATTTATTTCATTTGAAAGAGATTATTGGTGGACTTATTAAAGAAAGGCAAGGGTTAAGATATGTAATTGAAGTAAACATAAGTTAAATCCTTAAAGGAGCATAGGTGCTCTGCTGATACTAAGTTCATAAATGATCCTTTATTAAAGCTGCAAAATGACCATAGGTTTTTGACCTGTGGTTCAACTAATGCTTAGTAACTCCTTGCCGGATATCGAGTTGATCGGTGACCCATCCTTATTGAATATTGTTTGGGATAACCTTTTATCAAATGCCATTAAATATAATAAAACGAATGGCAGTATAGAGATTTCCCTTGAAAAACGAGGTGAATCAGTCTTCGTTACTTTTGAAGATACAGGTATAGGAATGAATAATAAGGATTTAGAAAGGATATTCGACCGCTTTTACCGGGCAGATATCGCACGTACAAGGACTGTTGAGGGAACAGGATTGGGCTTATCCATTGTGGCTACCATTGTTAAACTGCATGGAGGAAATATTACAGTTAATAGTAAAGAAAAAGCGGGGTCTGTTTTTATTGTAGAATTGCCAGTTAGATAATTTTATTTGCTAAATGTCCTCTTGAAGTTCGCTGAAAGTTTATTCAGTAACGAATTTCTATTTCCTGTTTCATATTTTATAAATAGTTTTGTAGAAACATCTGCATTCAATTTATTTAAGCTAATGAATGAAATGAGAAAAGTCAATTTGATGAGTTCCTCCATATTTTCTTCATAAATGAGCGTTATAGTGAATGTGTAAGAAAAATAAAAGGGAGTGAGAAGTCATGATGGGACGTGGATTTGCGTATGGATATGGAACTTATGGCTGTGGCGGGCTTATCCCAATGCTACTCATTATCGTAGTTCTCGGGTTAATTGTATTCCTTATTGTTAAAAGACCAAAAAAACAACATAATGAGCAACAAAGCTCGCAGGCAATGGCTATTTTAAATGAACGGCTTGCCAAAGGAGAAATTTCACCGGAAGAGTATGAAAAGCTGAGAAAAGTTATTAAACAATAAAAGAGAAAACGAGATATGATTAATGGTTTCAACTATTCTCCATCACTTTAAACTTTTCTGTAAGTGAGGTAGATAAAAATGATGATAATTGGTGCAGTACTGGTTGGTTTGATTATTTATTTCCTACTGAATCAAAAAGAAACAAATGCAGTTGAAAAAAATTTGGATGAAAGAGATGCCCTGGAAATTGCAAAAGTTCGCCTTGCAAAGGGTGAAATAAGTACTGAAGAATTTGAAATGATCAAAAAAAACATTTTGTGAACAAATTATACTAGGAGTGATTGAAATGAAAAAGAGTTTAGCAGCAGGGTTATTCGCTGTGGGATTAATGGCAGCCGGAGTAACAGGTTTCGCATTGACAAATGTAAAGGCAAACTCTCAGGATCCAGCGGGTGCAATGCTTCGAGGAGTGGGAAACAGTCAAATGACACAAATGATGAAATCTGTAAACACAAACGCAGCTCAAAAGCAAAATGACCAAAGTACCTTTGAGCAGATGCTCCCCTATATGAAGAAGATGCATCCTAATTTAAGCGATGAACAATTAAAATCACTTTATGAACAAATGATGGGGCCTAATGGAGCCTGCAGCAATGCGATGAAGGGAACAACTGGCGGTAATGGGAATGGAATGATGGGAACCGCAAACAACTTATAATGACAGTGAATGATTTTGCACAGCGGGTTAATCATTCGCAGGGGGGCAGAAAAACTGCTCCCCTAACTTTTTTGAAAGCCATTAATAATGGGTTTCTTATGCTAAGGATTTAAAATAATCGTAAAGCATGTTCCATGACCACGGCCAGTAGTGCTTTCAACGGAAATTTCTCCTCCATTCGCTTCAACCAATTGTTTAACAATAGCAAGGCCAAGCCCGAATCCGCCGGTTGCCCTTGATCGAGACTTGTCTACACGATACAAACGATCGAAAATATAAGGTAAATCCTCTTGAGGAATTCCCTCCCCTTGGTCCTTAACTGTTATTTGAATTCTCCCATTCTGTTCAATTGCCCGCAGGTAGGTAATAGTTCCTTCCTGAGAGTATTTAAGACTGTTATCCAATAAATTAAAAATAACCTGTTGAAACCGGGTTGGATCTAATTCTGCATATAAATTTTGGTTACATACAAATTTCAACTGTATTCCTTTGTTTTGAAAGGCGGGTAAAACTTTTTCAGAAATTGAAAATAGAAAAGCACGAATATCTACTTTTTCTTTTGTTATGGAAAAAGCGTTTTGATCCATTTTTGCGAGTTCGAATAATTCTTTAAGCAGCTCACTGACACGGCCGGATTCTTCATAAATAATATCAATATATTGACTTCTTCCCGACTCATCAAGTTCCTTCCTTCTTGCAATATCTGCATATCCATGAATATAAGTCAGCGGAGTACGAAGTTCATGAGAAATACTTGCTAAAAATTCATTTCTTTCCTGCCTTAAATAATTCAATTCATTAGCAAGTGTTTGAATCGATTTTGAAAGTTCACCAAGTTCATCATTGGAAGGCTTGGGAAGAGATACTGAAAAATCGCCTTTGCTTAATTTTTTTGTTGCTTCAATCATCGAGACAAGGGGTTTCGTTAGAGCGTTCGATAAAAAAAAGATTGTGATTAACATAAAGAAAAAGATCAATATGGATGCTATATAAAAATGTTTATCTAATTCCGAAATTAATTTTTGAATCTCATCTGTTTGTTTAAACATATAAACGTAACCGATTTTCTTACCATTCTTGTTTACTTCCGTAACGGTTGAAATATACTTTTCTGTTTGCCAATCGGACTGAATGATACGTCCTTTTTTTGGAAGTTTATTGATAGGTTTGTTCAGGATATTTTTCATGCTTTTATCCATGCTGCTGGAAGACAAGAGAATGTCACCTTTTGAATTCGTAATGACAATTTTGGTATCTGTGTGCGATTCCATTAAACCAATATGATGAAGTGTAGCCGGGTCTGAATTGATTTCTAAAACGTCGCGGTGACTATTCCCTCTTGCCTGAAGGGATTGCAGCGCTTGATGAACTTGTGAATGGACCAAAGTATCGTGTAAAAAAATCATTGAAAAAATTTCAACAAATAATATGGAAAAAAAGAACCATATACCAAATTTGATGGAAATCTTCATGTTCAGCACCTCTGGATTGAAATAAAAATATCATAATACATTAGTTAGCAGAAAATATGCAGAGATTCGTATAAAATAAAATCTCTCACTTTTATTCATTGAAATTGTCTTAAGAAATTCAAAGAGACTAATAGTTATTAAATTTGAAACAAAATCTTGTTACTTTCTGCACAATGATTTAATAAACTTAGGGACAGTGATCAATGAATCACTTTTTCAATATTTCCTTTGTGGTAAGATAGGAGGACAATATGAATCAACAGCATTTGATGAAGTTTACGATTCGGCAAATGGAAAGAGAAAGAAGAGAAGCATTGCAATCTAAAAAGAAAACAAAAGAGGCTAATTTTATGTCAATCCGTTTAAAAGAACTTTTAATAAATTGGACATCTAAAGGAGGAGTACGCAATGATTAATTGGATTATCGGGATTATGATCTTTTCATTCGCAGGGTGGATGCTTTTTAAAAATGTCCGGAAAGCAAAGCAAGGAAAATGTCCAGCATGCTCTTCAGAATGTTCGTGCAGCGGTGATAACTGTCAATGCCATTAGATTAAAAAATCGTTTCCTTTTTGGGACGATTTTTTCTTTTTTTAGATTGTAAATGAAGCATAAAAACCACTGGATTGTTCATTAAAATTTCATGGAAAATGATTATTATCTGCATACTCTTCCGTTATTTTTTGATTGTAGACTTATGAAGTGTATCCCCGAGATAAGAGAGGGAATTATCATGAAAAAAATTCTGATAGTTGATGATGAAGAGAGAATGGCTGAATTAATAAAGCTTTATCTTGAACCAAACGGGTATTGTTGTGACATCCTTTATTCTGGAGATAAGGCTATCCAATATGTAAAAGATTATGCAGTTGATCTGATCTTAATGGATGTTATGATGCCAGGGAAAAATGGATGGGAAACTGCAAAGGAGATTAGAAAATATTCTGAAGTGCCTATTGTCATGTTAACAGCAAGAAATCAATACTCTGACATCATACAAAGTATAAATCATGGAGCTGATGGTTATATAGCGAAACCTTTTGATGAGAAGAATTTGCTCTTTCATGTGGGAAGACTAATTGGAAACAAGTCTTGTATTAAACAAAATCAATTCGAATGTTTTAATTGATTTTGTTTAATTTCGGCTTCGTGTCCTAGTTTACTGAATGCCGAGTTAGAAATAGTTTATCCAGATTAAAACGTAATATGTATGGTTATTATTAATGCTTGTTCAAAAATAAAAAATTTCCTTTTTATCCAGTAGAACCGTAATGTTTTTCTTCTTTTTATTGGAGAATCTAAAAGTAACCGGTTAAAAACCGGCAGTTTTCGGATACTGGAGGAAACATAATGAATAAAACAATGAAAAAAAGCATCCTATTTGTTCTTTTTGTGTTTGTTTTTTCAGTTTTTTTGGTGGGATGTAACAACAATCAACCGAAAAAAGCAGCACCCAAAACGAAGCCTGTTACTACAAAAAACAAAGATACAGCGAAAGCCGGAAATCAAAAGAGCAATACAGCTCGAAATTTGTATCTTGTCATTGAACCGGCAGGAAAATTAGGTCCGGATGGAAAAATGCACGATGCCTTTATTAACGGTGATATTACCTTAACCGAAGGCAAACCGGTTACACTCCACTTCTTAAACTATGATGGTGGGACCCATACCTATACATCAGCTGATTTAGGGTTAAATGTGAAAATTAAAGGTTCAACCAAAAAAGGCACACCAATGGAAACAACCTATACATTTACGCCGGATAAAACCGGAACCTTTAATTGGTACTGTGCAGACAAGTGTGATGGAGAAAATAATCAATGGGCAATGACAAATGACGGGTATATGAGGGGAACGATTACTGTCAATAATGATAACACTCAGCATGTTTCTACTGTTATTAATGTCGGATACAAGCTTGGGTCAGATGGGAAGCTGCATGATGCCTATACCCCTGGAAACATTACCGTTAGTGCGGGAAGTCCGGTAGAATTAACCATTTATAACTTTGATGATGGTTCACATACTTTTACGTCTAATGACCTTGGGGTGAATATTGCCGTCCCCGGAACGAAACAAAAAGGAACTCCAAGCGTGACAAAAGGTACTTTTACCCCATCAAAAGCTGGTACTTTTAAATGGTTGTGTGCGGACCCTTGCGATGGACAAAATGGCCAATGGGCAATGACGCACGAAAATTATATGATGGGTAATGTGACCGTCCAAAACGAATAGTTTTTGCTAAAAACCAAAACACCTTTCATTGATTTGCAATGAAAGGTGTAACCACTTTTAGGGAAATTTATTTTAATACATAGCATAATTGAAGCAATTTACCTTAATAAGTTCTGCCATTTTTGATTTATTTTTGCTTGCAATTTTTTGTTATTCACATTAACACACTTTATATCCACTTATAACCAATTCCCCATACCGTAGAAAGATGGTTATCGACTGGGAATCCTGCGTTACGCAGTTTGTCTCGCAAATTCCTGATATGAGAATCAATCGTCCGATCATCTATATTCGAATGTGCCCCCCAAATAAGGGACAGTAAATGATCTCTTGAATATACTTTATGTGGATTTTTTAAAAACAATCCAATTAATGCAAACTCTTTCGGTGTAATGGAGATGATTTGATTTTCATATTTAAGTTCCATAGATTCTCCCTTCCATTCTAATCCTTTAAAATACAAGATTTTGTTAGCAGAGTCACTTGTTCTTCTCAGTAAAGCTTCCATTCTTGCTAATAGTTCAGATTCGTTAAAAGGTTTTGCCACATAATCATCTGCACCGCATTTTAACCCCTTTATCACGTCAACTGTTTCACTTCGAGCAGTCAGCATAATGATAGGAATATCTGAAAATTCTCTGATCCTTTGGCATGTTGTCCATCCGTCCATTTTTGGCATCATGACATCCAGAATAATCAGATCCACTTTTTCCTCTTTATATAATATATTGATGGCTTCCATTCCGGATGTGGACTTTAAACATTTATAGCCATAAGGTGATAAGTAAAGACTTAATAGATCAAGCATTAGGGTTTCATCATCCACAAGTAAGATTGTCTTCATTTTTTATCCTCCGTCTGCATAGTATCTATTTTCATATAGTAAAAGAAAAAAATGAAGATTCTTTGCAGAAAGGGAAATTTTTATATTTTTTATTATCTATTTTTTGGGAAAAATTTCAGGGGTTGCCGACCAAAAGACATATTTTATACAAAAAAAAATCAAAGTTTCTGCATACTTTTCTTTTATTGTATTTAGTAGGTTAAACAACAAAATTAATTTAATCATTATGGGAATGAGGTGAATGTTTTGAGAGTGAAAATAGTTTTAATGCTTATTCTTGTTTTTGCACTTTCAGGAGGAGGAATGGCGATGGCAAACGGAGGCGGTCATAAGGCGTCATCTTCTTCTAATACCAGTAATACCATGGAAGGCATGGACATGAGCGGCAAGGACAAAAACATGGACATGAGCAACATGGACATGAGCGGTCAAAAAGATGGGAAGAGTGCAAAAAAAAGCGATGATATGGAAGGTATGAACATGGGAGAAGAGCCTATCAAAGAAACACCGCCAAACGTGAAGGTTTTGGGAACTTACGGGGCTGTAAATGGTGCTTTTATTATCATCGGTGTTTGGAATAAATGGTTCAGAAGGAAGGATGGTTCCAATGGCAATACCAAGTAATAAACTTGACCAGGAGAAAAAGTCAGTTGAAGAAAAAAAGCCAATCAATCTTTTAAATATACCTATCGTTAAAAAGTTTATTCAAAGCAGATGGTATCCGGGTCTTTTCCAATGGATTGTTCTTATTGTTTTTTCCGGTATAGTCTATGAGTTGGTAGCAGGAACCGTTGATCCATCACGAAATTTAGGAACCTCTCTAACCTGGGTGTTATGGTGGCCGCTAATCCCGCTATTTTTCGTTGTTATCGGCAGATTTTGGTGTACCATCTGTCCTTTCGGTAAGGTAAGTGACATTATTCGAAAATTAATCGGCAGTGAAAAACCAGCTCCAAAGTTTTTAAGAAAATATGGACTATGGCTTATTGACCTTTTCTTTATCGCTATAACTTATAGTGATCATATTTGGGGAATTGTTGAAAATCCAAGAGGTTCAGGATATTTACTTCTTTTACTAGTTACAATGGTTGTCGGCACGTCGATTTTCTATGAAAGAAGAACATTTTGTAAGACTTTATGTTTCCTGGGAGGATTATCTGGAAACTACTCTCGTTCTGGCGCTTTAGAACTTCGTGGAACACCAGAAGTTTGTAAAACATGTAAAACACAATCTTGTTTCAAAGGAACCGAAAAAGCAGAAGGCTGCCCAATGTTCCAATTTGTACGAACAATGGATACATCTGCTGATTGTAACCTTTGCGGAAACTGCGTGAAAAACTGTCCAAATGGTTCAATCCGAATTTCACCAAGGATTCCTACTTCTGAATTATGGGTAATCAAAAAACCAAAAATTGAACATACATTCTTAGCAGCCGTTATTATGGGGATTGTATTTGTCCAAAACATTACAATGGTAGCAATTTGGCAGGATATCTTAAAAGCAATAGGTTCAATTACTGGAACAAGCAATTATAACATTAACTTTACTGTAGCCTTCATTATTGCGATGGCAATCCCGGTTGGACTTTTATTCGGAACAGCAAAAATAGCAACGATGACTGGCGGATCAGTTGAGAAAGTAAAACAAAACTTTATCAAATTCGGCTATGCGATCATTCCGTTAGATTTAGCAGGACACCTTGCTCATAACTTATTCCATATTATTACAGAAGGAAAAGCTATCTGGTACAACTCAGCATTTTTATTTGGGGTTCACGTAACAAGGGGAGACCTTGCTTTTGCTCCAGCTTCAACGGTACAAATGCTGCAGTATTTTATTATCGTACTCGGAACAATTGGTTCCATTTATACAGCTTATCGTATTGGGAATAGAGGTACCTTTAAAGCTATGGTTCCTTACTATACATTAATGATCTTGCTAGCAATTGCAAATATCTATCTATTCTCATTACCAATGATGCATAGGGTTTAATTTCAGGGATATTTTGAGATAACGACTAAATAAAAAGCTGAAAAAGATAAATAATTCTTTTTCAGCTTTTTTATTATTGTTTATTTGACGTTACTCAGGTTTATTATTGGCATTTGTTCCTGGCTGATAATTAGATTGGAAGTCTTTGTATTTAACCATGGTAACCATCCCAGCAGAGGCGTGATGAAGATCATGGCAATGGAACATCCAGTTTCCTGGATTATCCGCTTTGAAGGCAACAACATATTCCTCGCCAGGTTTTACATTGATTGTATCCTTTATTATCGGAGATCCATCTACAGGTTTGCCGTTTTTACTTAATACTTGGAATGAATGCCCATGCAGATGCATCGGGTGGTTAGCCTTGTTCCTCGATTTATTGATTAATGTCACTTTAACTGTGTCACCTTTTTTTACTTGGATATTATCCGTATTTGGAAAGGTCTTATCATTAATTGTATAGGCCAATTGATTATTATTCATTGCCGTATTTAAATCCATTGTATATTCCACGTCATATTTTTGATTTAAAGTAAACGGACTATTGGCTGGTTTCCCATAAGACTCAAGATCAAAGAATGGAAGAGTTTTATTCACATCGGATTTATCAGCCGGTTTATCAGAGCCTTCATATTGAATATAGGTCGCCATTCCTTTTGCTGCCTTTTTATCAGGATCATGGCTTTCAAGTAACCATTTACCAGGATTATCAGCCGTGAATTCGATATCATAGCGTTCCCCCGGAGCAACGGTAATAAGTTGGTCCTTAATTTCCTTTGGTTCATTTAAATCTCTACCGTCTGTTGCCACAACTTTAAAGCTATGTCCATGGAGATGAATATTATGCGGAAGGAAACCGATATTAATCAACCTTAGGCGAACGCGCTCACCTTTTTTCACTTTTATGGGTTCAATGTTTTTTCCGCTTTTTCCATTAATCGTGTATACATCATACATGCTCATATTATCCATCGGCATACTGTTGTTACTGCTGGTGCTGTTCCCGGAATTACTATGGTCCATACCGTTCATACTGCTGTTGCTCATGTCCATTCCATTCATGCTGCCGTTGCTCATATCCATACCGGACATTCCGCTGTTGTTATTGCTGCTGCCCATATTCATACCTGCCATGTTATCGGCTCCCGGCTTGCTTATCCATTCATCCAGCATGAGAGTGTAATCTTTATCATAAGTTTTTTTGGAAGGTTCGACAATAAAAGCACCATAGAGTCCTTTATCGAGCTGTTTAACCCCGTTTTGATGGGTATGGTAAATATAGGTTCCTGCGACCTTTGGTGTAAATTCATAAGTGAAGGATTTCCCTGGCTTAACAGCATCTTGAGTTACGCCCGGAATTCCATCCATGGCATTTGGAACATCAATACCGTGAAAGTGGATAGACGTCGGTTCTGGCAATTCATTTTTTAAGGTGATTTTAACAGGGGTACCTTGTTTCACCCGAATTTCCGAACCGGGTACAGAACCATTAAACGTCCAAGCGGTAACTTTAAATTTATCGGTTATGGTAAGGGTCGCCTTTTTTGCGACCAAAGAAAAGTGATTCCCTGTTAGTGTTTTAGTTGGAGTTGTTTGAATGGCTGTTTCACTCGAATTATTGTTTGACTGATCTATGGTACTCATACTGCTTTTGTTACTTGAACAAGCAGATAACAGTAAAGTGATTAACAATGTAATAACTATTATTTTGCTTTTCACTAATTTTACCTCCTATAACTTGATTACTAAGGATTTTACCGAATAAATTTGCAGAAATTGTGAATTATCGCATTATTTTATAAAAAAGGTGAAAATGATTATTTAGGAATATTTCAATACTTTATGTTGTTTTGCTTAAGTTTTGTATTATTGTTGACAATTGCCTAACAAACTGCAAGGTGCATATTTTCTCGATATTTATCTGATAAGGTGTTTTAAAGATGTTCTAAATAGACCAATATCGTTTTTGGCAAACGAGAGAATGTAAAGAATGGAGATGGATATATGGAAACCAAAAGTAACTACAAAGAAGTATTAATAGGTATTTTGGTAGAGATAAATCGTTTGGTTACTGAATATATAAAAGTCCAAAAGGATATATTTAATCCTCCAGTAAGAGTCCGAATTCCATTTAAAAGAAATAATTATGACGGTCTTTATGAAAAAAATAAAAACATCCAAACCGATCTCTATGAAACAATCAGAAGAATGCACAACAATAAAAAAGAATTAAGTATTAATCCGTTCATTTACGGGGGGGATAAAAGAGTATGCACTGCTTTTTCATACCTCCAGCGAAAAGCTGACACGAATCATATTTGAATTACAACTTAAAGCCAAAAAACAAAATAAACTAACAGATAAAGAATACAACCAATTAATCGATGAATATCAAAAAATTGAAAACGCAAGAATGCAAAAAGGTGCCACTATACAAAAAATTGCTGGAATGCTAGCACAATAAATTGAAAGGAACAAGAAATACCCGCTTATTTTTTAGATAAAAGAGTACCTGAACCCACATATGGTTTTATTTATTTCAACTGTTAAAATTAAACAGAAATAATAAAAATGGCTGATTTGCTTCAGCCATTTTGTTTTTTTTCATATTCAATTTCAAAAATGCACTATTATTCGACTCTGCGCATTCATTTTTTTAAAGTCTTTCTCCGTTTGAACTTTTTAATAGATTTTCTTGTAGCAAGAACAAGAGGAGTTCTCCTTCTCTTCCTTGATTTCACCTTTGCTTTTTCAGCAGAAGTTACGTAATCCAAAATATCTTGAGCAGCAAGTGGATTGATAAACTTTCTTTGGGATTCCATGATCATTTTCAACTTCTCTCCATCATTTGCCACTAATTGATCGATTGTCGAAATTAGGTTTTCACTGTCTTGACAATAAACACCTAATAGATGTTTTTCTGCAAATAACGGATTGTCCTTTTCCTGTCCTGGCAGTGCTCCTGTAATAATCATTGGTAAATTTGTTGCTGCTGCCTCGAACATGGTATTTGGGCTTCCTCTCATGATGCCAATGTCTGCAGCAAGCATGAGTTCCTGAATGTTCTTGGTAAAACCTAAAACGTCTACACGTTTGCCAAAACGAGGTTTAAGGGAGTTTTCTAACTCCGCTTTTAATGTTTCATTTCTTCCAGCAATGATTGTCACTGAGCAGTCAAAGTGATTCAGCAGGTTTTCCGCAATCGCATCCATATCCCCTACGCCTTCGCCGCCACTCATCATTAAAAAGTAAAGGTCAGATTTCATTTCAAATGGTTTCCTTTGAGTCCTTAGAAACCTCTCTCGGACAGGGAATCCTACTACATGAATTTTTTCTTTAGGCACGCCATATTCTAAGCACTTTCTCGTTGCTTCCCTAGTCGGACATAAAATAAAGTCAGCTCTTGCGTCGCACCACAATGGATAAATATTGACCAAATCCGCAATAAAAGTACCAAAAGGGATTTGAATCCTTTCTTTTCTTAAAATGTTAATAACGGAGCCGTTAAAGTTTGGGTGAATTGACAAGATTACATCTGGTTTTACTTCATCCAATAAAACTAAAAATGAGTCTTTAATTAGATTTTCTACACCTTTGTCTATCGCATAAGAATTCATTGCAGATACATGCCAAATTGCATTCCATAATTGGGCAGAATATCTTGTTATGGGTCCATAGGATTTACCAATATTTAATAATGCAGTTCCTCCTAACGAGAAGCCATCCACAACATGAATATTTATTTGCTCATTTTCAGCAATTTTTTCTTGTAAGGATTCAGCAATGCTTTTATGCCCGTGACCTGTGTAATCAGAAGATATTATTAGAATGTTTTTGTTCACAGTACCATTCTTTCCTTCATAAACTGATGATTTGTATTTAGCACTCGTTAAAATTAATTTAGCCATTTTGGTTTTATAAATTCTTAGTGTAGATTAGGAACATTTTACAACTCATTTTCTAAAGCAAAAAGATATCGGCATAAACGGATGTTTTTCCAATTGGGTTATTTTGAAACACCCTGTTGTTCAGTTTTTGGGACCAATGGAATTCGGTTGTAAGTGCTAATGATGAAACGTGCAATTGGTCTCAATTCCGAATGAAATGCATATACAAGTCTGCTTGTAATGAGTGCTACAATGATACTTGCCAATACATCAAAGGGGTAATGGTGTCCTACATAAACACGGGAAATTCCTGTTAAAATTGCAAATATGAGCATTCCAAATCCAATTTTACGATGCCTCTGCCATAATACCGCAAGTGCTAATGAAAATGCACCTGTTGTATGATCGCTTGGAAACGAAGAATCTTTTGCATGTTGAATCAACAAATGGACATGATGTGTTACAAACGGACGAGGTTCATAATGGATATATCCTAAGATAAAATTAATAAATAACCCCAATGCACCAGTAATTGCAGCAAACACAACAGTATATTTATATTTTTCTTTTCCTAAAAACCACATAAGAAGCAGAACTAACGCAAAAACAGCCAATGCATCTTTAGTGACGAAAACCATCAGTCCATCTAAAAAGGGATGATGGCCTGCATTTTGGTTGATTGCTTGAAATAATTTGTAATTCATTTAAACCCCTCAATTCTCCTATTATTAAATAGGACTTAATCAGATACTTTTTTGTTTTTTATGATTTTTACAATTAGGTAAACTAGAATGACCAATAAAATACCTACAACCAAATAGGCAATAGGATGCAGGATATTTTGAATGTTTTTCCAGTTGTCGCCTAAAATGTAGCCCACATACGTTAAGATACCAGTCCAAATCACACTGCCGATGGCGGTGTAAATTAAAAATTTACTTAGGGACATACGGGCAATTCCGGCTGGTAATGAAATAAACGTACGAATGGCAGGTAAAATACGTGAAGCAAATACGGTAATTTCCCCTCGCTTGTCGAACCATTTCTCAGCGGACTCTAAATGTTTTTTTGACAAAAATATATACTTTCCAAATCGGTCGATAAATTTCTTACCACCCCAATGGCCAATCGCATAAGCAATTAAGGAACCAATAATGTTTCCAAGTGTTCCAATCAAAATAACACCTATCATATTGAGATGTCCTGTTGAAACAAGATATCCTCCAAATGGCATGATTACTTCACTCGGAAGAGGAATACAGGCACTTTCCAAAATCATTCCTAAAAGAATGCCCCAATATCCAATTGAGTTAATCCAGTTAATTGCTATGTCCCCAAATTGATGTAACAAATTCATTTAAATATAACTCCCTTTTAACTTTTTATAAGTAAAAAAATACAATAAAGAACATTCAAATAGAAAATGAAAGTGAAACAAGTAAAAAAACAAACAACTATTAAAACTGGGTAAATTAAATATATCGATATAATCTTTCCATTCTCTAAATAAAACATTAAAAAATCCTTAACATGAAAAATCATAAGCAAAATAGTGCTACATTGTAGAAAAGGAAAATGGAACATGGAACATGCTTATATTTACTTGTTCGTCATTCAAAAAAGAATTCTATTTAAGAAAGGATGGTGTGAAGTGAAAACACATATTCTTTTAATCGAGGATGAAACCAAGATTGCACGTGTTTTAAAAATGGAATTAGAGTATGAAGGCTATCAGGTAACAGTAGAACATGACGGTAAAGCAGGTTTAGAAACAGCCTTACAAGAGGATCCTGAATTAATTTTATTAGATGTAATGCTGCCTAGTCTAAGCGGAATTGAAGTGTTAAGGAGATTAAGAAAGGAAAATATTAAAACTCCAGTTATTCTTCTGACTGCTCGAGATACAACAATGGACAAAGTATCGGGTCTAGACCATGGAGCAAATGACTATGTAACAAAACCTTTTAAAATTGAAGAATTATTAGCTCGGATTCGTGCTTGTTTACGAGATCATCCTAAAATGAGAGAAGAAGTTTCTTCTATTTTAAAAGTTGAGGACTTAACCATTGACTTAGATTCAAGAGAAGTAGCAAGAAGTGGAAAAACTTTTTTCTTAACTCCCAAAGAGTATGATTTTCTCATTTTTTTAGTAATGAATAAAAATAAAGTGGCCACACGAGATAACATTCTGCTGAATGTTTGGGGATTTGAATATGAAGGTGAAACCAACATAATCGATGTTACTGTTACACATCTTCGAAAAAAGATTGATGATGGATTTACAAATCCCTTAATTACGACCGTACGTGGTGTTGGGTATATGATAAAGGAAGGAAACAGATGAGAATTACAACCAAAATTACTCTATTAACAACTGCTTGGATGTTATGCATCATGATCCTCATTAATTTGGTGGTCTATTTTTCATTTATGAAAATTACGATAAATATGGAAGAAGACTCTCTATTTCAAAAGGCAGGGGACATAGTAAAAGACATTGATTCACTTGAGTCTTCTAGTCGTCTGAGCCGGGAATTAAAAGATTCTTTAACCGAACATTCCTATATTAGAATTTTGCAACCGAAAAACAAAACCATTATTGAGGTAATGAATGATCCATTGCTTTCAAAAAAAATAAAAGGAAAATACGTGGAGACATCGCAAGCACATTCTCAGTTAATTACTGCCGAACATGGGGAAGAAGAAGTTTTAGTTGTTCGTGTGCCTCTAAATAGTAAATTTAATGGGAGCTTGGAAATTGGAGAACGCCTTACAGGGTTAGAAGTTAGAAAAGAGTTGCTTCGTGTGATTCTGGGGATTTCCACCATTTTAGCTGCTATTCTTTCGTTACTTGGAGGAAGGTGGCTTTCTAACATGATCATGAGACCCATTTCGAATATGATTAAAACCATGGAGGAAATTGAAAAGAGCGGAGTACCCAAGACGATTACGATTTGGAGCAAGGCAAAAGACGAACTTCAAACAATGGCTAAAACTTTTAATCGTATGATTCAGAGATTACAAGAAAATATGGAAAAACAAAAGCAGTTTGTTTCTGATGCATCTCATGAGTTAAAAACACCTTTAACTGTCATTATGAGTTATGCTGATTTTTTAAGAAGGCATGGAACAGAAAACAAAGAAATGGCTGACGAGGCAATAAAAACAATTCAATCAGAGGCATCAAGAATTCAAAAAATGACCGAGACTTTTCTGGACTTAGCCAACTTAGAGAAGGAAGATGTTCTAGAAATAAATGAGGTGAACTTGGTATCATTATGCCAAAGTATTTTAAAACACCTAAAAGATGTATATAAACGTGAAGTAATATTCCATTGTGAAAAGAATCCACTTATCATTCGTGCAGATGAGTTGAAAATCAAACAAGTGATCATTATTTTGCTAGATAATGCAATGAAATATAGTAAGGATAAAATTGAGGTGTTTATAGAAAAGGATGAATGCCATTCCATCATACGAGTAAAAGATTATGGAATTGGAATCCCACAGGAAGAGATAAATAACATTTTTGAACGGTTTTACCGAGTAGATAAAGCGAGAAGCAGGGAAACAGGAGGAACTGGTTTAGGATTGCATATTGCTAAAAGTATTATGAAATTGCATAAAGGTGAAATCAAAATTACAAGCAATGAAGGTGTTGGAACAGAGGCAGTTTTGATTTTTCCTGTGTAAAAACTTGAAATATGCAAACAACAATAGGAATAAAAAAATGACCTATATCATTATTATTAGGTCATTTTTTTATATCATGATTATTTAAATGGATAGAAATGAAAAGTTAAAACGGCAACTAAAATTCCTGTGATGATTCCAAAGAACACTTCAGCTGGCTTATGTCCCAACAATTCTTTTAATTTGGCTCGGTACTCTGTTTTCTTTAAATTGGGGTCTTTTAAAATGTCAATCAAACGATTGAAATCAATTAATAATTTATTTAAAACTTCAGCATGATACCCTGCATGCCTTCGAACTCCAGTAGCATCGTGCATTACGATTAAGGAAACCACAACGGCTATTGCAAAATCATTAGAATAAATACCTGAAGTTAATCCAATTGCTGTAGTCAATGCGATAATTGTAGCTGTATGAGAACTGGGCATACCCCCCGTACTAAACATCAATTTCCACTTTAATTCTCCTGTTGTTAAAAAGTGAATTGGTATTTTTACAAATTGGGCGATTAGCATTCCTAAAAGAGCAGCTAAAATGGGATAAGATAATAACATTTTTCCTCCTATTTTTATATGACCGTCATTTATTTGGCGATTGAATATCGTGAAGTAGTATCTCTTAGTTTTCTACATGAAAAAACGAATCGTTCTCTAGTTTTACGAATCAAAAAATAACTTTGTTGAAACAATCCGGTTAATCTTCAAGAATTATTTTTTGGGGCATAACCAGGGCCAAGTACTTTATCATTATGTCATATTTTCTGCTTCCTTGCTTGCCCTTATCATTGTCATCTTAAAAAAAGATGGAAACAGGAAAAGCTGTTTAACGGATTACACCTTGCCAATTTTTTGTTATCCGTCTGGTATTCATTTTGGTAAAGTAATTTAAAGTAGGGGGCTTTAAAAAAGAGTCCCGTTTTCCTTCTTAGCATATAACTGGTATAAAAAAGGAATAGCCCTCAAATTTGGGACTATTCCTTTTTTTATTTATCTTGTTTGCCGTTGATATTGCCGTTCCTTATATCTTTGATAAAAACCAATAGCCAAGGTAAGCCAAAAGGCACTAATAAAATAACCTGCTATTATATCACTAGGATAATGAACCCCTAGATAAATCCGACTAATTCCTATTGTGAAAATCATAAAAACACTTAAGATTATTAATAATGATCGCCCTAATCGGGAGGAAATATGTCGCCATAACAGGAATGTTAGAACACCATATAATGCAAATGCCATTGTTGCATGGCCACTAGGGAAACTGTAATTGCTTGCCTCGGCTAAACGATGTAAATCTGGACGTGCCCGATGAAACACTTGTTTTAATGTAACAAAGAGAACATCAGCACCCAGGAAAACAGCAATAAATAATATAAGTTCAGATCGATGCTTAAATACTTTATAGAGGATAAAAATAGCCAGAAGTGAAATTACCGTCGCTGGTATCGTTCCACCAATGAACGTGAATACTTTCATGATATTGGTTAACCATGGTGCTTCAAAACCCTGCACATAATAAATGATTACTCTGTCGAAAGTAATAATTGAATGTTTACTAACAAGAACAGCAATAAAACTGAACCCCAAAAGTGAGACAAAACTTATTAGAAATGCAATGAAAAGTTCCTTTTTTAAATTCATAAACAAACCTCAATTCATATTAATCATCCATCAGTGAGCCACTAATAGTTCAAGTTATTATTATAACCGCGATACATAAATATTTCCTTTTTAGGTGAGATAAAAAAATGAGCAGCTTATAGATTATCTTATTGCACATTTTGGTTACTTCGGAATTATTATTGTGCTAATCGGAGGAATTGTTTGCCTCCCATTACCTGGCGAGGTTCTTCTAACCTATGTTGGTTATAAAGTGTTTCAAGGCACATTAACATAAGAAAAATAATGAAATTATGTACTAAGAAAAAGGGAGGGAGTCAGTATCGCTCCCTTTTTTAATATTACGTGTCCATCATTAGTATCATCCTGTTTTTTCTATCTATAATCTTTAAGTAGTTAATAAGTGTCCCAGCTATAACTCTATTTCAAATAACTCCCCGTGAACAAAGTGGATTTGTGATTAGTGTAACAATATTTACAATTTTTCTCGAAAGTTTCTGCATATTTTTCCGTCAAACTAGGGGTACATCATAAAGAAAAGGAGTAGATAGACATGGGAGATATGACACATTACATGGGCCTTTTAGCAGATAATCAGCCCTGGAATTTAATTATTTTTATGGCCATCCCGGTTATTTGTGCAGAAACCATTGCAATTACTGAATTAGCGATTCTTTTTACTCGTAATCTAAATGGCAGCTTAAGAAAATTAAATAAAGCAGTGAGCATTTTCGCAGGGCTTTATTTTACCGGTATTTTTATTTATTTAATGAAAACCGCCTATATACCGCTAACAGTAAATGGACAATGGAAGGGCTGGGTTGACGTCGTTGCTGTTACTTTCTATTTACTGGGGATTGTTCCATTACTAGGTATGGCATTGCTGGATTTAGGATTAATTTTCAAAAACAAAACAGAAGAAGAAAAATTAAAGGTTCACTCCTTCTTTGTAGGATTGTTTTTAATCGTAGCACACGTGGCCATGATCTTCGGAATGGTAGACCCAACTCTTGTAACTGGCGGACATAATATGGGTAATATGAAAATGTAATGGGTTTGCTTTTTAGAATCGTTTTTTCTATTCTATCGTTAATATGATTGAAAACTTCACTAAATAGTTAAATTTAAAAACACTACGAGAAAATTGTTTTGTTAAAATAATAATAAGCATCTATGAGGGGGAAGAGGTGAAGAAATTGAAACGGTTTTCAACTATATTTATGATCATCGCAGCTCTGGCACTTATTGTTGCAGGATGCGGGAGCCAAAAGGCGAATGTAACCTTTAATAAGAAAAACCAACCATTGCCAGACTATGTTTTAAATTCATCAAAAATGGTTCAAGAAACATATATCATGGCATCTAATTACCCTGATGTTTTAGATAAAGTACAATGTTTTTGCGGCTGTGCATCTGACGGTCATAAGAGCAACCTAAACTGCTTTGTAGGAAAAATGGGGTCAAACAATGCTGTTGAAGCATGGGACCAGCATGGTATAGCTTGAGACACTTGTGTCAATATCGCGCGTGACGCGGTACAAATGCATCTTGACGGTAAAAAGCCAAAGGATATTTATAAGTTGATTAATGAGAAATATGGAAATCTAGGTGAAGGCACACCGACACCTGAACCAAAATAAGTTTTGAAAATGTAAAGGGTGCAAGCAATATGGCTTGCACCTTCTTAAGTTCATAAAACCCCCAAATAAATACAGTTTCTCGATAAATTCTTCTAAGTTTTTCTATACGATGTTAATCAAAGAAGACATATAGGAGGATATACATATGAAAGCATTCAAAATTATTCCCCTTCTTATTGCAATTGTCGCAGTTGGTATTATTAGCTATTTTGCAGCACCCATTATAATGAATGGGAAAAAAGCAAATGAAATTTCAAATGCAGACCAAGCTTCTATGGCAGTCCATGCCGCCGCTGCAGGCACAAAAAGCAGCTTAACAACATATGACAGTACCGGAATGGTTGGGATTTATACAACACTATTATTAGAAAAAAGCAATTCTCATCAGCTTGTATTTGAAGTTGTTATGAACACTGATTCTGATGATTTGTTCCAATATGACTTAACTAAAATTGCAGCTATTTCGTTTGGAACAGAGACAGACAATCCTGGAACATTCGAATGGGAATCATCTAATAAAAATGACCACCATATGATTGGGTATTTAAAATGGAACGGAACTCTCGATAGAAACTACAAAAATATCATACTTGATTTGAAAGGGATAGATAATGTTTCTTTACGAACCTTCACTTGGAAAAAAAGTAAACTTACAGATCGAATATTAACTAAATAACGGAACGATCATTGGCTGTTTTTCGGGGAAACAGCCTTTAAACATATAATAGATTAATTTTCTGCACACTTTCTTGATAATTTTACGCTATGTTTAATAAAAAAACAGGAGGAAACATGAGAGATCGAATAACGAGATACACTTCACTTTTTACATCTGGCTTAGCCTGTATTGCCTGAATTCTTCCCATTTTTGTTGTTCCACTCGGTCTGAGTGGGGTCATGTTTTCCACTATGGTGTTTTTTACAAAGTACCAATGGTGGTTTGTTGGATTAAGCATATTGATGCAATTAATAGCCCATTATATATCCTGGAAAAGGAAAAGTCTGCTGCCCAAAAAGCATTTTATTATATTATGGATTTCCACTTTGATTACCGTCGGCAGTGTCCTTTTTGTCTTATATTCCAATGGTTACATAGCTTAATGGAGGGTTTAGATGAACAAAAAAATGATGATCATCACTACGGCAATCGTCCTTCTTTTTATCAGTTTTGTCATTATTTTTGTAAACAAATCAATGGCAAAGAATGAAAGTATGGCGGGGATGCCAGGTATGTCTCAAAACGGAGACAAGAAAGAAACGAAGACTTCAGAGGTTCAGTCATTAGATCAGACTAAACTAGTAAAATATCTTAATAAATCGGATGTAACGATTGTTGATGTAAGGGAACCCGCTGCATATAAGAAAAGCCACATCCCCAATTCTATAAACATTCCTTTTGAAGACTTTCAAAAACGATACCATGAATTGGATTCAAATAAGTTCATCATTTTTGTGTGTCATACCGGAGGAATGGGAGAAGCGAGCGGACAGCTTTTAATCCAGCAAGGCTTTCAACATGTCGGCAATCTTTCCGGGGGCATGGCGAAATGGTCTGGACCTATTGAAAATTAATGGTGTGACAAATCGAAAAAGCGAACAATTTATTTTAAAAAAATTAGAGAGCAGAGTGCTCTCTTTTTCTGTTGAAAAGGGGCGGAGCTGCACAAAAGTGATTCATTTTATCAAAGTGAAAGGTAAAATATACATTTATTGATTCTGTAGTAGTGATATTTTGCTTCGCTCACACCGCCTTTATTATGTTGGTGTATTACTCCTATTTGTTTTATTTCCATCCATGGATTGGGAGTTGAGACTCATGTAGTTTTCTGCTAACAAATGTCTCCAAATTTCGGCACCAGAGAAGTTAAAAAAGGTGACAGTACAATGCAATTTTGTTACAATCATACCCATATTGGTATTTAAAAAATGAGCTGGTTCTTTTTCGAAAGGTGAGGAATAAATGAAAATCACAGATCAAGCGCGGGATGTATTGAAGCAAGTGTTTCAAGATCACAATGCGAAAAACATCCGTATATATTTTGCAGGCTTTGGCTGAGGAGGACCCAACATGGGACTGGCTCTGGATGAGCCGGATGAAAATGATATCGTTGTGACTATCAACGAAATTATGGTGGCCATTGATTCAGATATTGAGCCATATACAGGCGAGCTTACTCTTGAATTTGATCAAGAAAGAAATGGGCTTGTATTATTGGGAAATGATCACTGTTAATGAAGAGAAAGAGCAGTTTGCTATGTTGGGCAGACCGCTCTTTTTATTTGAAAATTATATACTTGTCATTGATTTTTCATTTAAATAAAATGAATTAAGCAAAAAGTATTTTCCATTGACTTTATACCCTTATGGGTATAATATAAAGCGTGTCAACATTGTTTTTTCATAAATGGAGGTAAGAATGAAGTTACTGATTTTGTGTACCATCGCTGCAATGGTTTTATTGTATAGAAGATACTTCCCAGTTGTTGATGTCTGCCGTATTTCTTTGGATGATCTTGAAAAGGAAAAAATTAAAATTATCGATGTCAGGGATTTTAACGAAGCTTACAAGGATCCGATCAAAGGCGCAATAAATATCCCGATTGCTTATCTTAAAAGGAACTTGCATGAAATTCCTGATGCTAGGTTACATGTTGTCGGATCGTCCATCGTCGAAAAAAATATTGGAATTCGTTTGTTAAGGCAAAATGGTTTTCAGGTAAAGGGATATACCATTTTTGATCAGAATCAATTCGTATCCGAGAAAAAAGTTGTTTAATCCTTTTTAGGAAGGAGGCTGAGCATGGATTACAATGTACAAACCAAAAATAGGGTAAAGCGTATTGAAGGACAGTTGAGAGGGATTTTGAAAATGATGGAAGAAAGTAAGGACTGTAAAGACGTCATTACCCAGTTATCGGCAGCAAGAACGGCTATCGATCGGGCCATTGGGGTGGTAGTAAGCTCCAATTTAGTGGATTGTGTGCAAAAATCGAATAACCCAGGTGAAAAGAACGTCGAAGAATTATTAAAAGAGGCTGTTGATTTGTTAGTTAAGAGCAGATAAAACAGGGGTTGCACCCTATTTTATTTTCAATAAAACAATACCTATACAGGTATATAAAAGAACGGAGGACTTTTAATGCAATATGTAACTTATATTATTATTGCTCTATTACTATTTTTTATGGTTAAACGGTTCATGCCCGCTAAAGGGATCAGCAATATTTCAACCACGGAATTAAAAAATCAATTAAATGACAAGAATAAGCAATTTGTTGATGTCCGTACACCTGGCGAGTTTAAAGGAAACCATATCAGAGGCTTTAAAAACATTCCTCTTCATCAGCTTGCTCAAAAAGCTGAGAAGGAACTTTCAAAGGAAAAAGAAGTGGTTGTCATTTGTCAGAGTGGAATGAGAAGCCAAAATGCCAGCAAAGTACTAAAAAAATTAGGATTTACGAAAGTTACGAATGTCAAAGGCGGAATGAGCGCCTGGTTTTAGGAAAATGCAGGGGAATGACAATGTAAGAGAAATGACATCGTAATAAGCAGGTTAAAATATGCTGGGGTGTTCTTTTACGAAATGAAGAAAAAGATAAAGGATAGAGCAGATAAATTTGAAAGGTGCTGAATAATATGAAGATCACAGATCAGGCTCGCGATTTCTTGAAGCAACTGTTTCAAGAGCGCGGTGCTAAAAATATCCGCGTTTATTTCCAAGGCTATGGCTGAGGAGGCCCCGAAATGGGACTGGCTCTGGATGAGCCGGATGAAAACGATAAAGTTGAAACGATAAATGAAATAGTAGTGGCCATCGATTCCGATCTAGAGCCATACACAAGGAATCTTACTCTTGATTTTAGTCCGGTAAGAAATGGACTTATCTTATCGGGAAATAATTATTGTTGATAATAAGAGAGAGCAGTTAGCAATGGATGGGCGAACTGCTCTCTTTTTCTATCAATGGCGAATGAAACATATATATAATATGTTTTATTCAAGATGAATTTTGTCATTCATTACAGCTTGCTAAGTGAAAGGAGTTTAGCATGAACCATTGGAATACACGATTTCAAGCCGAGCATTATCTTTATGGGACAGAACCAAACGTGTTTTTAACGCAAATACAAAAGAAACTTCAATTGTCTGGAAAAGCTTTAGCCATTGCCGAAGGGGAAGGCCGTAATGCTGTTTTCTTAGCTGAAAATGGAATGAATGTTACAGCTTGGGATTATGCGGAATCCGGACTTGCCAAAACCAAAAGGCTGGCTGCCGAACGGGGTGTTGATGTTCAAACCCAACTTGTTGATTTAAATGAAGCCTGTTGGGAGCAAAATCACTGGGATGAGCTCGTCTGTATCTTTGGGCACTTTCCAACGGAGCTGCGCCAGAAAACACTTGAAGGGGTAAAAAAATCCGTCAAGCCAGGCGGTTTTTTCATAACGGAGGTGTATTCTCAGCATCAGATTCCATATAACAGCGGAGGACCGCGGGATTTGGAACTTTTATATCGGCCGGAAGAGTTTTTAGGGACGTTTTCCGATTGGCGGATTGTCCACTTTTTCATGGGTGAAGCTGTCCGGCATGAAGGGGAATTGCATAATGGGCTTGCCCATGTCATTCAGTTTGTCGGACAGAAACCAAAGACAGGAGTCCTTGGGGACAAATGATCTTTATTGACCGATATATGAATATTATTCAAGCATAGGTTAAAGCCTATGCTCTTTTTTGTTTTATCCTCTGTGAATGCTGAACCTCGAAAGGTAAAAACAGGATATTTTTATTACATGGCGTGCATTCCTTTTTTTTCATAAAAAAGCTGAAATTTAATATCCTCAAAAAATGTAATAAAGCCGTAACAATACCTGGTATTGACGGTGACTTGGTCACCGAAATGGAATAGGGCAATTTACGATACTAGAGATAAAGAGAAGCATGTTGCTTTTCTTTTTAACCACAGTTGAATTTTGGAGTCAATGTCAAATTTCATTTGATTCGGAGGGATATTTAATGGCAGCAGTTGGTGAACAATTGGAACAAAAGTTAAAAGATATTTTTAAGGACAGAGTGAGAACAGATCGAATTGAGCGAAAAATGTATTCTTATGACGTCGGGGCTCTGCCTAGTTTGGTAAAGCCATTTCTTCCAGTTGGATTGCCGGGAGGCGTTGTCCGCCCAGAGAATGACGAACAAATCGGACAGCTTGTCAGATTGGCAAATGAAGAAAATCTAAAACTGGTACCAAGGGGGATGTCAACATCCGGTTTTGGAGGAGTACTCCCGGATGATGGGGCACTCGTAGTTGATATTTCCGGAATGAACCGGGTTCTTTCTGTTGATAAAGACAACCTCACGGTAACCGTACAGGCGGGGATCATCTGGGAACAATTGCAAAAGCAATTAAAAAAAGAACAGCTCGATTTGATTTTGTATCCATCCTCACTCCCATCTTCCACGGTTGGCGGTTTGCTGGCACAGGGCGGCACTGGGTTTGGAGGATACGAATATGGAATTTTTAAAGAAAATGTATTAAAAGCAAAAGTGATTTTGCCAGATGGAGAGGCAAGAATCTTCAGTGGTGAGGAACTCCTCCTCTATATTGCTGATTTGGAAGGGATCACCGGTATTATTACTGAGATAACGTTGAAAGTAAGGCCGCTTGAACCTGAAATTCATCGTTTGATTTCTTTTAAAAATAATCAAGCGATTGGGGATGCCCTAATAGCGATATATGAAAAGAAATTGCCCATTTGGTCGATTACCTTTTTAAATCCTGAATCAATGAAGCTGAAAAAGAAACTGCCGCATCGGCATGGACATCCATATGAAGAACAGAACCAGTCATCTCATCCAGAATTACCCGAAACCTTTGTCCTTGTTATTGCTTATCCTGCCTCAAGACACGAAGCCATTAACGATGGACTAATGCAAGTCATCCAAGAATTTGATGGCATTGAACTTTCAAAGGAAGCGGCCGAACACGAATGGGAAGAACGCTTTAAGCCGATGCGTTTTAAGCGGATTGGACCTTCGATTATTCCAACTGAAGTGGTCGCGCCGTTAAAAAGCTTAACAGCCGTACTGAATGAAATTGATACAAAGATTAAACTTCCATTTGTTCTGGAGGGCATGGCTGTTAAAGGTGAAAAGATCGTTTTATTAGGCTTTATTCCCCATGATGAACGAACATTTGCCTTTAATATGGCTTTTGCGCTATCGCTTTCGGTCATTGAAATTGCTAAAAAGCACGGAGGTTCAGCTTATGCCACAGGCCTTTACTTCCGCAGAGAAGCTAAGAATGTTCTTGGCTCTGACCGCTATGAAAAAGTGGAATCCTATAAAGCGAAGGTGGATCCGAAAGGTTTATTTAACCCAAATAAGGTGTTAGGCAGCGGACTGATTGATACAATCATGGGGACTGCATCGACATTGGAGCCATTAATCAGACCTTTTGCAAACGCAGCAAGAGCTTCATTTGGCGATGCGGTAAGGGAAGGAAAGAAAAAGGGGATCCCGGGTGATATTGCTTATTATTCAACAGCCTGCTCACGCTGCGGATACTGTGTTTCTACTTGTGAACAGTTCGCAGGGAGAGGGTGGGAATCCCAGTCACCAAGAGGAAAATATCATTATATTCGTGAAGTCGTTGCCGGCAGGGAAAAATTTAATCCGGAAACCGTTAATAACTTTTTACTTTGTACAACTTGTGAAGTTTGTAACACTCGCTGTCAATTAGACATGCCGGTTGAGCACAACTGGATGGAGCTTCGCGGAACTCTTATTCATGAGGATAAGCGGATGACCTTCCCGCCATTTGAGATGATGGCTGCCTCGCTTCGGGGTGAACGGAATATTTGGGCTGGCAAGAAAGAAAAGCGCGCCGATTGGGTGCCGGAGGATATAAAACTAAAAATAAAAGAAAAGGCAGATGTCTTATATTTTGCAGGCTGTACAGCCTCTTTCGTCAATACTGATGTAGCCGAAGCAACGGTACGCTTATTGGATAAAGCAGGTGTAGACTTTACCTATATGGGAGGAGACGAAGCTTGCTGCGGAATTCCGATGAAGGTATCCGGAAAATGGGATGTATTCGAAGAGATTTTTGAGCACAATGTGGCCGAAGCAAAAAAACGCGGAGCGAAAACCATTGTGACCTCCTGTCCGGCCTGCGGTCTAGTATGGAAAGAGTTTTATGCTAAGTTAGCAGCAGAAAAGGGAATAGAATACGATTTTGAAGTAAAGCACTATTCTGAGATTGCTGCTGAAGCAATAAAAGCCGGCAAACTGGAATTCGACCATGAGGTAAATGAACGGATCACCTTCCATGATTCCTGCCATGCCGGAAGAGCACAAGGAATTTATGAGCCGCCTCGTGAACTTCTAAAAGCGATTCCAGGAGTAGATTTTGTTGAGATGGAACACAATCGCGAGCAAGGGTACTGCTGCGGGTCAGTCCTTACACTAATTGGGGAAAATCCGGTTGCACCAAAGCTAGGCGCAATGCGGTTGCAAGAGGCTGTTGATGCAAAAGCCGATACAGTAGTGGCTTTATGCCCGTGCTGCCAAGTTCAGCTCCGGGATTCGAATGTGAAGAACAATCTTGATCTAAAGATTACGGACCTTGCCCGGTTCGCTATGGAAGGTCTTGGCTTTCATATTGAAGATAAAACTGATTACTCAATGGAAATGTGGGGCTATTTTGAAAAGTTTATTCTTTTGATGAAGCCGGAAGTTTTTGCGGACATTATGGCAGCCTTATTTAAACCAATGATGGAAAACATGCCGCCGGGAATGGTGCCAATGATGAAAGCAATGAAACATACACCAGGCGGATTGAGCATGATGGAAAAAATGATGCCAACTTTAATGCCAAAGCTGGTTCCTGATATTATGCCGAAGGTTATGGCAGACATGTTAGCGGAAGTTTCACGCCGGGTTGGACCGCTGCCGGAGGATATGGAACAGCTGATGCCAGATTTGCTTCCTAAGACAATGGATGCCTTGATGCCAAATATGCTGCCGTTGATTATCCCATACATTACACCAAGGATGATAAACTATATTAAAGAAGAAATGTAGCAGGAAAATATCGCAAAATAAAAGATGACGGTCATTGCCGTCATCTTTTATTTTGCAAGTGTTTTTAATTTTTCCAGATCGGATATGATGATTTTTCCTCGGGAGGTTTCAATGACATGATCTTTTTCAAAGTATTTCAGCATTCGGCTTACGACTTCTCGGGCAGATCCGATATTTTTGGCGACCGATTCGTGAGTGATTGTTAACGTTTGGCTGCCCTCCAGCAAAATCTGTTCTAATAAGAAGCTGGCCACGCGTTTGGATAAGGTTCCAAAAACGACCTGCTCCATTACCCACATGGCGGACGAGAACCGTGAAGCCATAATATCGAGCAAATATTCTTTTACATCCATGTTATACTGACTTAATTCTTCGATGACTTTGGTTGGAATCACATAAAGGGTACTATCTTTTTCAACATCAAGATAGACTGTGAAATGTAAATTTTTAAACAAGCAAGAGGCTGATAGGATGCAGACATCGTTTTCGAGCATTCTAAAAAGAGTTATTTCTCTTCCGTCAGCGGACAAGATAAAGGCTCTGAGCCTTCCGCTTTTTACTACAATAAATCCGCTGCAATCCTCATTCTGCTCTGACAATTGTTCTCCTTTTGCCAACACATGACAAAGGGCAGCCTGCTTTATTTGGTTTTGTTCGTCGATATTTAAATGAGCACAAAAGGGAAGGGAATCTTGAAGAAATTGAATATCTTCCTCATTTAACATAAGCTCCACCACCTAAAAAGTCCAAGACATACATCATTTTCAATAAATATATCATAATGAGCTATCGTTTTGTCTTCCTAAAAACGACAAAGTAAAGACTCACCTTGATTATATTTTGAGTCCACAACTAACGAAGATTGATGGGCTTCTCCAACTTGACTATATACCGTTAGGGGTATAATATGTTTTTACTGGTGATTTTTCAGCAGTATTATTCAATTCCCTTTAGGAGCTGTTTTAATGGGGTATATGACACTAGGTTCAATAACAATTGAAATGAAATGGTTGGTCATGATTGTATCACTTCTTCTTAGTTATATCATTATTCGGGTTAGTAAAAAAAGTGGTCATCAAAAGATTCTATTAGAATTAATAATAGACAGTCTTATTTTGGGAGTATTCATTTTGAAAGGCAGTTTGCTGATTATTGACCCCTTCTTGGTAATGAAGGCTCCGTTATCTTTGCTTTATTTTTCCGGCGGAGAATTAGGGTTTTGGCTTGCTGTGGCCGTTGCCACCTATTTTTATTTTAGGAAAGCCGATAAAAAGGGGATTCCGTTTTCAGAACAAATGGATCTTTATTTCTTTTATCTTTTCTATTCTTTTACTATCTTTCACCTGATTTATTTGTTTATTTCTCCCGGTTGGGAACATTTACTGAATTTTTTAATTCCGTCTATCGTGTTTATTCGGATTTGGATTAAAAGAATTCCCCTGCCATATTTCTCTTTTATTGTAGGATTTTCGTTCTTTCAACTTGTATTAGCCAACATTTTTGAAAGTAAAAATGATTTCTTTGGTTATAAGTTTGGGTTTTACTCCATTCTAATCCTATTTTTACTTTTTTCTAAAAAGACCTTAGAAAAGAAATGGAATCAAGCTAATTAATTTTTATTGGATAGAGAGGTGTTTAGAATGTGGAAAATGATTGCGTCAATCGTTCTGCTTATTGGTCTCCTCAGTTGGGCGATTTATGATCATCATTCAAAAAAACGGGAAGAAAGTCAATTACAGAAGCCTTCTGCTTCGGAAATTTCTAAAGCATCTGCCAAGACAGGCCTCCAAAAAGGAAGTATGGCGCCTGATTTTACATTGACAACCTTAACCGGCGATCGTGCAAAACTTTCTGACTATAGAGGCAAAAAAGTAATCGTCAATTTTTGGGCTACATGGTGTCCCCCATGCAAAGCGGAAATTCCTCATATAGAAGAGTTCTATAAGGAAAATAAGGACAATAATATTACCGTACTGGCGGTTAATTTAACAACAGCAGAGAAAAACAAAAATGATGTTCAGAAATTTGTAAAAGACCAGGGCCTGACATTCCCTGTTTTATTGGATCAGAAGGGGGATATTGGAAACTTATATCAGGCCTTTACCATCCCAACCAGTTTTTTTATTGATGCCAACGGGGTGATTCAAGAAAAATTTGTTGGACCAATGAGTAAAGAGACGATGCAGACACTCGTTTCTAAAATAAAATAACATAGCGAATGATCCACGAAGAGGTTCCTTTTTTGGAAAGAGCTAAGCAGTTATTTTTAAAGGATTCTTTACAAAAAATTTATATCTTCCCTGCTATAATAAAAGATAAGAAAAAAAGTTTCACTTTATTGTTGCAGCTGTTTATGGGAGGGAAATGGCATGGGCTATTCATCTTCAGTCACCAAAGAAAAAACATATTCCCATTGGTATGCAGTGGCCACTGTTTGTATTGGTGCTTTTATGGCTGCGCTGGATGCAAGCATCATTAATGTGGCACTTCCAAGTCTCCAGCGGCAGTTCCATACACCAATGAATGAAATAGAATGGGTAAGTTTAGCATACTTGCTGTCCTTAGCTTCCACGATATTAATTTTTGGCAGACTTGCCGATATGATTGGACGGCGTTGGCTCTATATTATCGGGTTTGGAATATTTTCGCTTAGTTCCTTATTTTGTGGACTGGCTCCTACACTTTCCATGTTAATCGTTTCGCGTATGCTCCAAGGAATTGGAGCCGCTTTGCTCCAGGCGAACAGTGTTTCCATTATTACGTTCGCAACCCCGAAGAAGGACCTTGGAAAAGCTATAGGATTTCAGGCAAGCGCTCAGGGGATTGGATTAAGTTTAGGCCCGGTAGTGGGCGGTACATTGCTTTCATTTGTCAGTTGGAAATGGCTTTTTTTTATGAATCTTCCTGTCGGGCTAATCGGTACGATATTAGGGATCGTATTTTTGCCGAAAGACTCTGTTAAAAATCATAAAGCAAAATTTGACTATATGGGTGCCATGTTTCTTATCCCATCTTTAATTTCCATTATCTATTTTTTAAATATGGGTCTAAAACTCGGATGGAATTCCCCTGTTATTATTGGCTGTTTTGCTATTGCGATTACATCATCGTTTTTATTTATCCGTCTTGAACGAAAGCGAACAGAGCCTTTAGTTCATTTGGGCTTGTTTAAAAATATTCACTTTACAATGGGGAATATAACAAGTACGATGTCGTTCATTATTATGTATGCTGTTTTACTATTAACACCTTATTATTTAGATGAGGTTAAGCATCTGCCGATTTTTCAAGCAAGTTTCTTGATTACGGTTATTCCAATCGGAATGACGATCTTTACACCCATATCAGGCATGATGGCAGACCATCGCGGTCCGGGTATACCAGCAATCCTGGGGTTATCCATGGTAACAGCGGGAGCCTTTATGCTCGCATTTATCGATGCTACAGGAACATACATTATTACATGTACGGGTTTATTTTTAATCGGGTCAGGGATTGGGATGTTTACACCCCCTAATAATAGTCATGTGATGGGGAGTGTTCCAAAAGATAGATTAGGAATTACAGGCGGAATTTTAAATATGTCACGGACAATGGGGATGGGTTTGGGTGTTACGCTTGGCGGAATGACCTATCAATTTTTTCTGAACCTTTATGGCGATTCGCAGCTGAGCCATCTTCTTTTAACGTTCCGCTCTTCTTATTTTGTTATCGCATTGTTTTCCCTTTTAACCCTTATTATTACTTTTAAGAATTATAAAAAGGAACATAAGGATATCGGTGAATTCCAGTCAAATGAAATTGGGATTTAAACCTTAATAGATAAAAGAGCATGGCCTAAAAAACAGGTCATGCTCTTTTCATGAATACCGGATTATTTATCTGTCATAACGAATTCTTTTTTCTTGCTTGCTTTTGCAGCAGAATAGGTTTTCCAGCCGCCATCAACGTTTTTAACCTGGAATCCGTTGTTTTTTAGAATTCTGCTGGCTAAATACCCTCGCAGGCCAACCTGACAGCTGACATAAATGGTTTGGTCCTTTGGAAGTTCTTCCAAACGATTTCTGAGTTCATTTAATCGGATATTAATGGATCCTTCAATAAAGCCATTTTCCCGCTCTTTTGGCTCACGAACGTCGATTAATAGTCCTCCACCCTCAACGATTTGGTCTACCTCATGCCACTGAATATGTTCTAATTCGCCTTCGATAATATTAGAGGCCACATAGCCGGCAAAATTGACAGGATCCTTTGCTGATGAGAATGGAGGGGCATAGGATAACTCCAAGTTCGTTAAATCTTCTGCCGTTAATCCGCCTTTAATGGCCGTTGCAATTACGTCGATTCGTTTGTCAGCGCCATCTGCTCCAACGGCTTGGGCACCGTAAATTTTTCCGGTTTCTTTATCAAAAATTAATTTTAAAGCTATCGGAGCAGCTCCCGGGTAGTAACCTGCGTGCGATCCTGGATGAATATGAACAACTTCATATGGAATCCCTAAACGTTTTAGTTGTTTCTCATTGTTTCCGACTGAGGCAGCCGTTAAGTCGAATACTTTCGCAATGGAAGTTCCCAAGGTTCCTTGATACTTTTCTTGTTTGCCCATCATATTATTTGCGGCAATCCGCCCTTGTCGGTTAGCGGGACCGGCAAGCGGGATCATGGCCTTTTTACCGTTAATGTAATCAACAACTTCTACTGCATCGCCAACTGCGTAAATATCCCTGTTTGAAGTTTGTAAAAATTCATTAACGACAATTCCTCCGCGCTCTCCCAGCTCCAATCCTGCTGTTTTGGCTAATCCATTTTCCGGAATTACCCCGATAGAAAGAATCGTCAGATCGGTTTCAATTTCTGACCCATCCATTAGGATTGCTTTTTTACCCTGATCAGCAAATGATTGAACACTATTTTCAAAAATTAAGTTTACGCCTTTTTCGTTTAAATGCTTGTGCAGAATGCTGGCCATTTCAAAATCGAGGGGATTCATAATTTGATTGGATCTTTGGATAATGGTGACCTCTATACCTCGATCGACAAGGTTTTCAGCCATTTCAATCCCAATAAATCCTCCGCCAATGACAATCGCCTTTTTAGGATTTTTCATGTCAACATAGCTTTTAATTTTATCCGTATCCGGAATATTTCTTAATGTAAATAATGACTGATGATCCTCTATGCCAGGGATCGGCGAGACAATTGGTTTTGCCCCGGGAGATAGTAATAACTTGTCATAGGATTCCTCATATACTTCGCCAGTTTGCAAATTCTTGATGGTTACCATTTTGGATTCGCTATTGATGCTTACTGCCTCGCTAAAAACGCGAATATCAAGATTGAAGCGTTCTGACATTCCTTTAACTGTTTGGACCAATAATTTATTCCGATCTTTAATCGTTTCCCCAATATAGTAAGGAAGGCCGCAATTGGCAAATGAAATATGTTCTCCGCGCTCAACGAGAATAATTTCAACCTCTTCACTAATCCTTCTTAACCTTGCTGCAGCTGTTGCTCCACCTGCAACCCCGCCTATGATTACAATTTTCTGTTTCAAGTGATTCCCTCCAAATTGTCGAACCTTCAAAAGAGCTGCCCCTTCTGAAAATATCAAGCACTTTTATATACCTATAGGGGTATTATAAAACCTTTAAAAAATTTGTAAAGTGATTTGTTCTGAAATGGACAAAAAAAGTTCATTTTTTCTTTTTAATACCGCAATGTTGCTTTTAGTCTATTTGGAAAAGTAAATAGTTCAAGAGCACTTCTTATGTCCGTAATGGCAATGTCGGCACCAAGTAAGGCCTTCGTCGAACATCCTTCTTGCCCAATCATACAAATCCCTAATCTTGATTCCTCAAGCATCCACTCATCATTATTTCCGTTTCCAATTGACGCCGTTCCTTTAGAGCCTAGTTTTTTAATTAGCATTCGTTTCTCATTTTTTTCATCCGTCGTTTCAATTTTTATGATGTTGATTGGAAGGTCTCTTAACTCAAATTGAACATTCCCGTATGTGTCTGCAGTTATAACATAGATGTCAATAGATTGGGCAATTTCTTTAATCAGCTCAGCTACACCATCGATTAAAGAACCATCTTTGGCAATTGTGCCATTAAAATCTAATACTAAATGACTGATTGCAAAATCTTCATATCCTGGTATATCAATCCCTAACATTATTTCTTTTCCTTCCATTTGCTGTATTTTGTAATTGTTTTTGACCAAAAGATAAATTTACATTTTAGTCACGTATTTATTCATTACATAACCATCAAACAACTGAAAGGTAAATATGTCAATTTTCAAACACTAAAATGAAAATACCATTTTTGCAAAGGAGTGGAATATTATGATTATTCCGTGAACTTAACATTTTCTTAAGATTATTTTAATAAGTTTTAAAAAATTCTTTCTTACAATCCAGGTGTAGAATCAAATCTGCAAATGAAGGAGAGGCAAGGAGGAATGTAATATGAAAAAATGGAAAAGTTTTTTAGTAACCGGTTTGTTGCTATTAATTTTAACAGGTGCAGCTGGATGCGGGCAGCAATCAGTAAAAGGGTCAGATAATCAAGTTAAGCAAATGCAAACCGCTGATAAAAAAGATAATGCAATTCAGGATCTTTCAAAAGGGACTGGCGGAGAAGTTTATGGAGCAGGCGCTGTTGGCAATGAGGAGGAATTAACGGTTGGAAAAATGCTGATTTATTCTTTAGAAGATGAATATAAAGCAAGAGCACAGTACAATGCCACCATTTCGAAGTTTGGAGAGTTTTTACCTTTTTCAAATATTATCTTTTCGGAAGAGCAGCATATTTCATTGTTAAAAGGTTTATTTGAAAGATATGGAATTGATGTACCTGAAGATAATGGTTCTCATTTTGTTTCAGGTTTTGAAACGGAAGATGATGCATTAAAGATTGGCGTCCAAGCGGAAATTGAAAATATCGATATGTATGACAAGTTTTTGAAACAAGATTTAAATAAGGATGTAAGAGTTGTATTTGAACGACTAATGAATGCATCCAAGCATCATTTAAAAGCATTTGAAAGATTTTCGAAATAAATTTGTTGGGATTGAATCTAAAAAAATAATATTTTTTTCTTTACAATATACCCTGTGGGGTATAAAATGAACTTGAGCTAATTTTTCAGGATGGTAACGGAAAGAACCGCACTGCAAAAATTAAAGTTTCGATAATTTTACAATATAGAGGCGGCAGGATCGCCTTTCAATTGAAGGAGAATGAGTAATGAAATCTATATCAGCTAAAGAAGTTGAAGAAAAATTAGTAAATGGAGAACAGTTAAATATTATTGATGTTCGCGAAACTCAGGAAGTGGCAATGGGTAAAATTCCAACGGCAGTGAATATTCCTCTTGGATTAATTGAGTACAAAATGATGGAACTTGATAAAAATAAGGAATATATCATTGTATGCCTATCAGGAGGAAGAAGTTCCTCTGCAACAAGATTCTTGGAAAACCAAGGATTTAATGTTACCAATATGAATGGCGGAATGATGGCTTGGACAGGTGAAGTAGAGTAAGATCGGGAGAAGAGTTAGCAATTTCTTTTAGGGGGACTTGCAATGTCAGATGAAAAAAACAACAAAAACACCGATTGCACAACAACAGGTTCTTGAGGAATCAGCCGGCCTAATGTTACTGGAGATGGCAAACGGGTTAAGCAGCCTGTTCCCATATGACCAGGGACATTAGTTTGGCTCCTGGTAGGAGCTATTTATCTTATTTATAAAGCGTTTAGCTGATAATAAAAAAAGGGGGAGTTATTGATGAATCAAATTACCGTATATACAACTAATACATGTCCTTATTGTGTAATGATGAAAAACTTCTTAAAAGAGCAAGGCCTTTCATTTAAAGAAGTAAATGTACAGCAGGATCAGGCGGCTGCCAACCGTTTAGTGGCTGCAACCGGCCAATTAGGAGTTCCACAAACAGAAATTAACGGGCAATGGGTCTTAGGTTTTGATCCGAATAAAGTTCTAAGCTTAATCAAGTAAGAGTTAGGAGATTCCAAAGGTCTTCTGTTTTGATTTGCCAAAAGCTTAAAGAGGGTGTCCAAATAGGGCACCCTCTTTTTAACAAATAAATAAAGGTATTCTTCACTTTTGGCAATAGGATCAAATATGAATAAGCACTTTGCCATCCGCAGTTTACATGTTTTATTCCCTAAAATGCACCATATTAATAGTGTCCTTGTTCACTTATTTTGTGTCTTTTTGTGCATACTATTTTTATAAAAGTGCAAGGAGGTAAATATGCGAAAAAAAGTGCTAATCGTTGGTGGAGTTGCAGGTGGAGCTTCTGCTGCAGCCAGACTTAGAAGGCTCGATGAAGAAGCGGAAATAATCATGTTTGAAAGAGATGAGCATATATCTTTTGCTAACTGCGGACTCCCTTATTATATTGGGGAGACGATCAAGGACAGACAGAAGCTGTTAGTGCAAACTCCCGAATCTATGAGAGCGAGATTTAATATTGATGTTCGAAACTTCAGTGAAATTGTCAGCATTGATGCGATGAAAAAGAAAGTTACTGTAAATAGCAAGAGTAAAGGAACTTATGAGGAAAGCTTTGATTTTTTAATCCTTTCTCCAGGGGCAAAAGCATTAAGGCCTCCAATTCCTGGAATAGAACATAATAAGATTTTTACTTTAAGGAATATTGCTGATACAGATGCCATAAAAATGTATGTTGATAAGAATGAAACCAAATCAGCTGTAGTGATTGGCGGCGGCTATGTTGGGGTAGAAATGGCCGAAAATCTAAGAGAACGAGGGCTTTCTGTAGCTCTTTGTGAAGCAGCTCCGCATATTTTGGCTCCATTTGATTCAGACATGGTTGTTATGGCTGAAAAGGAGCTGGCTGACCACGGTATAGAACTTATTCTTAATGATGGCGTCAAAGCATTTCATTCATTAGAAAACCAGGTTGAGGTGGTATTAAACAGTGAAACAAAGCTTCTTGCTGACATTGTCATTTTAGCAATAGGTGTTGCTCCGGACACTGCTTTTCTAAAAGAGGCAGGTCTTGAAATCGGACCAAGAGGCCACCTTATTGTAAATGATAAAATGCAAACCAATCTTGAGGGGATTTACGCAGTAGGAGATGCGATAGAAGTAGTTGATTTTATTACGAAGGAAAAGACAGCCATCCCGCTTGCGGGTCCGGCAAATAAGCAAGGCCGGATAGCTGCCGATAATATTTGCGGTATTACTTCTTCCTATAAGGGCACACAAGGAACAGCGATCATTAAAATATTTGAATTAACCGCAGCCAGCACGGGGGCGAATGAAAGAACGCTGAAAAGATTTAATATTCCTTACAAGGTCATATATGTTCATCCGGTATCCCATGCTTCCTATTACCCAGGCGCAAAGCCTATGTCTCTAAAATTGATTTTCAATAACGAAGGAAAGATTTTAGGTGCACAGTGTATTGGATATAAAGGAGTAGATAAGAGAATGGATGTTATTGCAACTGCGATCAGATTTGGCGGAACGGTTGACGATTTAGCCGAACTGGAACTTTGTTATGCCCCTCCGTTTTCATCAGCTAAAGATCCCGTAAACATGGCTGGCTTTGTTGCACAAAACGTTTTAGCAGGAAGGTCCCATGTGGTGGCTTGGAAAGATATAGCGGAGCTTGAAAATGAGGACTATCTCCTCGTAGATGTCAGAACCGAGACAGAATATGAAAATGGCCACATAGATGGTGCAGTAAACATTCCAGTAGACAGCCTTCGAGAAAGATTAAATGACCTTGATAAAAACAAGACAATTGTTGAGTATTGTCAAGTAGGTTTAAGGGGCTACATAGCCGATCGAATCCTATCGCAAAACGGCTTTAACGTTTTAAATGTGACAGGCGGCTACAGAACTTCATCCATACTCAGTTTCAACCCTAAAAAGCCAAGTAACATGGATGAGATAGATCGTGAGGAAGGATCAAAGGGGATAACGATTGATCCGGATACGCAAGTTATTAAAAGAACTGATTGAGGATCTTTTGCATTTTTGTTCATCTTTCCTAATTGGGAAGACTAATCGGGATCAAGATTAGTCTTTTTTTTGTTTGTAAAATTAATGTGGAAAAATATCGATTTTTCATACTTTTTGGACCGTTTCGTTATAAAATAGCCTTAGTATAGCATTTGTATGGTTTCTATTTTATGTGAATATCATATGCTTTTTTTCAAAATTTAAAGAGGAATACAATCATGAAATTTTCAGTAGGGAAGAAAATATTTTTAGATTTGAATCTGTATTAATTCTGTTATTACTTATTATTTCTTATGCCTTTTACGGAGTGAAATCAACGCAACAAACTGCTTTCCGGGCATGTAGAACGATTAATCAGGTTCACGATTTACTCGCTTTTTGCAAGGAGATTAGCTGAACAGCCGAAGTTATTTATTGACAGGTAACACTTAAAGCGGTTGATCAAGTAAACAATCAAATTTTTGAGGTATCCGCTTTCTCAGAGCAAATTTCAGATTTAGAAAATTAAAAAAGGGGACGAAAGAATGACTTATCAAAATTTAGAGCCATTATCCGCAGTCCGGGAAAAGCTGCTGGCACATCCAATTTACAAAGAAATCACAACACCTGAGAGAGTAAAGGTTTTTATGAAGCATCATGTTTTTGCCGTGTGGGATTTTATGAGTTTATTAAAAAGATTGCAAAGATCTGTAACGGGTATGGATGTTCCGTGGTTTCCTTACGAAAATCCTTTGTTTTCACGCTTTATTAATGAAATCGTTGTCGCCGAAGAATCAGATATTGACGGGAAGGGCGGGTACATCAGCCATTTTGCCCTTTATTTGGAGGCAATGAAAGAGTGTGGGACTGATGCTCAAGCATTTCAATCATTTTTAAAAAGCTTGAAAAATGGATTGGATTATCACAAAGCACTAGAGAAAAATAGGAATATGAGAAACAGTACAAAAGAATTTGTCCTTTTTAATTTGGATCTGGCAACTAAAGGGGAAGTATATGAAGTTGCCGCAGCCTTTTTTTATGGACGCGAAGGTTTAATTCCGGAAATGTTTAAACCGTTAGTTGACTCTTTGATGGAGACTGGAGCTTCAAGTGACCGTTTGGTTTTCTACCTAAATCGCCATATTGAAGTAGATGAAGAACACCATGGTCCTCTAGCTGAAAAATTATTGCTTGAACTATGCCAAAATGATCCTGAAAAGGTGAAAAAGGCTTATTTAATTGGAGAGAGATGCCTCGAAGCCCGAATGAGGCTTTGGGATGGTGTTTTAGAAGAAATTAAGGAAGAAAATCTTTAACTTTTTGTTGGGTCAGTTGCTCACTATTTTTTTTGCAGCACTGGCCTTTTAAATTAGGCCGTTTTCGTAATGATTGTTGTTTTTACACAAAATTAATTTTTAAAGAATTAACTTAAGGATCTTGATTCGGACAGGAATCCCGTTGAAATCAAACGATCTGTCCAAATGAGCCCTAGAGGTAACAATTTGATGCCATGAGCAACAAAGTATACGAAACGATCCTTTAATTAACACATATCCTAAGCATGCAAAAATAGAATAGATATAGGGGGATGTGTGATATCAAAATAACATTGAAAACCTTTTGAAGATTTTTTGAAAATTTTTTGAACTTTTTTTGAAGAAATGGTTTGACTCTTTCTTCAATTTTTATTAATATTATACCCACAGGGGTAATGGTAGAAAACAAAATTTTTTTGAATTAAAATATACCCCTATATGTATTTTGTTGGAGGTATAGCAGTGGAAAACATCAAAGCTAACGAAGTATTAGATGCTAAAGGTTTAGCTTGTCCGATGCCGATTGTAAAAACAAAAAAGGCAATGAATAACCTCGAAGCCGGTAGTGTGTTAGAGGTTCAAGCGACCGATAAAGGGTCAAAGACGGACATTAAAGCATGGGCGGAGAGTACAGGGCATCAATACTTAGGGACCATTGAGGAAGGAGAGGTTTTAAAACATTACTTGAGAAAATCAAGCGGTGAGGAAAATGTTGAAAGAAACCATCCCAATGTGGTCAGCAACGAAGATTTAGAAAGCAAACTTGATTCAAATGCGCAAGTAGCGGTACTTGATGTCCGCGAAGCAGCAGAATATGCCTTTAATCATATCCAAAATGCCATATCGATTCCTCTTGGCGAATTAGAAGATCGTTTAGACGAATTAAACAAAAATGATGAGATTTACGTTATTTGCCGCAGCGGAAACCGGAGTGATCTTGCCGCTCAAAAGCTGGCAGAGAAAGGGTTCGAAAAGGTTATCAATGTTGTTCCAGGGATGAGTAAATGGACTGGAAAAACAACAGGCATTGGAAATGTAAATTCGGCTTCAACGAAATAAAAGAAAGCAAAATATTATCGATAAAATGGAAAAACAAGGAGGATTTATTACTATGAATAAAAAGGTCGCAATTATTGCAAGTAATGGCGGTTTATTTGATGCTTATAAAGTATTTAATATCGCAACGGCTGCTGCAGCAACGGATCAGGAAGTAGCCATTTTCTTTACTTTTGAAGGGTTAAACCTCATTCATAAAGAAGCTAACAAGCAGCTTCCATTGCCTGAAGGTAAAGAACACTTTGCGGAGGGCTTTGCAAAAGCAAACGTGCCATCGATTCCGGAATTAGCGGAAATGGCCCAAGAATTAGGTGTTAAGTTTATTGGCTGCCAAATGACAATGGATGTTATGGGCTTAAAAGAAGAAGACTTTATTGATGGAATCTCTGTGGGCGGAGCGGTCACTTTCTTAGAATTCGCTACGAATGCGGATGCGACTTTGACATTTTAATTGAGTAATATTTTTTTAGAGTATAAAATACCTATACAGGTTATAGAATGAACGGGATCAAAAGGGGTATTTTTTTCTGAAGGGAGAAAGAAAATATGGAAGCAGCGAGAATATTGGATGCAAAAGGGCTTGCATGCCCGATACCGATTGTTAAGACAAAAAAAGCAATGACAGAGCTTGAAACCGGCCAAGTTTTAGAAGTTCACACAACGGATAAAGGGGCAAAAAATGACCTTCCAGCCTGGACAAAATCAGGAGGACATGAACTTTTAAAACATGAAGAGGAAAACGGTGTTTTAAAGTTTTGGATTAAAAAAGGTTAATAAAAGGGAACCGGCTTTGGTTCCCCCTTTTAAAAGGGGACGAGGATATGTCTGTCAGTTTCATGATTACGATTTTTATCATTGGTATAATCGGATCGTTTATTTCAGGGATGCTCGGTATTGGCGGTGCCATTATCAACTATCCAATGCTATTATATATTCCGGCTATTCTTGGTGTTGGGCAATTTACAGCCCATGAGGTTTCCGGAATTACTGCGATTCAAGTCTTTTTTGGTACGCTAAGCGGTGTTATGGCCTATCGAAACGGCGGTTTTTTAAATAAATCTCTCATTGCCTATATGGGGATTAGTATTTTAATAGGAAGCTTTATTGGCGGATTCGGGTCAACACACCTGCCGGAGAGCGGAGTGAATTTAGTCTATGGAATTCTCGCCTTAATTGCTGTTGTGATGATGTTTGTTCCTAAAAAAGGAATCGATAATATTCCTTTGGATCAAGTAAAGTTTAATAAATGGCTTGCTGCCGTGCTTTCTTTTATCGTTGGGATTGGAGCCGGTATTGTCGGGGCAGGCGGAGCATTTATGCTGGTACCAATTATGCTTGTTGTGTTAAAAATACCAACAAGAATGACCATTGCCTCATCACTTGCGATTACCTTTATCTCATCGATTGGGGCAACAGTAGGGAAAATCTCAACAGGACAAGTAGAATTTATTCCGGCGCTCATCATGGTGGCAGCGAGTCTTGTGGCAGCACCGCTGGGAGCGAATACTGGGAAAAAAATCAATACGAAAGTTCTCCAGTTTATTATGGCATCATTAATTTTGATTACGACCGTGAAAGTATGGATGGGAATTTTATAATTGACTGCATAAAAAGAATTTTTTTTAGTTAAATAAATACCCGTATAGGTATAAAAACGGAGGAATAAAAAATGATGAAAGCATTGGAAGCAAAAGAGTTAAATAAATTAATTGTCGAAAAAGAACCACTGTTTTTATTCGATGTCCGCAACGAATCTGATTTTAAGGATTGGAAGATTGAAGGGGCCAATATTGATTATTTGAATGTGCCATACTTCGAATTAATTGACGGTGTTGAGCCGGTATTGGATCAAATTCCACAGGATCGGAAAGTGGTCGTTGTATGTGCAAAAGAGGGTTCATCTGTGATGATTGCGGAAATGCTGGATGAACAGGGCTTGGAAGTATCGTATCTGACCGGAGGTATGAAAAGCTGGAGTGAATATCTCTATCCAACAAAAGTATATGAAGATGAGGATATTACGGTTCATCAATTTATCCGTGTTGGAAAAGGATGTTTATCTTACATGGTAACTTCCGGAAAAGAAGCGCTCGTCGTAGATCCATCACGCTTTGTTGAGCAATATGTGGACTTTGCCGCTGCAAATGGAGTATCCATTACTCACATTGTGGATTCCCATTTGCATGCCGACCATCTATCAGGAGGAAAGATATTGGCAGAACAGACTGGGGCTAAATATTATCTAATGAAATCAGAGGGAGCAGTGTTTGATTTTGAGGCTCTTGAAAATTTCGATAAAATTGAATTCGCCAATGTTTCGCTTGAAGTCTTAGCCGTCAAAACGCCTGGCCACACTCCGGGAAGTGTTTCCTTCTTCGTCAACAATACATTATTGTTCTCTGGTGACACGATTTTTGTAACAGGTTTAGGACGCCCGGATTTAGGGGGTAAAGCCAGGGAATGGGCTGCCGATCTTTATGATACGATCTATAGCAAAGTCTCACAAATTGCTGATGATGTACTTGTTTTGCCAGGGCATTATGCTTCCTTTCATGAAGAAGTGAATGAACAAGGCTTTATCGGCAATACGTTAGCGAATATCCGCAAAATGAATGATATTATGGCTGGAAAAACGGTTGAGGAGTTTGTCGAGCATGTTGCCGCTTCGGCATCAACCGATACTCCGCCAAACTTTGAAGAAATTGTCTCAATCAACCGCGGCGTAAAGTCAGCTACTGCCGAACAGCAGCAGGAGCTTGAAATCGGACCGAACCGCTGCGCCGTTCATCATACACATTAATTAAAAAATGGTTTTACAATCTAATGCGAAAAAAGGGGATCGCAGGGAGATTGGAATAGATCAAAGAGGGTGCTGCGGCACCCTCTTTTGTTGAAAAATTAGCTGTTTTTTGATTGGAAATAGTCGAGTAAGCCTTTGTAAACTCCTTGAGCCACTTGATCATAAAATGAATCGCTCTCCGCTGCAGCATCATCTTGTTTATTGGAAAGGAAGCCCAGTTCAATTAGTGTGCTTGGCTGTCTATTATTACGCAAGACCTCCAAATCATCGAACTTTGAACCATCGTTTGTTAATCCCGTCATTTTGCTGACTTCATTTACAATATCTCTTGCTAAAATGTTATCTCTTGCTTTTTGGTAGTAAAAATCAGTCACTCCATTTACCGAGCGGTCATCTGACCAATTACAATGAAAACTGATAAATGCATCGGCATGGTTTCGGTTTGATAGGTTTGCCCGTTTCCCTAAAGGGATATAAGTGTCATTTGTTCGTGTCATAATGACATTTGCACCTGCGTTTTCAAGCTTTTGCCCAACCAATTTTGCGGCTGCCAATGAGATCATTTTTTCTGGTGTTCCGGAAATACTTGTGGTTCCGCCATCCTTACCGCCGTGGCCCGGGTCAAGCACAATGGTTTTCCCAATAAGGGGCTCTTGCTTGCTTATGGGTGCATTAGGGGAGAGGTAATTTCCATAAACCCACCCCTGAACTCCTGAAGAAGATACCACTTTTGTCCAACCCGATTGTGCCATTTCGACGGTAACTTTGGTGCCATATTTCAATTGATCGACTACTTGGCCAGATAAACTGGGGATATTTCGAACGTTTAAAGCGTTGGCAGTAACTGCCGCTTTCCTATTTTCAGAAGGTGCTATTTTTTTTATCGGTATTCCTTGTGAAGTATTTGTATATGCAGCTGGATGCTTATTAGATTGAAAAAACAGTAAGGGTAACACCGCAACAGTAAGAATAGCCAATGTTTTCATAAAGCTTAAGTTCTTCATTTTACTTGTTTTGTCACTCCATCTTTTACCAGGATTACATCTAATATGGACAGATTTTACTGAAAAAATAATCTATATTTTAAAAATATCCAAAAATTAGCTGAATAAAAGAAGCGAACATGCCAAGTAAAGTAGTTCAGTTATCGAGTAGAAAATGAAAATACACAACTGAATTATCATCAGGATTAACACTGCTCTTTTACGAAAATCAGCAATTAAATTAGCATAAAAATGCTCGGTCCGAAGATGCTCAAACTTCGGACAGCATGATGCTATCTTGCCTTCTGCTGTTCTGATTTCAGATACAACTATCCGTCTGATGTTTTGAACGGTAAGCAGAACTTAAATTAAATTAGAGACACATCGACCAGACCACCATTTTTTCCAAAACCATTTTCACAGGAAATTAGCATTACACTTATCGCACCAAATAAAATAACATTTGACCAAAAACAATTGTCCGATTGCTAATATATTTTTCATTTTTAATGCTATTTTAAGCATTTATCCATCTAAACCTTGAAATACCAACAAAGGTAAATAGTCCAATTCATTTGCGAATTGGACTAAAAATAAGAATGATCATTTAGTTTTTCTGCTTCAAAACTGAGCTACTTACATGCCAAGTAATCATGTTTTCAATGGAAATCCTTAAGCATTAGGATAGGTTTCAATATATGTTTCTAAGGCTGGATGAAATTCCTTTTGGTAATGCCGGTCAGGACATGTTTTCACGACAATTGACTTCAACGTATTTGAATGGCTTGTTTCCAAGACCTTATGGCATTTCGGGCAATGTTCTGTAACAAGGCGTTTAAAAAAATTCATCATCAAACCTCCTATATCAAATAATTCCTATTGTTATACTATGAATTATACATGTTTTGCTAAAATAATCAATCTTTTTGAATTTTAGCATATGAAAAAAGAGTTATTTTGGTTACAAAATTTCATTTCTAAAAAGCAGGGTACCATCTATAAAAAGTATGTACACCTTTATTGTTTTTATTACTGTTCCACTTATGAATTGTTCTATATGTTGAATATATTATAAAACAATAAAATTCTTGATAATGAACAAATATAGAAAAATGTCGTATTTTATTTCGAACAAATTCACTGAAATATATTTACTTTTTGTCAAATAAAGGCTAATATTTACACAAGCTGTGTTCGTTGTATAGAACAAAACGACAAAACATCGTAAAATATGAAGAACGTATATGAAGAGGTGAACTGTACTATATAAAGAACGATTCTGTAAAATATGAAACTATTTCAAGGATGGAAACAACTTTTCCTACTATTTTTTAGGGCCATTGGCTATTCAACTCATAACAAAGGGATTTGGACTATAATTTCTGAAGTGCTGCAGGCAGTAATTTTTTTTACTATTTTGTTCGTTATACAGAATAAATAGAGCTAATTGATTTCTATTTGCAGATAAAAGTTAAAAATTAAGCGGGTGATACAGAAAAGGGGAGATACATTGCAATGCAGGGGGATAAATTAAAAAGATTGCGGAAAGAAAAAGGTTACTCATTAAATGAGTTAAGTAAAGTCACAGGAATTTCGAAGTCCTATTTAAGTTTAATAGAACGTAATATTCAAAGGAATCCCAGCTTAGAAATTATGGGGAAACTAGCAAAAACATTAGAAGTTGATGTAAAAGAGTTTGTTCGCGGGGACGACAAAACTTTAAATGTAAAGAAACATACGATTAAAAGTACTTTGAAAGTGGAAATTGAATTATCGGAGGATTATTTACATCCTGAAAAATTAAAACAGATTAAAGAATTTATCCAATCTTTGAATTCAAAAGGAAAGGATTTTATTTAATAGATAGATTAACAAGATGGGGGATAGAACAGGCTCTATTCCTATGGTTTGTTTTGTTTTGTGTGTTCTTAATAAAGAATTAATTTATGGGGGGTGAGGATCATTAGTAAGAAACTCTTTGCCTTTATTGTTTTGCTCACTTGCTTCACTCTCTATCTCTTTCATTCCTACATTTCGGATGCCCGTTCAGTCGCTTCGGATAGTGGAACCAAAAAAACTGGAATGATGGAGAAAAAGAAGAACCAATTTCTCAAAAATAGCCATCCGGCAGAAAAAGATGGATGGCAGTTACTTTTTGATGATGAATTTAACAGTGAAAAGCTTAACAAGCGTTGGACTGTATTAGAACGGGAAAAAAATTATAATAACGAACTTGAAGCTTATAAAAAAGAAAACGTCCGTATTTCGGGGGGACGGTTACATTTGATTGGCTTAAAAGAGGCAAGCGGAGAAGATACATATACATCTGGTCTTATCCAAACGAAAGATAAACTTCAGTTTCTATACGGAAAAGTAGAGGTAAAAGGAAAATTTCCAGCTGGAAAAGGGCTATTTCCTGCCATTTGGTTATTAGGTTCAGACGAAAGTAATCCTCTTTCAGAAATTGATATCTTGGAGTCAATTGGAAGCAAACCAGAGGAAGTATATATGGTACATCATTGGAAGGAAAATGGAAATCTTAACACGAGGTTTGGTAAGTCTATTGTGAACACTTACAATGAGGACCACGTTTACAGTATGGAATGGGAGCCGCAGGAATTACGATGGTACATTGATGGAAACTTAGTTTTTTCTACAAATGTTAATATCCCCGACAGTCCCATGTATTTAATTATGAATCTTGCAATCGGAGGAAATTGGCCGGGGAATCCAGATTCGAACACGACTTTCCCTTCAGAATTTTCGATTGATTATGTAAAAATTTATCAGAAAGAAGGGGAGTAAGTGGAAACCATTTATCAGGATTCAGCCATGGCTCTTTTTTTAATCAGTCTTGTTTTCCCAATATACCACATGATTCATGCCTTGATCATTGTAAAGAAAAAACCTGATTTTCAAAAAAGCGGAATACCAATGTCTGAGAAACCCATGAGCATATTAGTTCCTTGTTATAATGAAGAAACAATCATAAATACTGCTATTTTAGGTATAGATAGATTAAATTATCAAAACTATGAATATATCTTTATTAATGATGGCTCAAAGGACCGCACATTTGCAGTCATGGCTGAAATGTTGGATTTGGAGCTTCAAAAGATGAAACCAAAAGCATATCTGAACTTTTCTCCAATTAAAGGAGTATATCGCTCTAGGAAAAATCCGAGGATACTGGTAATCGACAAACTTAATGGGGGAAAAGCGGACTCTCTAAATGCCGGGATTTCCTATGCTTCAAATGATATTGTGATTACTTTGGATGCGGATAGCATATTGGATGAGAAAGCTCTGCCAACTTTAAACCGGGCTTTTGATGACCGCCAACTCATTGCAGCCGGTGGGACGGTCCATGTATTACAAGGCAGAAAATATAAAAAAGGGTTGCTAAAACCAACATTAAAAGTAAAAGCGATCCTAAAATTTCAGATTCTTGAATATTTAAGGGGCTTCTATATATATAAATCTTCACTGGCCAATGCCGATGCTCTTGCTATCATTTCCGGAGCTTTCGGTGCTTTTAAAAAAGATGTGTTGATCGCAGTGGGCGGATACAGAAAAACAGTGGGAGAAGATATTGATATCACTTTAAAAGTCCAAAATTATAAAAATAATCGAAACGGATTGAAAGTAGCCTATTTCCCTGAAGCCATATGTTATACCGAAGTACCTGAGTCATGGAAAGATTTATATAAACAGCGGATTCGATGGCAAAAGGCATTTATTGATTGTTTGGTTCTTTATTCTAAAGATTTTCTTAAAAGGATATGGAAAAGTCCATTAGCTTTTTTCTTCTTAATAGATTCTTTTTTTGTTGGAATCTTTTGTTCCTTCTTAACAGTGCTTGGCTTTTTCATCCTGCTGCTTGTTTTTGGGAAAGTTCAATTCATTTTCATTCTCTCATTGATTTCGGTTTTGATAAATCTGGTTTATAATTTTGTGGCGATTTTGGTTTCTTACCATTACAAGAATGGCTTTTCATTTAAGGACCTTGTTTTATCGGTTGGGATCTGTTTCCTTGACGTCGTTGTTTTTAGGGGAGTGAACTTATTTTTCACCTTATTTGGAACAATCCTGTATTTTATTAACAAGGAAGGCTGGAACAAAGTAACCAGAACGGGCAGAGAATATAATATGGAGCAGGCAGGGTAATTTTTTTATATTATTTCTTTCTGTAAATAGAACGAATACGTATTTATTATAGAATACACATTCGTTCTTTATTCTTTTACAGCATAGTTTCTGAGAGTATTGGTTTTATTATCTTGAATGTACACCAGGGGAGGAATAGCTAATAAAAAAGGGCAAACGAAATTTTCTTCCGTTATAATTAATAAATAGTGATGCAGAGAGGTGATGTGTTGGATGAAAATAAAAGTAATCATCGCTGATGATAATTCCTTTATTCGTGAAGGAATGAAGATTATTTTAAATACATATGAGGAATTTGATGTAATGGAAACGGTTAATGATGGCCTTGAAGCGGTTAACTTTTGCAAAAATCATGATGTTGACATTGCTTTGCTGGATGTCCGCATGCCGAATATGAATGGGGTCGAAGCAGCGAAGCTGCTGACTGAACAAACGAACACAAAGCCGCTAATCTTGACCACGTTTGACGATGATGAATATATTCTGGATGCGATCAAAAATGGAGCAAAAGGTTATTTATTAAAAAATAACGACCCGGAACGGATCCGTGATGCTATCAAGAGTGTTTATAATGGAAATACCGTCATGCAGGAAGTCGTCCTTGATAAAATAAAAGCCAACTTAGGTGAAAACAAGCCGGAGGCAAAAATTGATGCGAGCCTTTTTTCAGAACGTGAACTCGGTATCATGGCACATATTGCAAAAGGCTGCTCCAACAAGGAAATTTCCAAACAATTGTTTATTTCGGAAGGGACGGTTGCAAACTACATAAGCTCCATTCTGGATAAGACAGGCTTGGAACATCGAACACAAATAGCGATTTATTTTTTAACCGGAAAAGTCAATTGACCGGGTGACGTGCGATGGAATTTTGGCTGATCATTTGCAAATTCATTTTGCTGGTTTACCTTGCCCTGACTTACATACACTTCCCGATTTCAAATATACCTTGGGTTGTCTTTTCTTTTTTATTGTATCTTTGTTTGAATATCGCTATTTATATAGTTAAAGGAGGACCTTGGAAAAAAGGAATCCTTCTGTTATCCATTATTCAAATTGTCATTTCTTATTACAAGATTCAGCCGCTGTTTCTTCTTTTGCTGCCGCTGAATGTTTGTGAACTTTCTGCTTTTTATTTCAAAAAAAATATTATGTTATTCCTTATGCTGCTTTTGCCGCTTGTCTGGATTCCAGATACGCTTGCCTATCCGTACGGACTTGTTTCTTTATTTAGTTTAGTGATTTTTAACATGCTCGTTCAGTTTTCGGCAAGACTGCAGCTTCAAGAAACTCAACTGGACTTCATGAGGAAGGATCTGGCGAAACTCTCAAAAAATCTAAATGAAAACAAGGAGTTTATCCGCCAGTCAGAATACACGTTTAAATTAGAGGAGAGGAACCGGCTTGCCCAAGTGTTTCATGATAAAATTGGCCACAGCATGACGGGGGCGTTAATTCAAATGGAAGCAGCAAAGCGCCTATTGGACATTGATAAAGGGAAAGCACAGGATCTTTTGCAAAATGCGATCAATATTTCGAAGGAAGGAATCGAAGATATTCGCACAACGCTGAAAAGTTTAAAGCCGCCGCAAGAGCAAATGGGGATCAATCGCTTAAAATTTTTCATCGAAGAATTCTCAGCCAAGCATTCCATTTCCATCCCCTTTCTTTACAAAGGGAATATCGATCGAATTACACCGATTCAATGGAAAATCATTCAAGAGAATATAACAGAGGCGATAACCAATGCCCTTAAATATTCGGAAGCCACCATCATAACCATTGATCTACACGTTTTGAATGCCATGGTAAAAGTGGAAGTAAAGGATAACGGCAAAGGGGCCGAAAAGATCAAAAAAGGGATGGGAATTATCGGAATGGAGGAAAGAACCGCTTCCATTAATGGGAATATCATTATTGACGGAACAGATGGATTCACGGTCAGGACGCTCCTGCCCATTCAATGAAATAATTAATAAAAAAATGATGAAAAATTTCATGTGAAAGGGATGAACTCCTGCACTTATGCGGGTTCATCCTTTTTTTGTATACTTAAAAGCAATAAAAGAGAGAGGGGATCAGATGTGAAGGTACTCGAATTGAAAAACCTTACAAAAAAGTTTGCAGACTTCATTGCTGTTGACAATATATCTTTAACCGTTTCTGAAGGAGAAATTTTTGGATTTTTAGGTTCCAATGGCGCCGGCAAAAGTACAACTATTAATATGATTGCTGGCCTCTTGCGAAGCAATGAAGGGGAAATCAATGTACTTGGCAAAAATATCGCCAAAAACAGCCGATTTGCCAAAATGAATATTGGGATTGTTCCGCAGGACCTTGCGATTTATGAAGATTTAACGGCAGCGGAAAATGTGCGATTTTTTGCCGGTTTATATGGACTGCGCGGAGCTGAATTAAATGAGAAAGTGGATGAGGCCCTTAAATTTGTTGGCCTCCATGACAGACAAAAGGAATATCCCAAGAATTTTTCAGGAGGAATGAAGCGGCGCTTGAATATAGCCTGTGCGATTGCCCATCGGCCAAAACTGATCATTATGGATGAGCCGACAGTGGGGATTGACCCGCAATCACGCAACTATATCCTAGAATCGATCCGCAAGCTGAATGATATGGGCTGCACGATTATTTATACGAGCCATTATATGGAGGAAGTAGAGGAAATCTGCTCACGAATTGCGATTATTGATCACGGCAAGGTTATCGCTGAAGGCACGAAGGAACAATTGATTGCGATTATTACGAATACGAAGGATATATGGATTGAAGTGAAATCCACAGATAACTTGAATCTTGAGGAAATGAAGGAAATCACGGGGATCAGAACCATTCAATTGGAAGAAAACCTGTTAAAAATCAATTCAGAGCTAGAAGTGAATAATCTCAATAAAATCATTCAGCATTTTATCAACCATGATATTGAAATCAGTTCTTTGGAAGAAAAGGAGCCCAATCTTGAGACCGTGTTTCTTACCCTGACTGGGAGAAACCTGCGGGATTAAAATACTAAAGGAAGGAGGCTAATTCCATGAATATACTCAATATCGCGGTAAAAGAAATAAGGCATAATCTTCGTGACCGCCGGACATTCATTTTTATGCTGGCATTTCCGATTGTCTTAATGTTAATCCTTGGTTCGGCACTATCAAATGCATTCGATCGGAAGGTTTCCATTGGCGATCTTCATGTTTTATATAAAAGTACTGCCGGCCCGGCCATTGCCCCCTCTTTTGAAGCATTCACAAAGGAAGCAGGAAAATCGGGTGTCCATTTTAAAGAGGCTGCCGCACGCACCGACGGCAAAAAAGAAGTCAAAGAAAATAACGTTACGGCTTATGCTGAAATCAGCGATAAAGGAATCGTTCTGTATGGCAGCGATCGCAACCAGATTGAATCAAGTATTATCCAAGGAATGCTTGAAGCTTTTGCCGATAAGTACAACATGGCGGCTGCTGTGGCAAGCGTTGATCCTGCAAAAACATCCGCGGCCCTTGATGGCGGCGGGATAAAGAACAACTATATCGAAGACCGTTCCCTAAAAGAAGCAAAGCAGCAGGGTTCGATGGATTACTATGCGATGGCGATGACGACAATGATCGCTCTTTACAGCGCGATCAGCGCAAGTACACTGATTCGCAGTGAACGAACGCGAAATACGGCTCTACGGCTGATGGCGGCTCCGATTCGCAAGGGTGAAATTTTCCTCGGTAAAATCCTTGGCTGCCTTTTTATCAATTCGTTATGTTTACTTGCGATCATGGCATTTAGCCATTTTGCCTTTAAAGCTGACTGGGGAGACCATATCGGCTTAGTGATTGTCTTGCTGCTCTCAGAAGTGTTTCTTGCGGTCAGCTTGGGACTTGGGATCAGCTATATTGCCAAAACGCCGGATGCCTCGAGGATGATTATCACGATTGTTATTCAATTATCTGCCTTTTTTGGGGGAGCTTACTTTAAAATTGAAAATGCCAAAGGAATTTTAAACTTGATTATGAATCTCTCACCGCTAACGTGGGCGAATCAGGCAATTACAAAAGTCATCTATCTGAATGACCTTCATGCGGCCATTCCGGCTATCAGCTTAAATCTGGGAATTGCGGTTCTTTTTCTGGGGATTGCAATCCTTTCATTCCAAAGACGGGAGGGATTATGATGAAGGATATCTTATGGTTAATGAAAAAAATCCTCAAGGTTACCTTTCAAAAAAAGCGAAACATCATCTTGTATTTTGGGATCCCTCTTGTTGGAATTTTTATCGCGTTTCTTGCTTATGGAAATTCAGAAAATCATGTTTTGAAAGTGGGAGTGGTTAATCAGGATCATCAGTTGATTGCGAATGATACCGTTCATTTTTTAGAAAGCCTTGACAATGTTCGTGTTGAAAAAATCAGTGAATCGGCGGTTAATGATAAAATCACCTCAGAAACTCTTGATTGTGCTGTTGTTCTTCAGCAGGGCTTTTCGGACGGCATATTAAAAGGAAAACCCGCCCGCATTCAAATCGTTTCCATAAAAGGAGCACAAATTACCGGTTTTGTGAAATCGTACTTGTATCAGTATCTTGATAATATGATCAGCATCAGTAAAGCATCTGAAGGTAATCAGGACAGCTTTAATAAAATGTACACGAACTATCAGCAGTCCCATTTTAAGCTTTCCGTCAGTTCCTTAAAGGATACCTCGAAAAATAAAGATATGACCAACCAGACAATAGGATTTTTGCTGATGATTATGCTGATGTCTGCAGGTAATTTTTCTGAAATGATCATTAAAGAAAAGGAAAATCGAACATACCTCAGGCTGCTGTCAACACCAATCACTTCCCGACAATATGTTTTAGCCAATATTGCCGTAAGCCTGCTGGTGATGTTTTTCCAAATTGTCTGTACGATCTTTTTCATGACAAATGTATTCCATATTGCCATGTTTGTGTCATTCTGGCAAATGACGAGTGTGCTGCTTTTGTTTGCTTTGATAGCGTCGGGACTCTCGTTAATGATTGTTTCATTCGCAAACAGTTCTGCCTCTGTGAACGCATTGCAGAATTTAGTTTTTACACCGACATGTTTGCTGGCAGGCTGCTTCTGGCCGGTGGAAATTATGCCGAAAGCGATTCGGAAAATAGCCGATTTTATGCCGCAGCGCTGGATATTGGATACAATCGGCAAGCTTCAGCAAGGCAGCCATTTGGGCAGCTTGTATCTAAATGTTTTGATTTTATTTGCCTTTGCCCTCGCTTTTTTCTTAATTTCTGTTTACAAGTTTGGAAGAAACAAGAGTGTAAAGAGTTTTGTTTAAGGTTATTTTCTTGATAAGCAAGGAAAGGGCGCGAATTGAAGCATTCGCGCCCCGGTTTTCTTTAGTTTATAGTAATGGTTCCGCTTGAAACGGTGAGGTTGACGTCATATTTTCCTGAACCATGAATTCCTTGAAGATGTTTCTTGTCCTCTAGTTGATTCTTTAACGGGAATTGATTGGATATGATTCCGCTGCTCACCCGGCCGTCCAAGGTGAAATTGGCGTTATTCGGCAGATCAAGTTTTGCCATTCCCGAGCTGACTTCCACATCGATGGAACCTTTCAATTCATCTAACTGGGCAGCAAAGATCCCCGATGAGACAGTTCCATTTAATTTCCCGCTGAAGTGATTGACCGAAACCCGGCCTGAACTGACATTGAAAGTGCCAGCTTCAGCGTTAAGGTTGTTTATCTTGAGACTTCCTGAACCCATTTCCACGTTTAGTCTATTCAATTTCATTGGAGTTTCTGAAGGGGAGGAAAAGTCCAAAACTCCTGAACCTGCTCGGATAGACATATTTTGTTTGTAATCTTCCGGGATATAGATGGTTAGTTTTGGCTGATCAAAGAAGGGGAACCAGTCAAACCAATTGCGTCTGTAAGTGACGGAAATACTGTTGCCTTTTTCCTCAACGGTTACGGTTCCTTTTCCATTTAACTCTGCTTGTAAATTATTTCTCTTCTCTGGAATAATCGCTGTACCGACTCCATTGATGTCAATGTCAATTGTCTCAGTGCTGCTGCTGACGGACGCTTCTGTGGTATGTTTCGTGAACGGAAGCCAAGTACTGTAGTCCACCTTTGTAAAAACGATATAGACACCGATGATCAATAAAAAAAGAATGAGGATTCTTTTCATTTTCTTTCCCGCCTTTTAACTGAATTTTGCTCTCTTTATTTATTCTCATTGTAATCCATCCAGCCAGGGGGCAGCTATCTCCTATAGAATGATTTTATTCTGCGACCTCAGACGCAGGGATTCATAGGGCAGCTGTTTGTCCAATAAAAACATACATGAGTCTTGACTCTCCATGTATGAAAATAAAACAAATAGGAGCAATCCACCAACATAATAAGGGAGGTGTGAGCGGAGCAAAGCTAAACCTTTTCAAAGAAGGATGCTGTTCCTCGCTTTGGCAGGTTAAAAGCATCATGACTTTTGCGCAGCTCCGCCCCTTTTTCCAAAAAAAAAGAACCGGCCAAGTCAGACCGGTTCCCAAATAGGGGTCTACATTAATAAGGAGGTTAAGTGTTAGGCTTGCTAACTAACCTATCCATTATTCTAATCAGAAATTATTAACAAACTATGAATAAACTTTTACGTATTTTTAAAAGGAAAAAGACTATTTTTGGTAAATTAGAATAAAAAGGAATGAAGGCAGCAAAAAAATGAAGAGTATGGGATGGGAGGAAGAAAATGGGGAACAATTTGAAAGGAAAAATCGCGTTTATTACCGGTTCAGGGAGCGGGATTGGGCTGGAGGTAGCCAGAACGTTTGCGGAGGAAGGGGCAAAAGTCATTATCTCCGATGTCAATCACGAAAAAAGCGATTCGGCTGCGGATGCTCTTATCGAGCAGGGATTTACAGCTGTCTCGGCACCATGTGATGTCACTTGTGAAAAGGAGTTTATAGACAAGCTCCAGCAAGCACATGCACAGTTTGAAAGAATCGATATATTAGTGAATAATGCAGGACTCCAATATGTTGCACCCATTGAGGAATTTCCCACTGAAAAGTTTGAACAGCTAATAAAAGTAATGTTAACGGCTCCGTTTATTGCAATCAAAACGGTATTTCCCATGATGAAAAAGCAGGGATTTGGAAGAATTATCAATATGGCGTCCATTAATGGCTTAATAGGGTTTTCCGGGAAGGCTGCCTATAATAGCGCAAAGCATGGCGTGATTGGCTTGACAAAAGTAGCCGCTTTGGAAGGAGCATCCTATGGCATTACGGTAAACGCCCTTTGCCCTGGGTATGTTGATACACCGCTCGTCCAAAATCAGCTGAAAGACCTCGCTAAAACAAGAAATGTTCCCCTTGAACGCGTTATTGAAGAAGTCATCTATCCCCTTGTTCCGCAGAGACGATTGCTTTCAACAAAAGAAATTGCTGATTATGCGGTTTTTTTAGCCGGAGAAAAGGCCAGTGGAGTGACCGGACAATCCGTGATCTTAGATGGCGGGTATACAGTCCAGTAGGATAGGAAAAAGCAGAATGAATGTTTTAGGCAATCATTCTACTTTTTGTAAATATCTGTTACTATATAGATTAGGAAACAGACATGAAAGGATCATTTTTATGAAGACAATAACGGAAAACGGTAAACTGAATTTACAGCGGGTGCTGCCATCTGATTTACAGAAAGAGAACACCGTTTTTGTTTGTATTGGGTCCGATCTTTCCATTGGCGACAGTCTTGGTCCGATCGTCGGGACCGGATTGGAAAAACTCGGGTTCGATGTAATCGGAACCTTGGAAGATCCGCTCCATGGACTGAATATGAAGGAACGTTTGCAGGAGTTTATGCAAACAACGAAGAAAATCATTATTGCCATCGATGCCTGTATCGGAACAAAAGTGGAAGTTGGAACATTTGAAGTAAAAAAAGGTTCGCTTCGTCCCGGGGCAGCGCTTGGAAAGAACTTAATGAAAGTCGGCCATTTCTCGATAAGCGCAGTGGTCTGTTCATCAGGGCCGTTTGAATTTCTTCGGCCGCAAACGATTCGCCTTTCCTTTGTCATGACTATGGCGGAGCAGATCGTTTCGGAAATTAATGACTTTTTTGCCGATTCAATGGCTGATAAGTGACAGTTAATGCTCTATAAAGAAGGCAAATATCCAAAAAAAGATTTGAATAAACGTTTATTACGGTTGTAGTATTTTATTAACATAAGATATTTTTTTAGATAGAATAGAATATTCCATTTGCATAAATGGATACTCGTATGAAAAAAGGAATAGAGATAAACGGAAGGAATATAAAAGGGTGTGTACATGATGGATTTTTCCCTCCAGCAAACAAATAGCACAATTCATTTGGACCGTTTTATGACCATATTTAACCATTTAAACGATATGGTGTTTTTAATTGAGGTGGAAAACAGCGGGGCTTTTCGCTGTCTGGAAGTCAATCCATCCTATCTTAAAGCGACGGGATTATCCATCGGTCATTTGAAAAATAAATGCATTGAAGAAATATTTAGTCCTGATGAAGCAGCGGGAGTAATTGGCAACTATCAAAAGGCCATTTCCAAGAAGAAGGCTTTAACCTATGAAGAGACCATGAACCTTAATGGAGAGGATAAAACGTTTGAAACAACCATTACCCCGATTTTTGACGGAGGCAGTACCGAATGCCGTTATATTCTTGGGGTTTCAAGAGATATCAGCGAACGAAAAAAATATGAAAAAGCCCTGCTTGAAGCTCAGAGCGAGTTGAAAACAATGCTTGAGTACCAGCAGGGGTTGATTTGGAAAATTGATAAGCGGGATCATGACTTTTTTTATACGCTTTGTGACGGCCAATTAATTGATCAGCTTGAGCTCACGTCAGAAGATATAATCGGAAAACGCCCTCAGGATCTATTTATTGATGAAGTTGCAGCAAACATGATTGATCATATACGGCTTTGCTGGGAAACAAAACAAAAAGTGACGTTTGAATTTTTGGACCAGGTTCAGGCGAGAGAAATTTTATGGCTTGTCGTCTTGAGCCCAATCATTGAGAATGGTGAGACTGCCTCCATGATTGCTTACTGTATTGATATTCTAGAACGGAAAAAATCAGAAGAGTCGATGATGCAAAAGGAAAAACTGGCGGTAATCGGAGAATTGGCTGCCGGGATTGGGCATGAATTGCGAAATCCGCTTACAGCGATTAGAGGCTTTATCAAATTTATGAGGGAAAATAAAGAACATATCAAAGATGAATTTTTAGACATCATTGATGCGGAATTAGAGAGCTTAAATCACATTGCCAGTGAACTGATGATTTTAGCAAAACCGCAGGCGCAGTATTTCCAGCATTTGAATTTAGCACAGATCCTAAATGAAGTTTCTTTTCTGTTGGAGCCGGAGGCATTTAAGCAAGGCGTGAAACTCATTAAAAATTACCATGAAGCTTTTGTGCCTGTATACGGGGAAAAATATCAATTAAAACAGGTTTTTATTAATCTCATAAAAAATGCCATGGAAGCTGTGGAAGGCCGTCCGGATGGCAGGGTCGTTTTTGATTGTAAAAAAAAGGGTTCGGAAGTGGTTGTTATCATCAGGGATAATGGCTGTGGAATGCCAAAAGAAATCCTGGAAAAAATCGGTGAACCTTTTTACACTACAAAAGAAAAAGGGACGGGGCTCGGCCTGCTCGTATCCTATCGGATCATTAAATATCATGAAGGAACTATTGAATGCCGAAGTGAGGAAGGAACCGGTACAACGTTCATCATCCGTTTCCCTGTTTCCTAAGAACGATTCATTTTAAAGTTTTGGCAAAATGACATGGTACTGCCATAAAAGTGCATAAAATAGTATAACAAACCAAATTCTGTTTGTTATAATTTTAACGGACAGATGAAGATTGTTGAGTGAAAAAGAAAAATAGTGAGGCAGAATCAACATGATCAATAAAATTTTGCAGAGCAGCGGTTTTAAAAGAATCCTTATTTTTGTGTTAATCTCGCTGGTGTTATATGCGCTCAGAGAGATGATTAACTTAATTCTGCTGACATTTATTTTTGCTTTTTTAATGGACCGGCTTGTAAACTTTGTTTCGAAGCGGATCCCTTTGAACCGCAAACTGATTGTGATCATTTTATATGCTGTCATTGTCGGTTTATTTTCGTTCGGTGTTGTCCGCTATCTGCCGATGATCGTTAGGGAAATAAAAGAATTAATTCGGCAGCTGTCTGCCTTTTATACGGCAAGGCATGACAATATCATCCTGACTTACCTTTTTAGCAAAATTCAAAAAATCCAAGTTCAAAATTATTTCGAGCAAGGTTTTACCTATATCATTCGTTACTTTACAGATATTAGCAGAGTTGGCCTGCAGGTTCTTTTAGCGATTCTGTTGAGTTTATTCTGTTTGCTGGAAAAACCAAAGCTCATTGTCTTTACGAGAAAGTTTAAAACAAGCAAGATTGCTCCCATTTACAATGAAATTGAATTTTTTGCCGGTAAATTTGCCAATACATTCGGAAAAGTCATTGAAGCTCAGTTAATTATTGCGCTCGTCAACTGTGCGTTAACAACCATTTCTTTATGGATTTTAGGCTTCCCGCAGCTGGGCGGTTTGTCGATTATGGTCTTCCTGCTTGGGCTCATTCCCGTTGCCGGGGTGATTTTATCGTTGATTCCGCTCGCCATTATTGCCTACAGCATTGGCGGGTTTATTAAAGTTCTCTATATCGGGATTGCCATCTTAATCATTCATGGAATTGAAGCCTATATTCTCAATCCTAATTTAATGTCATCGAAAACCAATCTGCCTGTTTTTTATACCTTTATCGTCTTAATTTTTTCAGAACATTTTTTTGGCGTATGGGGATTGATCGTTGGGATCCCGATTTTTGTTTTCCTGTTAGACGTGCTCGAAGTAACGGAGCCAAAAAAATAACAATAGACCCCATTCAAAAAAATTTGAATGGGGATTTTATTTTCAAAAATAATGGTTTTGGATACAATGTTAGATGTGCATATACATAATGATGAGGGGGCATATCTCATGAGCGAATGCAAATTAAATCATTCACTTGAGGATGTAAAAAATAAATATGAATCGCAGTCCGGCTTTTTGCCGGAGGATATGAAAGGGCTGTTCGAGCGCTTTTTTGAAACCGAACACACGCAGGAACTGTTAAATGAAGTGTTCCATCTCATGAAAAAATATGATTTAGCTTCTGATGAAGAGAAGAGTACACGAAATAATCGCTTATATCTTGTTTTAGAAAATATCTAAAAGAAATATTTAAGAGGAAAGGGTTACAGCAATGAAAGTCAATCGTCCTCTCGTATTTATCCTTATTGCCATAGCAGTGTTCGGACAAGCCGGTTGTGTAAATCAGCAGGATGAAAAGGTCCAGCACCACGCTTCAGCAAATGATGAACTGGCTCAAAAAACCGACCCGGTTCAGGCAAAAATAAAAGATTACTTAGTTTCGAATCATATCAACGGCACCATCAGCATCATAAAAGACAATAAAACGATTTTTGATGAAGGGGTTGGATACGCTGATTTTCAGAATGGCCTTTTAAATGAGCCGTCAACTCGACATCCAATCGGGTCGATTACGAAATCGATTGTTGCGACCAGCGTGATGCAGCTTCAGGATCGAGGGCTGTTATCCATTCAAGATCCTGTTTCAAAGTACATTCCGGATTTCCCTAATGGAAACAACATCAAGTTAATCCATTTATTAAATCATACTTCCGGTATCCATGTTCCGCTTCATCGCTTAAAGGCAAAGTCACCGGCTGGATTAATCAAAGAGATGGAAAAATATCCAATCAAGTTTCCTGCCGGGACAAAGTGGAATTACCGCGATGAAAACTATGTGGTTTTGGGCTACATTTTGGAAAAAGCATCGGGGATATCCACGCATAAATATATTGAAAAGAATATTTTTGCAAAAGCGGGGATGAAGCACTCCGGATTTATTTCAAAAAAGGAGGAAGATATTTCTGCTTCAACCGGTTATTTGAAAAATAAGCTTCATCTGCTTTCCGCGAAAAATATTCCTCATACGACCTTGTTTGCGTATGCGGATATTTATTCGACAGCACATGATATTTGCTTGTATGATACGGCATTAATGAATGGCAAGCTTGTCTCAAAGCGGAGTTTAAAGGAGATTTTACAACCGGGCTCAACCTCAAAGTACGGTCTTGGTCTTTATAATTTAGATTATGCGGTTTACAGCAGGGGCGTGATCGGCGGCTGGGAGGCTCTTCATGTCTATTATCAAGACAATACCTCAATGGCTTTATTATTGAATGTTCGGGATAAAAATAAGGATATCCACCAAATCAGCAAGGATCTTTTTAACATTTTAGATGAAGAAATACCGAATCCCCGCTTTCATAAAACGGGGATTGGTGAACTTAATCCCAAGGTCGGGCTGTTGTAAAATAACTGGCCAGTTCTTTACTGTGCTTGCGGTGGATTTTCCGCATTTCAGCCCGCTCATGGCCGGTTTCATGCAGTTTCTTTTCTTCGTCTGTTTCCGGAATGACCGTCGGAACTTTTGACGGTTTTCCGTTGTCATCAAGGGCCACAAACGTTAAAAACGCGGTTGCAGCGATTTTTCGGGCTCCGGTTCGGAAATTTTCCGTAATGATTTTTACAAAGACTTCCATAGAGGAAGTTCCTGTCCATGTAACAAACGATTCAAAGACGACTGCATCCTGTGGTGTGATCGGACAAAGGAAATCGACTGAATCGGTTGAAGCGGTAACAACCTCTGTCCGGGAATGACGCTGTGCAGAGATTGAAGCAATAATATCCACATCACTCATTAACTTTCCGCCGAATAATGTATTGTGGTTGTTTACATCATTTGGAAAAACTCGACTTGTTCTGATGACTCTAGAGTCATTACATTTTTTCGCATCCATCTTTATCCCCCCATAAATCAAGAATATAGCAAGATTCAAAAAAAGGGAACTAATGAGTATTTGAAAAAAGCAGATTGATGACGAAAATTGCTGAAAGAAGTGCAGCAGTGAATTTTGTGGTAAATTACTAATGATAAGGGGGCTAAACGAATGAATTTGCAAAAAAAGATTATGGAGGAATTGCATATTGCTCCGGAGATCAATCCAAAAGAGGAAATTCGAAAACGAATTGACTTTTTGAAAAATTATCTTGTAAAAACGAACGCGCTGGGTTTTGTGTTAGGCATCAGCGGCGGGCAGGATTCTACCTTGGCGGGGCGTCTCTGCCAGCTTGCAGCCGAAGAACTGCGCAGCGAAGGAAAGGATGCATTATTTATTGCTGTCCGCCTTCCATATGGCGTTCAACAGGATGAAGAGGATGCGCAGCGCTCAATGGCGTTTATTAAAGCAGACCGGGAATATGCCTTTAATATTAAGGAAGCTGTTGATGAGGTTCAAAAAGAATATAACCGGATTGCTGAAGGCGAACCTTTGCGTGACTATCACAAAGGCAATGTGAAAGCACGGATGAGAATGATTGCCCAGTATGCGATCGGCGGGATGGAAAATCTTCTCGTTGTCGGAACCGACCATGCTGCTGAAGCCGTGACTGGATTTTTTACCAAATACGGGGACGGCGGGGCCGATCTTCTTCCATTATCCGGCCTAACGAAGCGGCAGGGAAAAGCCCTGCTAGAAGAGCTTGGAGCGAATGAACTCTTGTATTTAAAAGTTCCTACGGCTGATTTGCTTGACAATAAACCGGGGCAAGCGGATGAAACCGAGCTGGGAATTTCCTATGATACGCTCGATGATTATTTGGAAGGAAAAGCGGTTCCGCACGAAGCTGCAGAAAAAATTGAAAAACGCTATCTGGCAACTCAACATAAACGCAATCTTCCAGCAACAATGTTCGACAGCTGGTGGAAGCAGGGATGAAAAATAAGGAGGAGTGGATCCTCCTTATTTTTTTTAGCCCGCACTAAAGTGCAGGAACCCCCGCTGATGGAAGTTTATGCTTATTTCAAAAAAATGTCATAAGCTTTACCAAAATAGTCCTGTGTTTAACGATATAATTTGAAAAAAGAAGCAGTGTTGCTGTGTGAACGGAGTGATCAGGGTGAAGTCAGCGTTATCGGAAGGAAAGTTTCTCCTTCTAACATTAGCGGCTATATTTTTATTAATTTTCTTCCACTTTTTTCAACAGCCATTATCTGTTTTGTATAACTCGAACAACTATGCAGGGGTTCATACATTATTAGAGTTTTTTAGCATATCCATCAGTATGTCGATCTTTCTTTATGGCCTAAAAAACTTTGATGCGACAAAATCAAGCCGAATGCTTCATCTATCATTTGCTTTTCTCATGATCGGCTCAATTGATTTGCTCCACACTCTTTCTTATAATGGGATGCCTTATTTATTTACGGACAGCTCAATTGCAAAGGAGACATGGTTCTGGGTCATTGCCCGGGTAATTGAGTCAGCTATGATGCTGATGTTAATCATTTTGCCAAATCGAAAAATGAAACGGGACTACCGCGGGATTGTACTGTTAACAGGCATCTTGCTTACCTGCTTGGTTGGCTTTTTAGTCATTCATTTTAATCCCAATCTCCCCTTGCTCTTTATTGAGGGAAAAGGAACGACTCCTTTCAAAAATGATATCGAATACTTCGTCTGCACCCTTCAATTTGTCTCGATTGTCATTTTGCTTTATCAGTATTATGTAGAAAAAAGCGGGATCAAGCTGACAATCACTTTGGCCTTTGTCTTTTTGTTCCTTTCTGAATTACTATTTACAACGTATCAAAGTGTTTATGATCTTGATTCTTTTACGGGGCATATTTTCAAGGTGATCGGCTATTACTATATTTTAAAAGGTTTTTATTTTTACGAATCATCATCCGAAAGGGACAAATTATTTGCATTGATGAAGAATTATCCGGGATTGATTTTTCAATTGGAGGTTAGGAGAAATGAATGTATTTGTACATTTAGCGAAGGAGATCTCCTCTCCAAGGATAAAATGGTTTCGAGCGAGCTGAATACGATTCAAGTTTTTCGAATTGTCGGACATCCAGCGGAAGAATATTGCTTGTCCCCGGGAAGGAAAATAGAGCAAAAAACATTCATCCATAAATGGAAAGAGAAGCCTTTATTCATTGTCATTAAACGGATTTCTGTTTCAGACGAGATTCGAACGATTATCGGAACTATTCTTGAAATGAACAGTATGGAAATGGATCGAAATGCGGAAATAAAAGTGTGAAAAAACCTATCAGACATGGATTCAAAGGGTTCCGTTTTGAGGTACTTTTCTTAAAATACGTGTCGAAATGACAGTAGTATGGGCATCGTTCTTGGTATATAAAAAGAGAAAGGGGCTGTCCAAAAAGTGAGTTAACTGACTTTTTGGAGGCCCCTCTTTCAATTCCCATTTTAAAAGATGGATTTTTAGGTGAATGTGGATTGGAGCGGAAGGCGCTTCGCTTTCCGCGGGCGTGCCGGGGAGCCTCCTCGGCACAAGCGCC
>CAZAEW010000018.1:0-64388 GCA_964484065.1 uncultured Bacillus sp.
GCGCAATAAACCGTCGTTCATCTTGCCAATGAACGACTATATGAATGTGGCATCGAAATTAAACGTCGTTCATCGAATCAATGAACGACGATATGAAGGGGGCAACGTAAGAAAACGTCGTTCATCGAGCCAATGAACGACGAAATGAGAGGGCCAGCGTAAAAAAACGTCGTTCATCGAGTAATGAACGACGAAATGAGAGGGCCAGCGTAAAAAAACGTCGTTCATCGAGCCAATGAACGACGATATGAGAAAGTAAGCGTAAGAAAACATCGTTCATTCTGGAAAAAATTCATTAGGTTTACTCTATTATTTTTTTGGTATAGTTACGGTAGGGACTCGAGCGCATAAATCAAAAAAACAACCATAACTTCGATAGAATCAACAGCGAAAGAAGGGAAAGTAATGCTGCACTTATTACCGCTAATGCTTGAACGTGTTGGCCTGCTTATTATCGTAGCGTTCTTGCTCTCACGGATGAAGTCATTTCGGCAGGTCATCCACAATGAGCATGGCTTTACGGAAAAAATCATCATGATTGCTATTTTTGGACTTTTTGGGATTATCAGCAATTATACCGGTGTAGCAATTGGCCATGGCATGATTACATCTCAGAGTTGGACTGCCGATATCAATCCGAATAGTGCAATTGCTAATACAAGGATAATGGGTGTTGCGATCGGCGGGCTCCTGGGAGGCCCGATTGTCGGAATCGGAGTTGGATTAATAGCCGGTTTACACCGCTTGACATTAGGAGGATTTACCGCGGATGCTTGTGCGTTTTCCACCATTTTGGCGGGAATTGTAACAGGTTTAATCGGGAAAAATTTCAAAATTCAAGAGGAAAAAGCGCATTGGAAAGCAGTAATAATTGGGATCATCATGGAATGTTTCCAAATGGGCATTATTTTACTGCTTGCCAGACCATATCAGGACGCTCTCAATCTTGTGGAACTCATAGCTGTACCAATGATTGCTCTAAATGGCTTTGGAACTTTATTATTTTTAATGATGATTCAAGAAATCTTTATGGAGGAAGAGCGGACGCGTGCGTTACAAACTCACAAGGCGCTCTATATTGCCCAACAGACCCTGCCCTTTTTTCGTCAGGGGTTAAATGTGGAATCTTGTTCAAAGGCAGCAGAAGTCATTTTGAAATGGACGAATGCAGATGCCATTTCGATCACGGACAAACAAAAAGTGCTGGCTCATGTCGGTGCGGGCTCGGACCATCATGTTCCATTAGGAAAAATGGCAACGCAATTAACGAAAAATGTAATGGAACAAGGGAGAATTCTTATCGCAAAATCATCCGAAGAAATTCAATGCTGGAAAGATAACTGTCCGCTTCATGCTGCCATTGTTCTGCCTTTAAAGGTCCATTTGCAAACCGTTGGGACGCTAAAGCTTTATTTTAAGAACGCAAGTAAACTTAATCAGGTTGAACAGGAACTGGCTGAAGGACTGGGAAAGCTGTTTTCCGATCAACTGGAAATGGCAGAAGCCGAGGCGCAAAGACGATTACTTAAAGATGCCGAGATCAAAGCGCTCCAGGCTCAAATACATCCGCATTTTTTATTTAATGCGATTAATACGATTTCAAGCCTGATCCGGACAGATGCCGACAGTGCACGGAAACTGTTAATCAAATTAAGCACTTTTTTTCGAAGCAATCTTCAAGGAGCCCGGCAAATGCTGATCCCGCTTGAAAAAGAACTGGAGCATGTGGAGGCTTATTTATCATTGGAGCAAGCACGTTTTCCCAATCGTTATCATGTGGAAATAAATATTGCACCACCGTTAGAAAAAGTATTGATTCCTCCATTTACCTTACAGCCGCTTGTCGAAAACGCCATTCGTTACGCTTTTTCAAAAAGCAAAACCGGAACGGTAAAAATCAATGCCTTTGAAAAAGAAGGCAAGATGATCTTATTAACGGAGGATAATGGCAGCGGTATCCCTCCTGAACGTCTTGAGACACTGGGAAAGGAAACGGTTGAATCGGAAGCTGGAACAGGCACAGCTTTATGGAATATCAAAAAAAGAATTGAAGAAATCTATGGGAATGAAGCTCTTTTTCAAATAAAAAGCCAACCTGAGAACGGAACACAGGTATATATACAACTTCCATTAAGAGAAAGTAATTGGGGGGACGAGGATGTTAAAAGCATTCATTGTGGATGATGAGCCGCTGGCAAGGGATGAACTGGCCTATCTGCTGAGAAGGAGTAAGCAGGTTGACATCGCCGGTCAGGCGGAAAATATTGAGATGGCGTTTGAAAGGTTGCAAACCGTTGATATTGATGTGATTTTTTTGGATATTCAGCTCGGGGATGAAAGCGGGATCGAAATAGCCAAAAAACTGAATGAACTTGAATATCCTCCTGCCATTGTGTTTGCAACAGCTTATGATGAATATGCCTTAAAAGCCTTTGAGTTAAATGCCGCGGATTACTTACTTAAGCCGTTTGATGAAAATCGCGTTCTCCTTACAGTGGACAAACTAATGAAGCAATTAAGTTCTCATGAAGCAAAGATTCCTTTGACGGCAAAAAGAAATCTATCTATACCTGACCGGGCCGAAAAACTGGCAATAACAGTTGATGAAAAAATCATTCTTGTGAAGGTAAATGATATTCTTTATATTGAAGCTAATGAGGGGAGAACGACGATTGCAACTCAGAAACAAAAGTATGTGGTGACCGAATCGCTGGTTGCAATGGAAAGAAGATTGCAGAACTCCTCCATCATTCGGGTTCACCGTTCCTTTTTGGTAAATATTAATGGTATCGAGGAATTGGAACCATGGTTTAACTCGACTTATAACTTGATTGTAAGCAACGGGGAAAAAGTTCCCTTGAGCCGTACCTATATTAAAGAGGTCAAACAGCTGCTTGGTTTATGAGCAGCTGTTTTGTATGAAAAGGGGCGGAGCTGCACAAAAGTGATTCATTATATCGAAGTGAAGGGGGAAATATACATTTTGCGACTCCGTAGAAGTGATGTTTAGCTTCGCTCACACCGCCTTTATTGTGTTGGCGTATTGCGCATAGTTTGTTTTTTCATACATGGGTAGGGAATGGAGGCACATGTTTGTTTTTTTGCTAGTGAAGAAAAGTTTTTTGCATTTCAGCTTTCGGATTTTGCGTTTTAAGGTGAAAACAATCTGATACCGTTTTCATTTTGTATGATAGACCCATAGAAAGAAAGAAAAAAGAACAGGAGGTCTTCACAAATGAATGCGGTAACAATTGTAATCGGAACTTTATGTATTTTAATGATAGCCTACCGTCTTTATGGAACATTTATGGCTGTGAAAGTAATGAAATTGGATGATTCCAAGATTACGCCAGCACATGAATTAAATGATGGAAAAGATTATATACCAACAAATAAATGGGTCACTTTTGGACACCACTTTGCGGCGATCGCAGCAGCCGGTCCGCTTGTTGGTCCAATCCTTGCAGCCCAATTTGGTTATCTGCCAGGATTATTATGGCTCTTGATTGGGGCAGTTATTGGCGGAGCTGTTCACGACGCAGTTGTTCTCTATGCTTCAATGCTAAGAAAAGGGAAGTCACTTTCTGAAGTGGCGAAAGAGGAATTAGGCCCGGTGGCCGGTTTTTGTACGGGACTCGCGATGCTCTTTATCATTACGATCACAATGGCAGGCCTTTGTATCGTTGTCGTAAATGCATTATCAAATAACCCATGGGGTACATTTGCAGTAGGAATGACCATTCCGATTGCTATGGCTGTAGGGATTGCTTATAAGAAAACAGGTAATCTAAAATTAACCTCAACAATCGGTTTTATCTTGATTATGGCTTGTGTTTTCATCGGTCCATTTATTAAAGATACGGCACTGGGACATTTCCTGTCACTTAGTCCAAAGGAATTATCGATTATTTTACCAACGTATGCTTTTATCGCAGCAGCCTTACCGGTTTGGTTATTATTAGCGCCGCGCGATTATTTAAGCACCTTTATGAAAGTCGGAGTTTTTGCTGTATTAATCGTTGGGGTTTTAATAGTTAACCCACACATTAATATGCCGCCAATTACAAAATTTATTCACGGCGGCGGCCCTGTTATCGCTGGTCCGGTTTGGCCGTTCATTTCAATTACGATCGCCTGCGGAGCGATTTCTGGTTTCCATGCTTTTATTGGTTCAGGAACCACTCCAAAAATGCTCGACCGTTGGACAGATATCAAAGCTGTCGGCTTTGGATCAATGTTGATGGAATGTGTTGTTGGTGTCATGGCATTAGTTGCCGCAACAGCCCTTCAGCCTGGTGACTATTTTGCGATCAACTCAAATCCAGAAGTGTTTAAAACATTGGGAATGCATATGGATCAATTACCGGCGCTTTCCAAACAAATTGGCCTTAACCTTGCAGGAAGAACGGACGGTGCCGTTACACTGGCCGTTGGTATGACATACGTATTCAGACATATAGGCTGGTTTGCTAAATTGGCACCTTATTTCTTCCAATTCGTCATTATGTTTGAAGCCGTCTTTATTTTAACGGCGATTGATGCAGGAACACGTACAGCAAGGTACTTAATTCAAGACTTCTTTGGCGATCTTTATAAGCCGCTAAAAGATGTTAACTGGATGCCGGGTTCCTTATTTGCAAGTGCTTTATCAAGTGTGATGTGGGGATACCTGCTGTTTACAGGAAATATCAGTTCTGTTTGGGCACTATTCGGTGTATCCAACCAGCTGATGGCATCAATCGGCTTGATTATTGGTGCAACGGTTATTCTGAGAGTTGCTGATAAACGCCGCTATATGTTAACTTGCCTTGTGCCGCTGTCCTATCTATATGTGACAGTCAATATGGCAGGATATTGGATGGTTAAAAATGTTTATCTTAACCCGGTTTCCAAAGGCTACAATGTACTAAACGGAACTTTATCCATTATTATGCTCGTTCTCGGAGTATTGATCATGATTACAGCAATAAGAAAATGGGTTAAGATGTGGAACTCTCCAAAGGCTCAGTTAGAATCACGTGCTGCATAAACAATAAAGTATGAAAGCAGATTCCTTTAAAAGAATCTGCTTTTTTATTTTTATATAATTTTGTACATATTAAATGAAACAGGGTTTTACCTTAAAATATAGATTAAATATGGTGGTATAAATTACTAATTGTTTTATTTTTCTAAAATATTGCTTTTTTAAAAAAATAATTATATGATTTCGTTATGCAAATATCGACAAATTTCGATCGTCTTCATCTGGGGTAATTTGTCAGAAGATTTAGAGAAATAGAAGGAATTAACGGGAGGATATAATATGAGTTTATTCAGGAAAAAATCCATTCAGGATTTAATCCAGGAAGCAGGCAAAAAAGATGTGAAATTAAAAAAGGAACTGGGTGCATTTGATTTATCGATGTTGGGAATTGGGGCCATCATCGGGACGGGGATTTTTGTTCTTACTGGGGTAGCTGCCGCTGAACATGCAGGGCCTGCGCTTGTGGTTTCCTTTATTTTATCCGGATTGGCCTGTGTCTTCGCAGCACTTTGCTATGCGGAATTTGCTTCAACTGTTCCTGTTTCTGGAAGTGCATATACGTACAGCTACGCTACATTTGGAGAATTAGTTGCCTGGATTTTAGGCTGGGACTTAATCCTTGAGTATGGACTTGCCTGTTCTGCTGTTGCCAGCGGATGGTCAGGATACTTTCAGGGATTGTTAGCCGGATTTGGAATCCACTTTCCAAAAGTATTAACGAGTGCCTATGATCCTGCAAATGGCACATATATTGACTTACCAGCCATTTTAATTACTTTCCTCATTTCATTTTTATTAATTCAAGGTGTAAAAAAGTCAGCGCGATTTAACTCGATTATCGTTCTTGTTAAATTAGCTGTTGTTATATTATTTATTGCAGTCGGTGTTTGGTATGTAAAACCTTCTAACTGGACTCCGTTCATGCCGTTTGGTTTTAAAGGAGTAGCTACCGGTGCTGCAACCGTATTCTTCGCTTATATTGGCTTTGATGCTGTGTCAACTGCAGCTGAGGAAGTAAAAAATCCGCAGCGGAACATGCCGATTGGGATTATTGCTTCATTGCTTGTTTGTACGGTTCTCTACATCATTGTTTCAGCTATTTTAACGGGTATCGTTCCTTACACTCACTTAGATGTTAAAAACCCTGTGGCATTTGCCCTTAATTATATCCATCAGGATTGGGCTGCCGGTTTCATTTCGCTGGGTGCGATTGCCGGGATTACAACGGTTTTACTTGTTATGATTTACGGTCAAACCCGTTTGTTCTATGCCATCAGCCGCGACGGCATGCTGCCAAAGGTTTTGTCTAAAGTAGATAAACAAACGCAGACGCCTGTGTTAAATACCTGGATTACATGTGTACTTGTTTCTATTTTTGCTGGACTGGTTCCGCTTGGAAGACTTGCTGAATTAACAAATATCGGGACGTTATTCGCTTTTATGACCGTTTCAGTTGGTATCCTTTATGTGCGTAAAACGAAAGGCGCTCCAACTAGCGGCTTCAAGGTTCCTTTTGTACCCTGGATTCCAATTTTAGCGTTCATATTCTGCGGATACTTGGCCCTTCAATTACCATCATTAACATGGATCAGCTTCTTTGTCTGGCTGGTAATCGGTTTAACTGTTTATTTTGGATATGGAAGGAAACATTCTTTACTGAATGAAGAGCAAGTGAGAGCTAGAAAAATCAGTTAAAAGGATATTAAAAAGAACTTAGCCATTATGGGTAAGTTCTTTTTTTTGAGCGAAATATGTCGAAAATCATCGATTTTACACAAATTATGTAATCATCCCATAATAAAGATGGTAAAATAAATACATTAGAAAAGAATACCACTTAATATTTTGGAGAGTCTACTGATGAATGAAGGAATTGATAATTTGAAATTAATTTTAGAAGAGAAAAAGACTTTAAAACTTTTTCTATGGCTGTTTTATATTTTCCTTTTTGGTTTCGATATTTTTTATGATTTTATCCTTCCAAAACTTACAAAAGGAATGGAATACGGCCTTCCTAAAAAAGGTTTAGGTATATGGCTTTATGTTTTAATCATTGCTTTATTGCCTATAGCTATTTACTTGGTAAAAAGAGGGAAAGTTTTTACGGTCAAATACTTTTACTTAATAAGCTATATCATTCTTGATACGATAAATACTTTATTTATCTATCTGGGGAGTACAAAAGAATTTGATGCGGGTAACATTGTTGAAGTACTGTTTGTTCTTTTTACACCGATATTTATAAATAAAAGATTTTTTTGGGCAGTTGCTTGCTCTTTTATTGGGAAATACCTTTTCTTTGCCATCATCCTGCATGATAACCGGCCATTGCTACCGATTGTCATTTTTCTGGTCCTATTGGGGATTGCATTTATAATCTTAAATCGATTCACCTCTTATCTTAGGACGATTACAAAAATACATGAAGAACTTCGTCAAAAAGAAAAATTGGCTGTTATCGGTCAAATGGCTGCCGCGATAGGCCATGAAATACGGAATCCATTAGCTTCCTTAAAAGGATTTACTCAACTGCAAAATGAGAGATACCCAAACACCAATGATTTTTATCCAATCATGATTCAAGAAATTGATCGGATTAATTCGATTGTTAATGATTTAATGTATCTTGGTAAACCAAAAGCTCTTCACTTTGAAAAAGCAAGTATTGAAGAAATTATAGCCTACACGCTGTCGATCACTCAGCAGCAGGCAGAAAGACAAAAAGTAAACATTGAGACAACCATGAGGGGTCCGCTCCCGCCGCTTGAATGTGATGAAAAGCAGCTAAAGCAAGTGTTTATTAATTTAATTAAAAATGCGATTGAAGCTATGCCTGATGGAGGGAAAATTGGAATTAACATAAAAGTACTTGATGGAACAAAAATGTATATATCTATTCAGGATGAAGGCTGCGGAATACCTGAGGAGAATATCCTTAACTTGGGTGACCCGTTCTATACTACCAAAAAAGATGGAACGGGATTAGGATTGTTGGTTACAAATCAAATCATTAATGACCATAAGGGAACTTTAAATTTTGAGAGCAGTGTGGGAAATGGCACAAAAGTAAATGTAATTTTGCCAATTAATTCGAATTAAGGGAACGGAATATTACAAATGAAAGTCGAAATCCTGTGGATTTTATTTGAAAGTTTAGGTAAATTATATTTAAAGTACAATTAAAACCATTAATCTAATATAAAATTCGAGGTATATCAATGGAAAAAACCTTGTATAATAATACACTAACTTTAGAAGAACGAAGGACGGTTAAATGGTTTCTAATCTTCTTTTATTTTATTTTAATAGGATATGATTCCTTTTATTACTACTTTCTTCCTGCGTTTATCGAACATAGAAAAATTGGTTTTCCTAATATGATCAGCTACTTTACCTATGTAGTGGTTTTATGTTTAGTTCCTGTCGCCATTTTTTTAATAAAACACAATAAACACTACTATGTTAAGTATCTATATTCTATTAGCTATATTCTTACAACATTGTTTGTTGATATATTTACCTACTATGAAACTAAGGCGCATTTCGCAAGTGGAAATGTTGTTGAGATATTCCTAATACTGACCACACCCTTATTTATTAATACAAGATATTTTTGGGTTACTTCGGCAGTGATTATAGGTAGATATATCTTAATGGGTCTTATTGTACATTCATCCGTTGTTGTTGTCCCAATTTTATTACTTGTCATATTGGCCATTGTGGCATACATTTTTTTAAAACGCATTATTGGTTTTGTTCAATCCATTAAGTTGGCATATGACAAACAATTAGGGGAAATTGTTAAAGGGGTTATTGCAGTCCTTGAATTGAAAGATCCGTATACAAGGGGCCATAGTGAAAGGGTTGCTAGATACGCACTGGAACTTGCTAAGGCAGTCCATTCATTTACAGATGACGAGTTAAAGTCATTTTACAATGCTTGTTTACTGCATGATATAGGGAAAGTGCATGTTCCTGACCGGATCTTGTTAAAACCTGCAAGACTGTCTAATGAAGAATTTGAAATTATTAAGACCCACCCTGCCGTGGGAGCTGATGCAGTCCAAGATGTAATAGGACTGGAAAATGATATTTGTGTAATACGTTCTCATCATGAACGATGGGATGGGACTGGTTATCCTGATCAATTGAAAGGTGAAGAGATCCCACTCCGTGCAAGGATTACGGCATTAGCAGATGCATTTGATGCAATGACATCGTCAAGATCTTATCGGGCAGCATTATCCGTTCAAGAAGCCTTTAATCGAATTAATGATGCAAGAGGCACTCAATTTGATCCAAAATTAGTAGAGGAATTTAATAAAATTTTTCCAATATGGGTTAACATTCATAAAAGTTACCCTTTGGATATAAAAGCAGAGCAACTTGGAGGTGAACAAATATGAAAATCAAAAAGTTGAAAAAGGTAAAAACAACATGCTGGTGGTGCAACTTCTTGTAAAAATCTTTGGAATAGTAAGGGATGCTTGCTTTATGCTTAGCATCCCTATTTAATTTTACAAATAAAAAAACAAGGGTGTTATTATGCAGCTCAGGACCACATCTAACCTAAAATTGATTCCGCTTACGATTCGCAAGGATCAAAAGAATTTTATTGTTGAGGATCCGGCTTCGGGCGAGTTCTACGAAATGCCAGAGATCTGTATTGACGCTATCAAACTGATCCAAGACGGTGTATCCTTAGGAGAAATTGAAGAACAACTGACAATCAAATATCCTGACGAGGACGTAAACCTGCTGGAGTTTTCCGGGCAATTGCTTGAAGCGGGACTTGTTGAAGAGATCGATGGACTTAAAATCGAGTTAGCGAAGAAAAATCAGCAGGTACCTGGATTTCAGTGGATCCCTCAAAAAGTAGGAAAGGTGTTCTTTAATGACATAACTAAAGTTCTTTATTTACTGCTGTTTCTAGTCAATCTAGCAATTTTCTTCATTCATCCTGAACTATTCCCGCACTACAAGGACGTTTTTATCTCTAAATACATGCTATTCAACATCCCGGCATGGCTGCTTATTACCTTCGTTTTCGTATTCATCCATGAAATGGGGCATGTTTTGGCAATCAGATCGTATAATCAGCCGACAAAACTTGAAATCGGTCACCGATTATTTTTGGTTGTCCTTGAAACAGATATGTCATCGGTATGGAAGCTTCCCTCCAAAGATCGGAACGTATTATACTTAGCTGGACTATGCTTTGATTCAGTCATCCTTTTTTTAGCATTGATGGGACAATTGGCATTTTCACAAGGCCCGGCGCTGTTTCTCGGCATTTTGCGCATGATTGTCTTAGACACAGTTCTCCGCCTGCTTTACCAGTTATGTATCTATATGAAAACAGATTTATATTATCTTTTTGAAAATAGCACAGGCTGTTATAACCTTATGGAAAACGCTCAGCAAGCGATCAGAAACCTCCTTTCTCTGAAAAAATCAGGTCCGGACGAAGCGGTCTTTGAAGATGAGCGAAAAACGGTACTATGGTATTCGATCTTTTATTTTGCCGGTGTGGCTATTTCCATTTCTCTTTATATCCTTTTTTATATTCCGCAATTATTTTTTGCGATCAAAAAAATTCTTCCCGGCTTTGAATCATCGATCACCGGTCTGCCGTTTTGGGACTCCGCAGCTTTTACCTTGCAGCTTTTGATTGGTTTCTTGCTGCTGTTCTACTCCTGGACCAAAAAATACCGAAGAAAAATTGAGTTGTGACAAATTTTTGTACAAAAATAAAAGATATCGGGGGATTTCCCCCTCATGATGGGGGAGTTCCCCGATACAGATAACACTGCTGTTTTTCATAAAATGGATTTATGAAAAACGATAGTGTTATTTTTTTTGAGGAGGAACTTTCGATGCAGGCAAAAACTTCATCACAGCAAAAACCGGGGCATACAATCAACGATGCGTTTGCATCGCACTTTGCCAAGTCCATGTTTTTATCGATTGCCGGGCTTGCCATATTAACGTTTATCGGAACAAGAATGTTTACACACATCGACTTGAATTTATACGGATATATGGTCGGAACGATTGTGTTTCTCGGCGGATTCTTTTACCGGTTCATCGCGTGGGGGGAAAGACCACCCACCAAAATTATTATTAAAAAAGGTTTAAAGCTGTTATTTCGAAAAAACACAGCGAAAACTTCCGTTAATCATTTAGCGATTTATAACTTTATTTGGAATCGCGGAATCTACCGCTGGACGCAGCATATCCTGATCGGCTGGGGCTGCATTTTATCCTGCTTCGTGACATTCCCGCTCGTATTTGGCTGGATGTACTTTACGATGGATGACAACGGTTATTACACAGTTGTCGCTTTAGGTATGAACCTGATGAAGGTAAAAGCAGACGGGATCTTGGCCTTCTTCTTTTACAATGCATTGAATATTACGGCTGTTATGGTGATTGCAGGCGTCAGCATGGCATTATACCGCCGCATCAAAAACCTTCAGGCCAGAGCAGAACAAAAGTTTATGTATGATTTCCTTCCATTATATATGCTGTTATTTGTTTCCACTACCGGTTTGTTATTAACGTTTATGAATGTTGTCATGCATGGCTACGGTCAGCCAGTAATGTCACTGATTCATCAGTTTGCCGTTATTGTAACGCTCGTCTATCTTCCATTTGGAAAACTGGCTCATATTCCATTCCGTCCAATGAGCGTTTTGGCAAGAAACTATCGCGAACATTACGGAGAACAAAATCTGAAAAAATGCAAAGTGTGCGGGGACCACTTTGTTTCAGTGGAACAATCCAATGATGTCATCGGTGTTCTCAGTACGAATGATATTGATTTTAAAATGAATGAAGGCTTCCATCTAGCGGAATTATGCCTTCCGTGCCGCAGAAAATACCGGATTTCGAGATTCTCAGGAATTCCTACTCACGAGATAAAGGTCAAGGAGGCAAACCAGAATGCAAAGGGATAAGTTTTTTAGAGAAATTGAAAACGTCGTCCATCCGAATGAGACGCTTGTGAAAACCCATTGTTCCTATTGCGGAATGCAGTGCGGAATGAACCTGCGGGTCAATACATTAACAAACAAAATTGTCGGGGTCGAGCCTCGCTATGAATGGCCGGTCAACGTCGGCAAGATGTGTCCGAAAGGGGTAACCGCTTATCAGCAAACGAATCATCCTGATCGTATCTTAAAACCTTTAATCCGGGATGATGCTTCCTTAAAAGGAACAACAAAAGGGTTCCGTGAAGCAAGCTGGGAAGAAGCTTACGATTTGATTGCGAAAAAATTCACCGAATTGCAAACGAACTACGGTAAAGATTCACTTTCTGTTTTTAGCGGTGTTTCCATGACCAATGAAAAATGTTATTTAACAGGAAAGTTTGCAAGGGTTGCAATGCAAACCCGCTATATCGACTATAACGGACGCTTCTGTATGTCAAGTGCAGCCGGCGGTTTCCTCCGTTCCTTTGGAGTCGACCGAGGGTCAACGCTTCCTTGGACAGACATTCATGAAACAGACTGCTTATTCATCGCTGGCAGCAACACAGCAGAGTGCCATCCTACTTCGATGTTCCGTGTTTGGCATGTGCAGGAACGCGGGGGTTACTTGATTGTAGCGGACCCGCGTGAAACTCCGATCGCCCTCCGTGCGGATGTTCACTTAGATCTGAGACCAGGAACTGACTTAGCCCTTGCTAACGGCATTTTAAATCTATTGATTCAAAATGGCCATGTGGATGAAGAATTCGTTAAAAATCATACAAGTGGCTTTGAAGAAACAAAAGAACTTGTAAAACAATTTACACCGGAATATACGAGTGAGTTAACCGGCGTTGCTAAGGAAAAAATTATTCGCGCAGCTGAGATCTACGGGAAAGCGCCTAATGCCATCGTCCTGTTTGCCCGCGGCATTGAGCAGCAGCATAAAGGTGTCGATAACGTTTCCGGCTATACAAATATGGCTTTGGTAACCGGAAAAATTGGGCGTCCGAAAGCAGGCGTTGCCACTTTTACCGGCCAGGGGAATGGCCAGGGCGGCCGCGAGCACGGACAAAAGTCGGACTTGCTGCCGGGTTACCGCAAACTCACCAATCCAAAGCATGTGGAGGAAGTTTGTCAGGTCTGGGGTATTACTCCGGAAGAAATGCCGCAGCCTGGTGTTTCTGCTTATGAAATGTTTGAACTGATGGAGCAAAAAACAATCCGCGCCTTATATTTGCTTTGTTCCAACCCGGCTGTTTCGGCACCGAATCAAAATTTTGTCCGCAAAGCGCTTAAAGGACTCGACTTTATGGTTTGCGCCGATTTCTATCTGTCTGAGTCAGCTGAATTTGCAGATGTCGTTCTTCCTACCGTTACATGGTCAGAGGACGAAGGAACGGTTACAAATCTGGAAGGCCGGATTATTAAAATCAACAAAGCCCAGGAACCGCTTGGCGAATCTAAGCCTGACTGGCAGATTCAAGTGGAGCTTGCTGAAAAAATGGGCAGAGGCAAGTATTTCTCCCATCTTAAAACAGCAAGAGATGTCGCTGATGAATTCCGTTTAGCCTCCAAAGGCGGCTATGCGGATTACTACGGAGCTACATGGGATAAAATTGACAAGCAGGATGGCGTATTCTGGCCTTGTAAAGATGAAAGCGACCCGGGTACACCTCATATGTTCTTGGATAAAAAGTTTTATCATCCTGATGGAAAAGCAAAAATTTGCGCGCTTCCATATCGTCCTCCTGCAGAGGAGCCGGATGAGACCTATCCGCTCCGCTTAACGACGGGACGGGTTGTGTTCCACTATTTATCAGGAAACCAAACCAGAAGAATTCAATTTTTACGCGATATGTGTCCGGAACCATATGTAGAGGTTCACCCGGAAACAGCCGCTAAATACCATATTGAACATGAAGAACGAGTCCGCCTGTTCACTCGAAGAGGTGAGGCAGTTTATAAAGTGAAAATTACGGAAGCCATCCGTAAAGATACCGTATTTGTTCCTTACCATTTTGGACATGAACAATCTATTAATCTCTTAACCATTCCTGCTCTTGACCCGATTTCAAGAATGCCGGAATTCAAAGCTTGTGCCGCACAAATTGAAAAACTAGCAGTAAAGAAGGTGCAATAAATGAAAAAGAGGCTGTATTTAGAACTTGAAAACTGCATTGGCTGCCGCTCTTGTTTAGCGGCCTGCACGCAGTGCGGAGGCCATGAGCAGCGCAACCGCAACTATGTGTATGATGTTAACCCGCTTGTGAATCGGCAGACGATGCCTCTTATGTGCCTTCATTGCGTCAACCCTGCCTGCGCGCGCAGCTGTCCGGCCCAGGCGATTCAAATCCACGAAACAGGTGCCGTTCTTTCGGCCCTTGTGGAAAAATGCATCGGCTGTCAAAACTGCACGATTGCCTGCCCGTACGGTATTCCGAAATTTGATACCGAGCAGAATCTCATGTATAAGTGTGACTTGTGCATTGACCGCTCGAAGGACGGAATTCCGCCGATGTGCGCGAGCGTCTGCCCGTCTAACACCTTGCAATGGCTGACAGATGAAGAAATTGAAGCGAAACAAAAACAATTTAATCGTCTTGATAATGGCAAATGGGTTACGAGCATGCCTTACTTGGAAAATGAAACAAATGTTAGAGTGAATCTCCCTGGGATCCTTCAGGGCGTCACAAAATTGTTCTAGGAGGGATTAAGATGACCGATAAAAATAATAAAATCCCGTTTAACGAAGATAACTACACCCATAATATCAATCGAAACAATGAACGCAAGCTGGACCGCCGCGGCTTTATGAAAACCCTCGTTGGTGCAGCAGGAGTTTTTGCGATCTCCTCCCTGCCATGGGGGGCGGTTGCTGCAAAAGAATTAGCCGGTTTAACGAATAAATCTTACCCAAAAAAGAAAATAACCGATGTGAAATCCATCGCTGTAGGAGATGCTGTCGACTTTGCGTTTCCAGGCGAGCATGACAGCGCCATCTTGATTCGGCTTTCCGAGAATAAATATGTCGCTTATCAAAATGCGTGCACGCATTTGCGCTGTCCTGTTTTTTGGGAAAAAGAGAAAGAAGAGATGCTCTGCCCGTGTCATCACGGCAAATTTGATGTAAAAACAGGCGAGCCGATTGCCGGACCGCCGAGACGTCCGCTTCCGGAAATCCAAGTGAAGGTAGATAATGGCGCCGTTTATGCGGTGAGGGTGAATCGATATGAAGCGTAGCTATGTAAATGTCGGACTGTTATTAGCCATATTAATGTTAAATATCATCTTTACGCAGTACATGGTGCATCAGTATTTTTTTGAGCATTTTAGCAATTCGCTGATTGCTGCGGTTATCAATATTCTTTTGTTCGGAGCCGCATTTGTGATTTATAAGATGGATCAAAAGGCAATGAAGGGTGCCGGCCATGATGAATAGCGAGACGTATCTTGATTTTTGTTTTGTCCGCAAGCATACCGGCAGCTTTTCCTCCGAAATTGATGGGATACTGGGCCAGCTTTTTCAGGGAAAAAGATTAAATTGGTATCTGGAGGAAAAGATAATAGAGGATGCGGAAATGGTGATCGCGGAAGTAAAAGGAATGAGTGACTGGGGTTCAGAAGACGAGACCATTCAATTCCTTGAAGACCATGCAGCCGCCGAATTTTGGGATTACCTGCTAGGCTACAAAATGTTTATCTACCCTAATACGAGAGGGTGTACGAGCTGTGGAACCCATTGATATGGAAAAATTTATGCGGTTTATCGGAACACCCGTCGAAATTACGATTCACGATACAGAGGGAACAGATCAGGCGCCAGTGGTGAAAAAAAACATCAAAAAAATTCAGCTATGTCCTGATCAGACACATATCCGCTTTTATTTTGATGATGTTTACTTTCTTGCTGTGCCGCTTTCAAGTGAGGTTTCTGAAACCAAAACCGAATGGTCCGCCTATGATAAAGAAAGCGGCCTGCAATATTCTTTAAAAAAGGTTCAGGTCTTTTCATAAAAGCCTGCCTTTTTTCGTTAATAATGGACTTTCGGCTATAACCAAAATGAGGGGGAATTGTTACATTCGTAGAATTCCTTGTGAACTTTGCAGAAATCCTTGTGATATTTGTTGAATTCATTGTGAACTTTGTAGAAATCCTTGTGACATTCGTTGAATTCATTGTGAACTTTGTAGAATTCCCGTAAATCGGGTTGGAAAATCGGCAAAGATAAGCCAAAATAGGTAAGATAAACAGCACCAATTCATCACAAATGCTTATTTGCAAGGGGGGACCCCGGCGTGGAAAAACAGCCTTTGAACCAAATCAGCTCCTATATCATTCAATCTCAGGAAGAGGAAATTAAACGAATTGCCCTCGAGCTTCATGAGGGCGTTGGACAAAACCTTTACAGCGTATTAACCGGACTAAAGGTAATCGAGTCAAGCGTCGTGAAGCCGGAAATGCAACAATACTCCCGTGAAATGGCTCAATTGCTGGAAAAAACGATACAAGAGCTGAGGCTTCTTTCGGTCGAATTGCACCCGCCGACACTCGAAACGCTCGGTCTCCTGGCGGCCGTCAAAAGCTATTGCAAACTGTACACCTCTACATTCGGCATCATTGTCCATTTAGATTCAACCGGAGCGGAACGTTCTATTCCTGGCAAAAATAATATTGCTGTTTTCCGTGTTTGTCAGGAAGCCCTTGCAAATATTGCAAAATATGCCGATACATCTAGTGTAAATATTCATTTTTGCTGGACTGATGAGTGTTTAACGGTGTCTATTCAAGATTTTGGAAGCGGCTTCCAAGCTGACGAACTTTCCGGGGAAAAATCTTTTTCCGGATTGGCAGCAATGAAAGAAAGAATGCTTCTTGCCGGCGGCCATTGTCATATCACTTCTAAAATAGGTGAAGGAACATCGATTGAACTATCTCTTCCCTTAATAGAAAGGAGAGAACAGCTTGATTAAAATCCTCTTAGTTGATGACCATGCCGTTGTGCGGATGGGGCTCACAATGCTATTAAACACAAACCCTTTAATGGAAGTAATCGGCGAAGCCTCGGAAGGCAATGAGGGCATTCAAAAGGCGTTGAAATTAAAACCGAATGTGGTGGTCATGGATTTAAGCATGCCGCATGGCAAAGACGGCTTGACCGCCACAGCCGAGCTAAAGAAATTAATGCCGGAAGTCAATATCTTGATTTTAACGATGCACGATGATGAAGAATACTTATTTAGAGCCATTCAGGCAGGGGCATCAGGCTGTATTTTGAAAAGCGCTCCTCACGATGAGCTGATGTCGGCAATCGAATCGGTAGCAAAGGGGGACGCCTATCTGCATCCTTCGGCAACTAAACGGCTCATGGAAGAATACATCGAAGGAATGAAACATGACAATACCGATTCGCTCAATCATTTGTCTGATCGCGAGAAAGAGGTTCTGACTCTGATAGCCAAAGGATATTCCAACAAGGAAATTGCCGAACAGCTGGTCATCAGTGTCAAAACAGTTGAGACCCATAAAGGAAATGTCATGGAGAAGCTGCAAATGAAGACGCGCCCTGAACTCGTGGAATATGCCCTCAAAAAAGGACTGGTAAGCTTTGGATTATAAGGAGACTAGCCTAGGATGACAGAAAATACAGAGTGGCAACCAGTTGCTGAAATATGCATTCAGTTAAAGCAGAAGATTGGCTGTGAGTTTGTCGGGCTTGCCATCCAAAATGAAACGGGGCCTGATATCAGGTGGCGCTATGCTTCCGGGAATTTGAATGACAAGTATAAGCGAATCACTGTCCGGTACGGGAAAGGGATTGCCGGGAAAGTCATTTCAAGCGGAAGTCCGATGATGATTCAAGATTTTCCCCATGATATAACCGGAAAAGAAATTGAGCATCCGATTATGCTGGCTGAAAAAATGATTGCCTCTTATGCAGTTCCATTATATTTCCATTCTGTTCCAAAGGGAGTATTATTGGTCGGCAGAAGAGAGCAATATTCTTTTTCAGAAAAAGAACAAGAAATGGTGAAGGAATCGGCACTGCTGCTCGAAAAACTCTTAAAGGATTATCTCGTAATTTGACTCGGGAGGCTAAAAGTGTGGATAACGAAAAAATGCATCCTTCCGGCAGGATGGATGATCTTGAAGCGGAATTAAAAAAATCCATGCAGGAGCTGCTCGATTTAAAATTTGCTCTTGATGTATCATCAATTGTGGCGATTACGGATACCAGGGGAATCATTACATATGTAAACGACCAGTTTTGCCACATCTCTCAATATTCACGGGAAGAGCTGCTTGGTCAGGATCATCGGATTGTCAATTCCGGTTATCACTCAAGGGATTTTTTTAAAAAAATGTGGAGGACGATTGGTTCCGGCGAGGTCTGGAAAGGAGAAATCCGCAATAAAGCCAAAGATGGCAGTTACTATTGGGTTGATACCACGATTGTCCCATATTTAAATGAGCACGGCCGCCCTTATCAATATTTATCAATCCGATATGAGATTACGAAACGAAAGCGGGCGGAGGAAGAACTGCAAAAAATGAGGTCAGGGGTTATTGATATTCAGGAAGAGGAGAGGAAACGCCTTTCGCAAAATTTGCATGATGGGATTGGCCAGAACTTGTACAGCCACCTGATTACCATTAACCGCTTGCTGGCGGAGTTCGATCACCCGCTGCTTGAGCAAATGCAGATAGAAGCGGCGCAGTTAATTGAGGAAATCCGTGATATCTCCTGGGAGCTGCGGCCGGCTGTTCTTGATGATCTCGGCCTTGTTCCGGCAACCCGGACTTTTTTGTCCCGTTTTTCCAATTCTTATCATATTGATGTTTATTTTGATTGTGTCTTAAGCGGCCGGCTCGATAGGAGCATTGAGACGACCATTTACCGCGTCATCCAGGAGGCTTTAACGAATGTACGCAAGTATGCCGAAGCGGGGCAAGCTGTTGTAACGATCAGGGAAATGGATGAAGTCGTCAGAGTCATGATCGAGGATAAAGGCAAAGGCTTTGTCTGGGACCGTTCCTTATCAGGGGTTGGCTTATTCAGTATGGATGAACGGGCTCGGGCCGTTGGAGGCGAATTGTCCATCCACTCGGCTCCGGGTGAGGGCACAAAAGTTATTTTGGAGGTGCCGGCCCTGCTCAGGGGAAAGGAATCCTAGCCGCCCCAAATGTCGATATCTTTGGGAAATAGGTAGATATATTCGGGAAATGGGTAGATAAATCCGGGAATAGGCAGATATCTACTAGTCGAAGCTGAACTTTTCCTGAAAAAGTAAAAAACCAGGCCATTTCAGCCTGGTTTTTGCAATATATTATAGTTTAAACGAGCTCTTCAGTGAGACAATCCGGTTAAAGACAGGCTTGTCTGCTGTCGTATTTTTCGGATCGACGTTAAAATAGCCGTGCCGGAAGAATTGGAATTTATCCTGAACTTGTACTTCCTTCATATTTGGCTCCACAAAGCCTTCAAGAATTTCCAGGGAATGCGGATTAACATGATCCAAGAATGTTTTGGCTTCATCGGAATCATCCGCATCTTCATCTAAAATCAGCGGCTCATATAAACGGAATTCAGCCGGAACTGCCATGCTTGCTTCGACCCAGTGAATCGTCCCTTTCACTTTGCGTCCGGTAAAGCCTGTTCCGCTCTTCGTTACGGGATCATATGTGCAGCGGAGCTCAACAACCTCACCGTTTTCATCCTTAATGAATTCTTCACATTTAATAAAATAAGCGTGCTTCAAACGGACTTCATTGCCCGGGAACAAGCGGAAATATTTTTTCGGCGGATCTTCCATGAAATCATCCTGCTCAATATAAATTTCACGGGAGAACGGGATTTTTCGTATTCCCATTTCCGGATTCTCCGGATTAATTTCCGCATCCAGCCATTCGACTTGTCCTTCAGGATAGTTGGTGATGACGACTTTTAAAGGCTTAATTACACCCATTGTCCGCGGTGCTTTTAACTTTAAATCTTCACGGACAAAATGCTCAAGCATTTGCGAATCAACGGCACCGGATCCTTTTGAAACCCCGGTTTCCTTTACAAATTCACGGATTGATTCCGGCGTAAAGCCTCTTCGGCGCATTCCGGAAAGAGTTGGCATCCGCGGGTCATCCCAGCCGTCGACATAGCCTTCTTCTACTAACTGTTTCAGCTTCCGCTTGCTCATGACGGTGTTGGTAATATTTAAACGGCCGAATTCAATTTGCTGCGGCTGGCTTTCCATTTCACAATGTTCGACAATCCAGTTGTACAATGGCCTCTGGTCTTCGAACTCAATCGTACAAATTGAGTGAGTAACGCCTTCAATCGCATCCTCAAGCGGATGGGCAAAAGCATACATTGGGTAAATGCACCATTTGTCTCCCGTATTATGGTGTGTCACATGGGCAATCCGATAAATGACCGGGTCACGAAGATTGATGTTTGGTGAGCTCATGTCAATTTTTGCCCGAAGCACTTTTTCACCGTTTCCAAACTCCCCGCTGCGCATTCTTTCAAAAAGATTAAGATTTTCTTCAATGGAGCGGTTTCGGTATGGACTTTCTTTCCCAGGTTGGGTTAAGGTGCCGCGATATTCACGAATTTCGTCAGCAGACAAGTCATCCACATAAGCAAGTCCTTTTTTGATTAACAGCACGGCGCGGCTGTACATTTCCTCGAAGTAATCGGAGGCAAAAAATAATCCGTCCCACTCAAACCCGAGCCATTGGACATCCTCTTTAATGGAGTTAACAAACTCAATATCCTCTTTCAAAGGGTTGGTATCGTCAAAGCGTAAATTCGTTTTTCCATTAAATTCATCTGCCAAGCCAAAATTGATAATAATGGATTTGGCATGGCCAATATGTAAATAGCCATTCGGTTCAGGCGGAAAACGAGTGACAACGGTACTGCGCTTGCCTGTTTCCAAATCTTGAATCATAATATCTTTAATAAAATTAGACGAATTATTGTCCACTTTTTTCAACCTCTTTCATTATCTGTACTACTTATATAACATAAATATTAAATTTTTTCCATTAATCCTGACAATTCTTGACGAAAGGCACCGCTATTTTGCCGCGAAAAAGAGTAAAATAAAATTAGCTAGCGTGAAGGGAGCAGAAAAGATGATCAATTTTGGAACAGTCGGAACAGGATGGATTACATCGTCCTTTATAGAAGCTGCACATTTAAGCGATGAGTGGAAGCTGGCAGCTGTATATTCCCGCTCGGAGGAAAATGCCCAAATGCTTGCAGATACATATAATGCCTCCACTATTTTTACCGATTTGGAGGAGATGGCAGCAAGCGACCGGATTGATGCGGTCTATATTGCTTCGCCTAATTCACTTCATTTTGAACAAGCGCTGATTTTTTTGAAAAATAAAAAGCATGTTATTTGTGAAAAACCCATTTTTTCCAATACAACTGAATGGGATACCGCAATCAAGCTGGCGGAAGAAAATGGGGTTTTTCTGTTTGAAGCCGTCCGCAATATCCATACGCCCAATTTTAAAATTTTAAAGGAAAAGCTGTCAATGGCGGGGGAAATTAGGAGTGCCATTTTGCCATATATTAAATATTCATCCCGCTATGATTTGTTTTTGCAGGGGGAAGAGCCGAATATCTTTTCAGCTGAATACTCAGGAGGGGCGCTGGTGGATTTAGGGGTGTACCCGCTGAATTTAGCGGTTGGCTTGTTCGGGGCTCCGAAAAAAGCGAGTTATCATCCCGTGGTTTTAAGGAGCGGTGTCGATGGAAGCGGGACGCTCGTGTTAGAATATGAAGGCTTTGTTTGTACGATTCTTTGCTCAAAGGTTTCTCATTCTACGATTTTGTGCGAGATTCACGGCGAGGAAGGGACGTTTGTCCTTGATGATGCTGCGCCGATATCACAGATTGAATATTATGATAGCCATACCGAGGAGAGCCATGTGATCAGCGTGCCGCTGCAAGAAAAAGATATGGTTTATGAATGCCAAAATATCGCAAATATCATCGCATCGAACGATCAGCTTGCGTATGAAGAGCTGAAGCGATTGAGCAGGACGGTTTTGAAGATTACGGAAGAATCAAGAAAGCAGAACGGAATTATTTTTGCCGCTGAAAGGTAATCGGCAGGCGGCAGCTGCGGCCCTTTTATAGGACAAAGCGGGTAAAGGAAACCGTTGAAATGTCCGACAAAACAATATTAAGGACAAAACCGGCTCGTAGGCCAAGTGAAATGTCCGACAAAACAATATTAAGGACAAAACCGGCTCGTAGGCCAAGTGAAATGTCCGACAAAACAATATTAAGGACAAAACCGGTTCAGGGCCCAAGTGAAATGTCCTTAAAAACAATATAATGGACAAAACTGGTTCAGGGCCCAAGTGAAATGTCCTTAAAACCAATATTAAGGACAAAACTGGTTCAGGGCCCAAGTGAAATGTCCTTAAAACCAATATTAAGGACAAAACTGGTTCAGGAGCCAAGGGAAATGTCCGACAAAACAATATTAAGGACAAGACCGTTTCAGGAGCCAAGGGAAATGTCCGAAAAACCAATATTAAGGACAAAACTGGTTCAGGGCCCAAGGAAAATGTCCAAATAACCCGGCGGATACATAAAAAGGGCTTGGAAACATCTCCAAGCCCCTTTCCTTTTTAAGATGCCTTTTGCAGAGAATCGGATTCGGCACCCAAACGAACACGGAGGCGATCCCAAACCAGACCGACGGCAGCACCGGCTGCAGCAGGAACAACCCAGTCTAAACCAACAGATGCCAGCGGCAGGGCATCAATCATGGATTGAATAAACTGAAGCTTCACACCAAACATTTTCAATCCGTCACTCAAGCTGACTAAACCTGTCAACAGCATCGAAAAAGCATAAACCTTATGCGATCCGCGATAAAAACGATGGAAAAACGATATTGTCACCAAAACGATCGTTAACGGATAGGCCATAACCAGGAACGGAATCGAGATGGAAATAATCTGATTCAAGCCCAAGTTGGCAATCAAGAAACTAACTGCCGTAACCGTTGTGACGACCATTCGATAACTTACCTTCGGCAGCACTTTTGCAAAATATTCTCCACAGGCGATCGTCAGGCCGACGCATGTCGTAAAGCAAGCAAGAGTGAAAATGACGCCGAGCAGGACCTTACCCCCGGTCCCTAATAAAATCGTTGAAGCTGCTGACAATAACGCAGTCCCATTTTCAAACGTCCCATAACCGCCCATTTTTGCCCCGAGAAATCCAATCGCCACATAAACAAGTGCCAGAGCAGTTCCCGCCACCAAACCGGTTTTAACGGTATAGGAGGTCAACTCCCGTTTCTCCTTTACCCCTTTTTTCTTTAATGTTGTTAAAATGACGATCCCGAACGCAAGCGCTGCGAGAGCATCCATTGTTTGGTAGCCATCAATAAATCCTTTGAACAATGAAGCAGTTTGATAGGTTGCATTAGGCGCCTGTAACGGATGATTTAATTTCACAAAACCCACAGCACATAAAACAACGATCGACAAAAGAAGAGTAGGCGTAATGAATTGCCCCATATAATCAACCACTTTTGACGGATTTAAACTTAACAAATAAACAAGTGCAAAATAGATAACGGTAAATCCAAGCAAGAGCATCGAGTTGCTCACGGAAACGCCGCTTAAGAAAGGCTTAAAGCCCATTTCAAATGCTACATTGGCGTTCCGAGGAATCCCGAAGAACGGACCGATGGATAAATAAACGATAACGGTAAAAACCAAACCGAACCACGGATGCACTCGGCTTCCTAAAGTGTTTACACCGTCTTTTACAAGCGCAATCGCCGTCAGGACAAGCAGCGGCAAACCGACAGCCGTGATGATAAAGCCGATAATCGCCGGCCAAAAAGATGTTCCGGCCCCCATCCCTAAAAACGGCGGGAAGATTAAGTTCCCGGCTCCAAAAAACATTGAAAATAACATCAGTCCCACGAAAAACGTATCTTTCTTTTTCATCATTCTCTCTCCTTTATTATAGAAAAATGATATTCGATGGAATTTAGATCAAAATAAAAAGCCCGCCCCTATATGGATAGGGACGAGCTTAGTCGCGTTACCACCCTACTTCCGCAAAAGAAAAAATCTGCGGCTCTCGATCAACGTACCATCATACGCGGTCCATGCTAACGGCGGACAGTTCCGGCAAAGGCTTACTAAAAAAAATTCAGCCTTGCATCTGGTGAGATGATGTTCACAAGCAACCTGACACCGGGCTCTCACCAACCGCCGGCTCTCTAAAGTCAAAGATTCGCGTGCTACTGTTCTCGTCATCGATTTTAAATAGTGACTTTTCTAAAAAATCCGATAGTCTGATTATATTATATTTATATAATATTTCAAGTACTTTTTCAAAAAAAAGAAACCTCCTAATTTTGGAATCCTTATGAAATTATGAAATTTTTGCGAAGGCCTTTGTGAAACCTTTATGAATAAAGACCGGATGATGATTTATATCACATGTTCGGACATTCACATTTTTTATAGTTAGGATATCGAAAGAATGGAGGGTACATCATGAAGTCAAAGCAGTGGTATCGGAAGCAATTGAAACGCAAGCCTGTGCAAATTGCCAGACATGCCGTCCAAGCCTTGTTTCTGTTATTTATACTTTATGTCGGTCTTCAGTTTTATCAGTTTTATCTGCATTTTCAAGCTCCCGGCCAGCATCCTTTTGTGGAAAGACCATCAGCGGTCGAAGGATTTTTGCCAATCAGTGCCTTAGTGGCGTTAAAGGTTTGGCTGACGAGCGGTTATTTTGATAAGATTCACCCTGCCGGTCTTGTCCTGATCATCTTTTTTGTCGGTTCGGGCCTCTTATTCCGGCGTGCTTTCTGCAGCTGGCTTTGCCCGATTGGGACGTTCAGTGAATGGCTGGGCAGCTTAGGGAAAAAGATTTTTAAACGGAACTTTGAGATTCCAACATTGCTTGCTTGGCTGCTGACGCCTCTAAAGTATCTGCTTTTACTGTTTTTCGTTGGATTGGTATACAGCATGTCACCGTATATGGCAAGAATTTTCCTAGATGATCCTTATAATAAAATTTCTGATGTGAAAATGCTGCTATTTTTCCTAAACATCAGCGGATTTTCCTTAGGAGTCGTTCTGATCTTAGTTCTTCTTTCCCTGTTCTTTAAAAACTTTTGGTGCCGTTTTCTCTGTCCGTATGGCGCCCTGATCGGCCTTGGTTCCATTTTTCGAATAACAAAGGTTAGAAGAAATGAAGATACCTGTACGAATTGCGAAATGTGCACAAGAGTTTGTCCGTCCAGAATCAGAGTTCACGAGAAACAGGCGGTCAATTCTCTTAATTGCAACGCCTGTATGGCATGCGTAGAGGCTTGCCCGATCAAAGATACATTAAACATGACGGTTGTGAATAAAAAGGTGAACAAATGGGTTATTCCGGCGACCTTTCTAGGACTCTTCTTCCTTGTTGTCATTATTGCCAAAGTAACCGGCCACTGGAACACCGTCATTACGTACGATGAATGGAAGCAGCTTATTCCGCAAGCTGCCAATATTGGACACTAATAAATTTTTATCGGAGGCTGCCACGTTAGGCAGCCTTTTTTCTAATAAGTAAAGAAAGTATAAAAGTTTGGACTTTGAGAATTGTCCAGCTTCACAAGAATAAGCTTCGGAAGCGAAGCATCGCACGAAGGAAAAGCTTTAGCTTTTTCGAGGAGCGCCTAGCCCCTCAGGGTCAAATAACCTTCGGCCCAAAAAGTCAAAGTGCGGACTTTTTGGGCCGAAGAACATTTGACCATCGGGGCTGGGCAAGGCGCTTGCGCTTTTCTTATTCTTATAGGCACATCCCTATATTTTTTCCATATACATAAAGCAAAAAGGCAAAATGGAGAATTGACGATGTTTATGAAAAAGAAAAAGTCCGCACAAGGGGATAAAACTTCGTGTTCATATGCGGAAAGAATGCAGGTATGGGCCAATCAAAAAGAACATTCAGAGCAAGCGAAACAGGAGTATTACTCTAATGACCGCAGCGTCCATCTTTTTCCCGCTTTAGTAAAAGAAATTGGCGGGAACAAATGGGGATACATTAATTCCAAAGGGAAATTCATACTACCGCCCATCTATGATCACGCCGGTGATTTTCAGGAAAACGGCCTGGCCGTTGTAAGATTGAAAGGTCAAGAAGGCATCATCAACACCAACGGTTATAGCATCGTCAAACCAAAGTACGAAACCATTCATCCCTTTTCGGAAGGGCGCGCAGCCGTGATTGATCATGGCAGATATAAAGTCATTGATGAAAGCGGAAAAGAGCTTACTACTAAAGCCTATTCCTACATCGGAGATTTTCAGGAAGGGCGGGCGCAATTCGCCGAGACGGACGAAAAAGGCCGCTATTTATACGGTTATTTAAACAAAAGGGGAAAAGAAGTTCTGCCGGCAGCCTACGAATCAGCAAGTGATTTCATAGATGGAAAAGCAATTGTGAAAATGGACTGCGGCCCCTATGCATTGATCAATCTGACCGGAAAAGTACTGAAAACTTATCAGTATCCGTTTGTTGGTTATTATGGGGGTGGCCTGCTCGCCTTTCAAAAAAACAGCGGCGGGAAGTTTGGCTACCTGAATGAAGCGGGCAGCATCGTCATCGAAACAAAATTTACGGGGGTCCAGGCGTTTATGGATTCTTGTGCAATTGTAAATGTGGAAGATGAGTACGGTCTGATTGACCGGACCGGGAAGTATATTTTTAAACCGGCATACAATGATATTTTGCACCTCGGCGAAGCCCGGATTGCAATCGGTAAAGCCATTGATACGGAAAAACCGATTATTGGTTCCATGTATGGAGTAGCCGATACCTCCGGCCGTCATTACACCGGATTTATTTTTGGCGGAATCTCCAAATATGTGAATGAAAAATCCTCCGCTTACAACGAGCACGATACCTTTTTTATAGATAAAAACGGAAATCGGATTGAGGACCTTCCATCCGTCAGCGGGAGCGGAGAGATGCACTGTGATAAAAAGCTTATTAAAGCGAATATCGATTTTCATCTTCTCTATTTTGAAAAAAGCGGGGCGCTTGTTTGGAAGCAAAATGACGAGATTTTATTAAATGACCAATATAGCGTTCTAGAAAAAAAGTATAAGCCAAACAAGGATTTCTTAGTTAACTATCCGGAGATATCCGGGATTGCAAGCCAAAAAACGTTAAGCAAAATTAATCAGTTTTTGAAGGATTTATCCGGAATCAAGGAAACACCGGCCCATCTGCAGCTCGAGTCCAATTATTTCGGAGATTTTGAAGTTCCTTTTTATAAAAGAGATTTACTTGTTATTGAAATAACCGGATATAATTATCCTTTTGGAGCAACGCACGGGGTACCTGTAAAAAAATACGCACATATCGATCTGAAAAATGGGGATATCTATCATTTTAATGATTTATTTAAGCCGGGAAGCCAATATGTCAAAATCATTAGTGAAATCATTGGCAATCAAATTCGCCACAGTGATACGTATTCCTATGTTTTTCATGGGAGCTACAAAGGCATCCAGGCCGATCAGCCTTTTTATATCAGTAAAAACGGTTTAAATATTTATTTTGCACCTTATGAAATTGCCCCGTATGCAGCCGGTTTTCCAGCCTTTTCAATAGCCTTTGGCGATATTATTTCGATCATCGACCAATCGGGTCCATTTTGGAGGTCGTTTCATTAAGACTATAGAGTGCAATAAAGTGAAAACAAGGAGAAACTTTATGCTTACCGAAGCTCATGCATTCAGAACAGACGGTTTGATAACAGTAGAACTCATTGGTCAAACTCCCACACCGTATGATGAGGCAGTAATAATCGGTCATTATCCTGGAACCGTCATACACAGCGCCGATCCGGGTGCTGCCCAAATTTTTATACGAGAGGGAAAAAAACCTGAATATGAAAATATGTATTACCCGCAATTATTCGGGAAAATATGGATTTTTAATCATGTGATTCAGGATTATTTTCATAAAACGGTTGAAATTTTTATAAACGACCTTTGTGTTCGAAAAATTCGGGTTATCGAAAACACAGTATACGGAATGTATAACATAGTTGATTTATAGTTTGAACATCTTTATTGTTCATAACTACCTTTTTAGGAGTGATTAATGATGCATTATTATTACCCATATATGAACCCTCTGCATAACTGTTATAACTACAACAGAAGCATACTTAACAGATATCCAAATAGGATTCAGCCTAATCATTTGCCGGCAACCCATTTAAACATTGCCCGAACAAGCTTTTCTAAAGAGGAAGCAGCCGCTATCGCTTTACTTTTAGGTATTGATTTTTCTAAAAGTATCTTTGATATAGACGAATTTTGGATGGGCGTCAATACTGAACTTGAACATGGAAGACAGTCCAGCCAAACAAATGTTACTGATGATGACCCAATCTTGACTGGGAAAATTGCACTGGCCCATCTTAACGAGTTTCCTGACTACTATAAAAGATTAAAAGTGATGGAGAACGAAGCAAAAGCATATTGGAACAAATGATATAGACAATGGCGTTATATGTATCAACCGGAGGCATTGCTAGAAAAATCGTTCTCTGCATGTTACTCTAAAATTCATAAAACACTTAATGATGCACAGAAATAAATAAGGAGTATCATGATTATGACGCCGAACGCAGAATTAAAACCAGAACAGGTTACAGATATTCTTCAGGAACATCATCATTTCTTTCATTCCGGCCAAACGAAAGATATTCATTTTCGTTTGCAGCAATTAGAAAAATTAAAAGAGGGCGTTATTAAATACGAAGCCCAAATGACGGAAGCTCTTCACAAGGATTTGGGAAAGCATCCCTTCGAATCCTACACATCCGAAATCGGATTTGTGTTAAACAGTATTACCCATACGATGAAGCACTTAAAAAAATGGGCGAAGCCAAAAAAGGTAAAAACTCCATTAACCTTGTTTCCTTCAAAAAGCCTAATTCGATACGAACCGTATGGCACCGTCTTAATTATTGGTCCATTCAATTATCCCTTCCAGCTTCTGATTGAGCCGCTTATTGGGGCAATTGCCGCTGGAAACTGCGCTGTTCTCAAGCCCTCTGAAGTGGTTCCAAATGTCTCAGCAGTCATTACAGAAATGATTGAAAGCATTTTTGATCAATCATATATCCGTGCGGTCCGGGGCGGAATAGAAACGAATACATCTTTAATCCATGCGCCATTTGATTATATTTTTTTCACAGGAAGTGTTTCTGTTGGAAAAATGGTTATGGAGGCAGCCGCGAAAAACCTTGTGCCTGTTACTCTTGAGCTGGGCGGGAAAAGCCCTGTTATGGTTGATCAAACTGCAGATATAAAAATGGCTGCAAAGCGAATCATCTGGGGTAAAATGTTAAATGCCGGGCAAACCTGTGTGGCCCCTGATTATCTGGTGGTCCATGAGGAAGTAAAAAAAGAATTGATTGAAGAAATGAAGCGCACCCTTGCTGCCTTTTATGGATCCAATATGGAAAAAAGCAATGATTTCGGCCGGATCGTAAATGATCGGCATTTTTATCGTTTAAAAACGCTTCTGGAAAAAGATAAGGATCAAATCATTTTCGGAGGAGAAGCGAATTCGAATACACGCTTTATTGAACCAACGTTAATCGAGGCCGATTGGAATTCCGCTTCCATGGAAGACGAAATATTCGGTCCGCTGCTTCCCATTTTAACCTATACTGATTTAGAAGGTGCGATCCAATCGATCAACCAACTTTCTAAACCGCTGGCGCTGTATCTTTTCACATCGGATAAACAAGCAGAAGAAAAAGTGCTGACGGAAATTTCTTCAGGAGGAGTAAGCATCAATAATACCGTCACGCATTTGGCAAATCCTGAATTGCCTTTTGGCGGGGTTGGCCACTCCGGAATCGGGGCTTACCATGGTTATTATAGCTTTACAACTTTTTCACACGAAAAAAGCATTCTTAAAACCAGCACAAAAATAAATGTGCCGCTGCTATTCCCGCCCTATAATGATAAAAACTTAAAATGGGTTCGCCGCTTTTTAAAATAAACTTCCTCATTTGAGGAAGCTGCATATGCGGCTTTAAAACATAGTTTGATAAATTTATATAAAAGTTTGATTAAAATCCTGTGTTGTGCAGGATTTTTTCTATTTCAGCAATCGGTTCATTTTCTGGAATAACACATTTAAAGAAATCGTTACAGGTGAAGAGATGGTGAGAATTTTCACTTAAACGATCGGGTGCAAGAGTTAAAGATCAAAGCTGTCATTATTATCGGCAGCTTTTTCTTTTTGTAAGGGAGGTTAATTTAACAAATACATAATTTGTATTTTTAAACACAAATTATAAAAAGAATAATGCTAAGAGGCGATGCTAAAATGGAACAACATAAGATTGATTTAACTACCCCAGAGATGACCGCTTTATGGACGACTTACATTCAAAATACCGCCATAATCTGTTTTTACCAGCATTTTATAACGTATATACAGGATGCTGAAATAAAACCGATTGTTGAGGAAGCATTACAATTAACAAATAACTATATCAATGAAATCAAAGATATTCTCATCAAAGATAACTTTCCAATTCCTAAGGGATTCTCTGAAAAAGATGTGAATCCTTCTGCACCACCCCTTTTTACCGATTTATTTTCACTCAGTTTTGTGTATCGGGTAGGTCAAATGAATGTTGAATACTATGCTAAAACACTGACCAAGGTAGCTCGAAGTGACGTTGTACAATTTTTGGACAATGCTCTATCTACAACCACTCAACTCTATAAGAAATCACTTCATTTAATGTTATCTAAGGGGATTTACGATCGCCCTCCAAAAATTCCTTATCCCCATAAGGTAGAATATATTGAAAAGGATCCGTCACTTCTTCAATCGTTGTTTGGTGAGAAGCGATCAATGAATTCGATGGAACTAGGTGAGATTTTTTATACCATTGAACGAAATTGTATAGGACTTCTATTATTATTTGGCTTAATACAGGTCACAAAGGATAAAGAAATTAAAGATTATTTGATTAGAGGAAAACAACTTGCAGAAAAACAAATAGAAATTTTTAACAAGGTGTTAAAGGATGAAGGGCACATCGGTAACATTCCTGTGAGTATGGAAGTAACTGATTCTACTGAATCACCATTTTCAAACCGGTTAATCCTATTCATAATCAGTACAACAACAACTATAGGCATCCAATTATTAGGATACTCGATGTCTGTAACACTAAGAAAAGACATAACAATCCATTATGTACAATTAATTTTAGAGATTATGAAATATGGAGAAAAGGGTCTCGACCTTTTAATTAATCGCGGCTGGATGGAGAAACCCCCTCAATCAATAAATCGGGTTAAGCAATGTTAATTCTAAAGTATTTGATCTTGTCTGGTTTCCGATCATTTATATATAGAATTCCTGGATTTAGCTTCCTATTTACTTTAAGTGAACTAATTCACTTAAAGTAACAGGTGCAATAGTGGAAAAAAGCAGCGGAGATTCCGTTGCTTTTCTAAAAATATTTTAAATATAATTCTCTCCTAAGACTCTCACTTAATTGAGCATAAATCCTAGTGGTTTCGCTCTTTTCGTACCCTAGTAAACTTTGAATAACATCAATGGGAGATCCATTGTTCAATAGGTGTGTGGCATAGCTGTGGCGTAGTTGGTGTGGATGAATTTCTTTGTTGATCCCTGCACGACTTGAAATACGCTTTATAATGTATCTCCTTTTCCAATCACAATAGCTGAGCGATTAGACCAATTTATAGAATTCTTTTCAAGAGAAACAATTTCACCTATTCTACAACCCGTTGAAAACATAAACTCAAATAACACCTTTTCCATTGGAGTAAAGCACGCTTTCCTCAAATGTTCAATTTCTTTCTCGGTTAGAAATTTTGGAATTCGTTTTCCCAGCTTTGATTCTTTTATTTTTGCTGCTGGATTTTTTGGTATATACCATTCTTCGTGTGACCAGCGAAATATCGACTTAATAAATCAGATTCGATGAGATAAACTTGATGGCTTTTAGTGTTCGTTGAATTTTGCTAAGTATCCCTTCAGATGTTGTCGTCAACGTTTCAATACTCACATCGTTAAAGTGTTGAATGAGTAACTTTGATTGTAGTCGATATGCTTTTAATGTTTGTGGAGAAAACCCTTCAATCCTTTTAGCAGATTCATAAAGTTCCCACGCTTTTGATAAAAGCATATTAAATCACTCCCTAAATTGGTTTAATAGAGGAATTATTGCCTTGATTACAGAAATGAAAACGTTGGATATTAAACCATTAGGGGTCAGTGAAATAAGGCACAAAAAATTCACATACATATTTTAAATATTCTGTAATAATAAAATGAGTAAAAAAGTTATTTTAATCGATGAGTTTGAATGAATTCTTGAAAGGAGAACTTGTTTGGCGAACTCATTAAGAAAAGTCTTATTAATATTAATACTAACAGTTATAGGAATATTGTTACTTGAGTTTTTAATAGGGATAGTCTTAATTGTAGGTTCCACTTACTTCTCAGGATTAATAGAGTATATTCTTATAATGGTTTCTTTCCTTTCTCTACTTGCTGTTGAATTCATTCTTTTATGGAAACGTATTATGACCAAGATAGTATTAGTCATTTCTATTCTTAATATTTTAGTTCTTGTTGTTGGTAATATATGGTTGTTGTAAAAAAGTTACTTTCAAATGAGGTGCTTTACTAAAAAGATTGGCTGCTTTAAAAGGCAGCCTTTTATTGTGCTAATGGAACAGGTTTGTTCAATAAGAAATCACAAAAGGAATGAGCATTTACTGTAAAATAAGATTAGACGTATTAATGTTCTAATAAAAAAGTTATGCAAAAAATCGAGATGATGCAGATTAGTATTTTAGTACGAAACATATGTATGTGTAATATTAGGGGGGAATTACTATGGAAATATTATTTGAAAATCGCTACAAAATGACTAAGAAACGATTTATGAATTGGGCTAAGAATCCTATCAAGAAAAATTACTTTGTTGTTCTATGGCTTATCCTTATGATTATTACAATTTTTATGTCCATAACTTCTTTTTTCAATCAAGACATATTTTTCTCTGCTTTTTATTTGTTCTTAACAATGTTTTGTATTTATAGGGGTTTTTTTAGAACTAAAATTTTAATATCAAAACAATTTAAAGTTCTTGCAATCACACAAGGCTTAGATGGATGGGAACGAGTAATTGAATTTGCTGATTGTATTACAGTGATTGATGGAATTACAACAACGCAATATAAGTGGAGTCAAATTGTTAAATTGATAGACAATAAAGACTATTTGATTTTAATGCTTAATAATAAATTGGGACTAAGGATAGAAAAAGATGGATTTACGAAAGGTACTCCTGATTCTTTTTTACAGTTCATTAAAAGTAAGTATCCTAGTATTCCTTTATCTACAAAGAAATAAACATAATCTTATCTTCATAATTTACATTATTCTTATATTATGAGATAGTATCTCATTTAACTTCAAAAATGAGTTTGTGAAATAATGCACTTAAACTAGGGGCGTTTCTACAATAAGTGGAGACGCATTTTTGTTATTGAAGTAGCGGTTCAGGATTGTGCAATAAGAAATGAAAAATATATTAGAAAATACCTCTTCTAAATAATTCCAAACAATAATTTAGTTTATAATATGCTACAAGACTACAATTTATTAAATAATGAGGAGCTTTTTATGGACCTAATTACAGGTAAGGTAATTATAATATCTTTATTTTTATTGGTCATTACAATGATTGAGACTTTAGCTTACTCAACTAGGATTTCAGGAGCCAGAGTAAAATTAATTGCAACTGCTTTATCATTGTTTAGTACACTTGTGATTGTTTCAAGATTTTCAACAATGATTCAACAGCCTCTAACAGCAAAACTAATTGCAGAAGCACCCCATTTAAACAAATTAAATTACATAGAGGACCAATATAGGATTTTGATTGGTGTAACATCTATTGGAGTGTTGTTAGGAATTTTTCTTTTTCCAACATTCATCAATATCTTTTCACGAGCTATAGTTCAATTATCCAATCAACGTGGTTCAATAATTGGACTGTTCATAAATCAATTTAATTGGAATGGTATTAAAAAGGTATTTACGTGTTTTAAACTACCAAGATTTGCTTATCTTAAGGGAATTACATTAAAAACTATTCCAAAACGTCTCTTTGTGATTAATGTTATTATTTCTGCCGTATTTACCATTGGGGTTCTTTCTTCTATATATGCATCAATGTTAGTGCCGAAAGATTATGCTCAAGCTGCATTAATGTCATCTGGGATTATAAATGGTATAGCTACTATTTTATTAACATTGTTTATTGACCCAAAAGCTTCAGTATTAGCTGATAGAGTAATGAAAAAAGAAAGTGATTATATTTATTTAAAGAGTTATTCTTTGACAATGATTAGCTCAAAATTCTTGGGTACTATTATGGCTCAACTTCTGTTTATCCCTGCTGCATATTATGTAGCTTGGTTTGCTAAGTGGATTTAGTCACTCCTTCTTCAGCAACTAGAGGTTTATGAGTAAGAACTAGGCTACCAACTACAGGTGGCTTTTCTTTTTGCAGTAACGGGTGAGTTGAACAATCTTCATTAGCTTTTATTCAATCGGGTCAGATGATGGAGGAAATTTTGGAATAGCATTAGCAAGGTGAAGGGTACCACAAGGAAGTCTCGTCGATGCCAACAAATTGTTCACCAAGTGATTGGCCGATGGCTGGGTGATGAAATAGACCAGACCTCTCTGTCCTTTCTCGAAAAGAAGAAGCCATATCCTCTATAGAGGTCGCGAAGTATTTGAAGCCAAGTGACAAGACGGTAAAGAAGTACTTAAAAATGCTCATTCCCGCATCTGGGATCATGAGGGTCCGCTCTTATCGGTTGGGGGATCAGATTAAGTACCCGAACTGACAAATAGACGGAAAAATTCCGTTTATTTAGTAAATAGCATTGAAAATAGCTTGAATAGACGGAGAGATTCCGCCTATTGACTCGAAAAACGTGAAAATGGAGGATTTTGCATTGCATAGTCGGAAAATCTCCCCTTATTTCCCCCAAAAACGAGCCCCATTCAGCATCTAAGCGGAAAATCTCCGCTTATTTTACTTTCGCGGGTTACTTAATTAAGGATGAAAATCATCGCGAGACGGGTTTTTACAAAAAGGGTGCATTGATTTTAGTAAGAGAACCTCATTTTGATGCATTACGGAGAACCATATCATAAGTAAGTTTTTTAAATAATATAATCTTCAACAAATGGGCGCGTTTATGGAAGATCATAAGCCTAATTCCTCGATAAAAACATGGAGGGATTAGGCTTTTTTATATTTCAAAATCATTGAATTTATCCTTTTTGGTAAACTCGTTGGCAGCAAGCGGTACATTTTATTGGCTGTAATCATTAATACATCTCCCTTTAAAATTGCCCTTTTCCTCCACATAACAAAAACCCTAATATTAGGCAGGGAATTCACACGTTTATCGTTTGGTCATAGTTCTCCCTCAATCGTTTTGTATCTTCTTTGGGTGGAAAATCAAACATTCGTGAATATTCACGGCTTTACAGCCAACACGATATGCCACAGCAGTGGCATCCGTGGACACCGATAATAACAGACGACGAGCTTCCTGTAGTTTTAATTGTTTTTGAAATTGAATAGGGCCCATTGCAGTTACTTCTTTAAAATGCTTATGAGATGAAGAAACACTCATATTGACTGTTTCTGCAAGCACGTCAACCCTAAGCGGTTTATCATAGTTAGTCATAATTAGTTGGATGGCATTTTTAATTTGATAGGCACTGTTGCCTTTTATTACAATTTTCTTCAGCGTCTCTCCATGCTCCTTCTTCAGAACTCTATAGATAACTTCTTTTGTGAACAAAGGAGCAAGTGTGGAAATATCTTCAGGAGTATATAGTAGTCGAACTAATCTGACTACAGCATCCAACAAAGATGGATTTAATCTACTGACAAACATGCCTCGTTCTGAATATCCTTCCGAAGCAGACGAAAAGTTGACATCGCCTAAAACTTTCAGGATTTGATTTGTAGTAAGCTCTAGTATGAAAGCTAGATAAGGACTTCTAGGAGATGTTTCAATGATTTGGCTTGTAACTGGCAAGTCGATAGATGCAACAAGGTAATCCCCAGACCGTATCTAAAGTTCTCCATTCCTAGCGATACTTCTTTCGCACCTTGAGCCGCAATTTTGGTATCGTTTTAATCGAAGAAAATTCAAAGGTAAATAGTTTAGCCGAGGGGCACTATGTGGATCAACTAAAACTATCACCTATTCTGAGCTAGTGGAATAATTATTTTAAAAATAATAAACAAAGTCAAAAATTTCCAATTAATAACAAATAAGTTGATTATAAATAAAAAAAGGTAGCTTTTCAGCAACTTTAAGCAATCAAAGTTGAACCTATTGGAATCCTTTAACATTCAGCCCATTTTTGCTAAAAATCACCGAAGTCCAATCATGTCCATTTATAAAACATAATATGTAATAACTAAAGGGGACAAGTACTCAAAGGAAAATCTTATACCCTTTAAAAGTAAAATAAGGAGTGATAGAATGCCAAATTACAGATCTTCTGATCGGAGTAACAGCCGGAAATTATATCATAAATCTAATTATGATCCAACTCCTCGTAACAGCCGGAAACTCAATCATAATTCATATGAGGGTGACCTTTCATTTGGAGAAGAAAATATTAATGTAACAATAAGTGCGGTTACTACACACAGTTTTGAATATTCTCTTACTGTCGAGGTTTCTCATAATGTGCATGAAGGGGTGGATGCCGAGGTTTCTTTCGAAGCACGAGGCGAGGATTGGAACCCTGCCCCGTCTTGGTTTCCTATCATAATTCGAACTATTTCAGGTATAATCACAGCTGATGGTACTCGAGAGAGTGGTTCTGGTTTTACAAGTGAAAAATTGGAAAAAGGAATATACCGTGTTACATTTACAACAGATTTTACTGCGGGAATCGAGGCTAAGGACATTCATGTATATCCATCAGCACGTTTTTCAGGAACTCCTATTTCAAGACCAGCTATTTCAGGGTCTGTTATTCCAGATACTCCAACTACAAAAACATGGGGAGGTATTATAAAGGCTGATGGTACTTGGGTTGGAGAAAATTTTGAGGTTCGAAAATTATCTGATAGCAGATACCAAGTTCACTTTTTAAATGTCGATGAAAGTCAAGTTGATTTCTTTTATCCACCATGGTCAGTGGACATAGGCCTTTCTAATCAAAAGTCTGGACAAGGTGTTAAATTGCGTCCTGGATGGGATAAAACCCACTTTATGTACCAAACGTATGAATTAAATAAATATCAGGAACAGGTGCCTAAAGATCTTAGTGTTGATTTCTCAGCAAGTGTAACACTTAAAAAGCCTAACCAGTAAATTCTTTACTTATTAATGTTTGAGACGAGAGAACTGCCTATCGCCTCATTTTTTTGCCTCTTAAATAACTACGGTGATCCGTACCACAAGTGATAGTAAAGCGGAAGTTTGAACTGAACGTTGAAACTGCGATGCTGTGCACTCATTAAGGTGCTTAGAGCATAGATATTTCTTCGTTTTGAATATCAATGACCAAACCTGTTAAAGGCCGCAAATTCTCCTACACTTTCTCTCTTATGATGTTTCGAGCTTATTTCACGGAAGCCGATGGCTTTCCCGTTTAGGCTGATACAGAAAAATAACTCATTTCTACAGGTGAGAAGGGCTTTAATTTCGGTTCCCCCCTCAGTTTCTCCGACACGCCGTCCTGGCTTTCATCCGCGAATCTCGAAATATCTACGGAAGACGATTTCTTTTATGGAATTTGCTTTATAAGTGAATGAAGTGAGTTGAACCGTATCATAAGTAAATTTTTTAAATAATACAATCTTCCACTATCATGCGCAATTCTCTAATAGAGTTGTGCTCTTTCTTTAGGATAAGGGTCAAGATTGTGAATTAAAATGGAACTCTTATGTGTTTGGAGATTTTCATAAAATAATGCCACAAAAATACGTATGGTAAGTGTGGAAAGAGTGTTAGATAATGATATTACAACCAGCCGGGTTCTATAATTGGAGGAAAATTACTCTAAAGATTTCGCCACAAAATGGAAATGAAATCTGATAAACTGCTCTGAAAGGTGGAGTATATATATTATGTCATTTAAATCAATTGAGGGGAAAATCTTTTTAATGAAGCTTATCAAAAGAATCTGGAGTTATGGGAAATTCCTCATCAATCTATCTACGTTGAGACTTCCTATGGAAAGACACATATCATAACCGCTGGAGAAAAGCATTTACCTCCATTGATCCTCCTTCATGGAGCTGGAATGGGTGCAACGATATGGTATAAAAATATCGACACTTTTTGCGAGAACCATAGAGTCTATGCAATTGATGTAATGGGAGATATGAACAAAAGTGACCCCATTAAGTCGTTTCATAATGGCGAAGATATAGCAGAATGGATTTCTGAAGTGTTGGATTCTTTACATATTGAAAAAACGGTTGTCATAGGCCATTCTGCAGGTGGATATGTGGCTTTAAACTTTTCAATTTATGCGCAGCATCGAGTTGGAAAATTGATTTTATTAGCGCCAGCCGCTTCTTTTATTCCATTTCATAAGCAGTTTTTGATACGACTGGGTTTAATAAATTTTTTTCGTAATAAATCTTTTATTGAACGTTTTTTTTTGCAACTGGTTTGTAGCTAAAGGAAATCATATTGATGGTTACAGTTTTGAACAGTTCATTTATGGGATTTTTCATTACAAATGGAAGTCCAAGCCCGTTATCCCCACTGTTATTCCGGAGGAACGGTTAAAAACAATTGAAGTCCCTGTTCTTTTATTAATGGGGGAACAGGAGGTTATTTACAATCCGCGAAAGGCAGTAGCTTCAGCCCAAAAGTGTATTCCTCACATAAACATTAAGATGGTGCCTCGTGCAAGCCATACTTTATTTATTGAACAAGCAGACTTGGTGAATCAGTATATGGCGGATTTCTTGCATTGAAGAACAATGATTATGAATCTGAAAGTGAATCGTTAGAATGGGAAATTGTTAATGAGAAAGGATGACTTATATCTTAATCACATAAGTTAAACTTTCAACAGGCGTAATAAGCCCCTCAGTATGATTCTTCGATCGGGCGCGATTGTGGAGCAACACTATTTGGAAATAATCAACCTTTTTCTAAAACCAAAACGTAAATCTGCTAAAAAAGAATCCGTTTTGATCAATCTTTTTTATCAAAAGGGATTCTTTTTTCGAAAAATGCTAGTTTGTGGGATATTTCTATTCAAACTGTATTTCAATGCAAGAACATAGCTTACAGTGACATGGACTGATCGCTAAGCGAGGATACTTTTTTCCTAACCTGATATCTCAGAACCGTTTTAAGTTTTGCCGGTTCCACTCTTCTGAAATCAGAAAGATAGATTTCTTTATGCTCCAAAGTAACTCTTTCAAGATGGTTTTGAATTAGAAATTCATCCATTTTATCAAAGGTTTGCGGTTCATTATCATATGGACCGACATGGAGCATTTGCACAGACAGACCATCTTCGAGCGAGCAGAAATCTACTTCATCCAGGAAAGGATGAGGATTCTTTTTTCTGACAGACTCAAATGCCCGTTCTGTCACTTCCTTTGTCACAAAATCCGGCTGCCGAATCATAATTCTGTATACCAATTCATCTTTATTTAATGAAGCCGATTTCTGCCCTTCTTCCGTTAATCCCCATATTCCTTCCAATGGGTATACGGTATATTCAAAATAACCTTCCGGGGTAAATCCCTGTTTTGGCATCATCCGGACAGCATAAGCCAGTGAATACAGAACTCCAATTTTTTCCGCAAATTCCTCGCCGTTTGGATTTCCTTGTCCTTTAATCGTAAAAAATTTCTGTTCGGGAACGGTCAGCAATTCAGGTTTTTGTTTTGGCATATAGAAAGCCTTCTCAATCTTTTTCCATTCATGCTTCATCAGAAATTCTCCTTTAAACAATTCATTTACTAAAAGTATAACCCAAGAAATTCGGCAGCAGAGTCATAATGGTAATTGTTTCTTTTTATTCAATATTTAGTTGAATGGGTGCGCGAAAAAAGGTTAAAGTTTCCATCTCGCTTATGTTAATATTGATTTAATTCTTATGAAGAGGTGAGCCCAGTTGAGCGGAGATGAGAGAAATACAAAGTTAGATTTGGAGAGAATTGTTTTTATCGGGAGAACGTTTGAAGAATATTTAGACATGTTTTCTCTATCCGAGGAAACGATGAAAGGAAAGAGAATTCTTGATTGTCCGGCGGGAGCTTGTTCATTTACAGCTGTCGGCAACAAATCAGGTTTCGATATAACGGCTTGTGATATTGCGTATTATTATTCATCTGATGACTTGAAAAATAAAGGCCTTCGGGATCTTGAACATACGATGGAGAATATGGAAAAAGCCAGAGGCAATTTCAAATGGGATTATTTTAAAAATGTAGAAGGCCTTAAAAAACATCGTTTCAGTGCATTCAAAAATTGTACGGATGATATGGCGAAATCAAACGACAGATACATTCCTGCAGTTTTACCTGCATTACCATTTTTGGATGACGAATTTGATATTTGTCTTTCGGCACATTTTCTATTTATGTACGATGACCGATTAGATTATGAATTTCATTTAAAAACAATTAAGGAACTTTTGAGAGTTTCAAAAGAAGAAATCAGAATCTTCCCTTTAGTAAACCTGGAAGGAAAGCGGTATGAGCATTTGGATGAATTAATCCGATATTTTGAAGATAAAGGGAATACTGTCGAAGAGATAAAAGTGCCCTATGAATTTCAGGCAAAGGCAAACTCTATGTTAAGAATAAAAAAGGTTAACAAGTAAAATAGTTTGTGAGGTGAAGAAATGGACTCCGGGAGAATGGTTGGGCAAACGAAAAGTGCTGGGTTCCAAGTGGGAGTGAGAAGGACCCTTCCAATTTCACAGGAAAGAGCCTGGGAAATTGTCACTTCTGAAGATGGATTAAAATTATGGTTAGGGGATAGTGCCGGAATATCTCTCCAACCAGGCAAGAACTATGTCACAAATACAGGTGAAGGTCAAATTCGAATTGTTAAACCGCTGCAGCAGCTTCGGCTTACCTGGAAAAGAGAGGGATGGATAAAGGCATCTACAATTCAAATCCGGATCATTCCAAAAGAAAGTGCCAAAACAACGATTAGCTTCCATCAAGAAAATCTTTCTGATCAGTATGTAAGAGAAGAAATGAAGCAATATTGGGAAAGAGTTCTTAAACGAATAGAAGAAAAGGATTTATTTTAAAAAGAAAAATAAATATCTGTTGCTAATTGGAGGACTATTATGGAACACGAATTAAAAGAATTTATTAAGAAGTGCGATCTTGCCATCAAACAAGAGGATTTTGATACCTTGATGAACTATTATACTGAGGATGCCATTTTGGTTGTAAAGCCCGGAATGATTGCTCGAGGTAAAGCGGAAATCAAAAAAGCTTTTATAGCCATTTCAAAATACTTCAATAACACTCTTGTCCCAACACAGGGCGAAATGGTTATTTTAGAAGCTGGTGATACTGCATTAGTCCTTTCTCAGACCCTTCTTGATGCTGAAAAAAAGGATAACGAATATACAATGGACAGAAGGGCAACATATGTTTTTAAGAAAAATGGACAAGGCGAATGGCTTTGTGCCATTGATAACTCTTATGGAACGGAATTGCTAAATAAGTAGAAAATAATTGTTTGTAAAATGTTATATTCAAGAAAAACCTATCTTTTTAGATATGATGGTAAAAGTGTGTTTCTGCATTATGCGGGGACACACTTTTTTCTTATTCCGGAAACGGATAGATTAACAAATGATTGGAAATAGATGGTAAAATAGATGCAAATGATAAAGGCGGAGAGTGGGACTTTTGAGGGTTTTAATAGAGTTAGCACGAATTACTTTTATATTTGTATTTATTGGAGGAATTTTTAGTGCATTAATAAATTTTATATATGAAAAATTAGGGGTAAACACCGATACTTATGGCTGGATAGCAATGATGGCTATTCTAATTTACCTGTTTGTAATGTATAGGAATAAATATCAGTTTAGTGGATGGTATACGGGAAAAGGTCGAGAAAAACTCCCTAAGATAGCAGCAAAATTACTTATTTCCATTTCAATATTATTATTGTTATTACCACCGTTTCTCAGTTTCTTCTAAAGCTAATAACGGATGAAAGAGTTTAAGATTGGAACTGTCACACTGCTACATTCAAATTTTTCTGGAGTGCAAGTTACGGAAGCATATATCCAACGCTTAATGCTTTGGTACATGATGGAATGGTAACAAAGCTTGAGACTATAGAAAATGGCAGGGATAAAGTGATTTATACGATTACAGACGGTGGTAAAGACCATTTAAAAAAATGGCTTGCGCTGCCGGTAACTAAAGATGAATTACGATAAGAAACATTAATGAAGGTTTTTTTTGGGAGATGAAGCAGGTTCGTATATAACTTTGGAGCATATACACAATTTTGAGTCAAAAATAAAAAATGATTTACCTTTTCTGCAAGGGGCAGTTCATGAGCTGACAAAAATACAAAATGAGGAGGAAGCGCATAAATACTTTTTGCTGACAGCCATTGTTTGGAAAAAGGATCTATGAAGCTTATCTGGAATGGTGTGAGGATGCGAGGAAAATATTGGGAGAAATGGATAGCTGATTAAAACAATAGTATTTTCGGGAGGGAATGATATGTTAGGTCATTTAGGATTTTCATATGTAGGTCTGATCTATTTATTGATGTTATTTATACCAAACATCATTTGGAGCAAAAATCAGCCAGTAGATTATGACTATACCCGCGAAAACAAAATATTATTATTGTTTGAACGTGTTGGACAGGTTTGTTGTACGTGCAGCGTATTGATTTTTAGTGATTTTAACATTTCAGCCTTTTCATCATGGAGTTTGTGGTTATTAGCATCATTTTTACTGATGATTCTTTATGAGATGAGTTGGGTTCGGTATTTTATTAATGAACATACAGAAGAAAACTTTTATCGAAGTTTTTGGGGGATTCCCGTGCCAGGTGCGAGCTTGCCTGTGACCGCTTTTCTGCTGCTGGGGATATACGGGAAAGTCGGTTTGCTGATTGTATCTGCCATTATACTGGGTATTGGACATATAGGAATACACATTCAGCATTTAAAAGAATTAAAACAAGTTTTTTGAATCATTTTGATCTTGTTTTGTAAATATCAGTTTATTACGATTGATAGAACGATCAGAAATGTATTAGAGGTGGACTTCAATTGAAAAAAAGATTAGGATGCCTGCACGCTCATTATTCAAATATCGATTACATTGAGAATGCACTTTCTCCATTTGACTTTGAATTAATCCATTTTGTTGATCCGGCATTAATGTATCGTGTTACAACAGATGGAACATTCCAAGTGGAAGATGCTCAAAATAAAGTCAAAGAACAAATAGAGTGGATTGCTCAATGTAGTGTTGATGCAATCCTTATTACTTGCACAAATTATATTACATTTTTAAAGGAAAACGAACTCTCGATCTCAGTACCCATTATAAAAATTGATGAACCATACTTTGATACAATCTGCAATGTAAAGGATTCTCAGATTATTCTATTTACAAATCCTGCAACAGTTAAAGGTACAATGAAAAGACTTTATCAATATGCCGAAAACAGACGGAAATCTTTAGATATAGAGGTTATTACTATTGATAATACTTTTGAATTGTTCATGCGAGGGCAAAAAGAAGAATATAATCAGGAGGTCATCCGGTTCATTAAACAAATCATGAAGAATGAAAATAAAGTTATTTCTGTTGCACAATTGTCTATGGTTGATGCATCCAGGCAAGTTGAGTTTCAAACATCCAAGCCTATTATTAATCCAATGAATACATTAATTTCTGCCATTGGTAATCAATTGGGTTTTGGCAAGAATTAAATGTGTTCAATAGTAAAGCCCGGTAATTTTACCTTTCACTGTCCGAAGATATCCGAACTTCGGACACCAGCGAGGTGATTTTGCATTTCTCTGTCCGAAGATACCCCAACTTCGGACACCAGCGAGGTAATATTGCACTCCTCTGTCCGAAGATATCCGAACTTCGGACACCAGCGAGGTAGTTTTGCCATTCGCTTTTCGAAGATATCCGAACTTCGGACACCAGCGAGGTAGTTTTGCCATTCGCTTTTCGAAGATATCCGAACTTCGGACACCAGCGAGGTGATTTTGCATTCCTCTGTCCGAAGATATCCGAACTTCGGACACAAATGAGGTGATTTTGCATTCCTCTGTCCGAAGATACCCCAACTTCGGACACAAGTGCGGAAATATTGCTATTCGCTGTCCGAAGATGCCCGAACTTCGGACATAAGCGCAGTAGTTTTGCATTTCGCTGTCCGAAGATGCCCAAACTTCAGACACCAGCGAGCTAGTTTTTGCCTTTCCCTGTCTGAAGATGCCTGAACTTCGGACACAAGCGTGGAAATTTTGCATTTCCCTGTCCGAAGATACCCCAACTTCGGACACCAGCGAGGTGATTTTGCCATTCGCTGTCCGAAGTGAAGGTACAAACCAAAGGTAAAACTTATTTTGTAAGTTTTTTTATTTTTGTCCCCTAGAAGTGTTTCACTAAAAGTTCGGCCTCATAAGGACCTTTAGTCATTATCTATTCGAAGTAGCATAGAAAGCTGTTTTGCAAGATATTGCGGTGTGTATGGCATATCCTTACGTAACCAAGCTGAAATGGTTCCGATTAAAGCGGAGGAGCCGTACCAAATCGCAATATCTTTTTGAATCCCCATAGAAGCGAGCAAGGAGGCATTCTTTTCCGCTTTCTCTCTTATTGTTCCCGAAAGGATCCTTAACAAACGCTCTGTGAAGATGGATGTTCGTCTGGTACTAAGAACTACCTTATAGAATTTGGCATTTTCGGCAATATACTTGAGCAGGGTTTCAAGCTTCAGCCATCCTGCATCCTCAACAGAATTTTGGTTAGTTGTTGTACTCAACATGATATGCTCAATATCCTCGGCCATTTCCTGGGCCATTTTCTCCTGCATGTCCTGAATATCATCATAATGGAGATAAAACGTAACACGGTTGATTGTTGCACGCTCTGCAATACGGTTAACCGTTATTTTACTGATTTCCATCTCTTGAAGCAAATCAATAAATGCGTCTTTGATTAATTGGCGCGTACGCAGGATCCGAGGATCTACACGCGGTTTTTGATAGTCCATACAGTTAATCCCCCTCCCACTGATAAATTTACAATTATTTTATTTCTGTCTATTATCATCTATCTTTTTAACAAAAATGGAATAAGTGATAACTAATTTACACTTCTTCAGAAATTGTTGGTTGTAAGAACCAACTATCTATCTATAATGTAATTTATACATTGTTGATTATTAAACACATTGTAAAATAAGTCTACATTAAAACTGGAAAGGATAGAAGAGACCTGACTAAAAATTCTTAATCTGTTAACAAAGATTTCATTATAGGAGGCTCAATTAAATGAGTGTTAAACGATTATTATTATTAAACATTATTATTTTACTTGTTTTAGTTGGCGGAGGTTTCGGAGTTTATGCCTATTATAATAATACGGTCAACTATTTATCGACAGATAATGCTCAAATTTCAGGGCAACAAATAACGATCGCCGCAACTTCCAATGGGAAATTAATAAATTGGAATGGCAATATTGGTTCCGCTGTATCAAAGGATTCCGCAGTGGGAACGATTGCAGCAACAGATGCAACAGGGCAGCCAGTTAATATTGATGTGACGGCCCCAACCAACGGAACAATCGTCCAAAATAATGCCGTTCAGGATTCTTTTGTTGCCGCTGGAACACCACTGGCAGTAGCCTATGACCTGAAGAATTTGTGGGTAACAGCAAATATTGATGAAACAAAAATTGACGAAGTAGCCACAGGACAGGATGTCGATCTTTACGTTGATGCATTTCCAAATACCGCATTAAAGGGAAAAGTGCAGCAAATTGGTCTGGCAACATCCGGAACATTTTCCTTGCTGCCAAGCACAAATACTACAGGTAACTTCACAAAAGTGACGCAAGTTGTCCCGGTAAAAGTATCTATTGATGACAATAAAGGTCTGGCAATAGTTCCTGGTATGAACGTAACCGTGCGAATTCATAAGTAGGTGATAATATGTCTATATATATCACGGTCTATGTTATTTTAGCCATTTTGCTGTTACTCTTGATAAATTTTAGGCTGATCAATTCAAGCAAAGTCCGAGGAAAGAGAAATAATAAAGAGGCAGTTGAAGTCCCAGCTAATGAAGGAACAGAGGAGAATCCTGCTAACCTTGAGAAGGTTCAGGAGATGACTTCGCCGGATTTATCTGATCAAGTGGAAGAAATGCTGAAAGATTCTGCTATTGCAGAACCGGCATTGGAATATGTTGAAGCTGAGGTCCAACCGAAAGAAAGTATAAACAAACAGGAAAAATCAGCAGCGGCTGAGAACGAAAAAGCTTCAGGAACAGGAAAAATTTTGGCGGCGATCATGCTTGGAGCGTTTGTTGCCATTTTGAATCAAACCTTGCTAAACGTGGCCATTCCGCATATCATGAATGATTTAGGGATTACCGCTAATACAGTCCAGTGGCTCTCAACGGGTTATATGTTAGTAAACGGAATTGCGATCCCAATTACAGCTTATCTTACTGAAAAATTTGGCACAAGGAAGCTATTTATTACTGCTATGGTCCTATTCACGATAGGTTCATTAGTATGTTCCTTATCACCTAATTTTAGTTTGTTAATGACGGGAAGGATTATTCAGGCTTGCGGTGCCGGAATTATTATGCCGCTTTTAATGACCGTTTTTTTCACGGTATTCCCTCCGGAAAAACGCGGAAAGGCAATGGGGATCATGGGTATGGTCATCATATTTGCTCCGGCAATCGGACCAACCTTATCCGGATGGCTGATCGGACATTATTCATGGAGATTTTTGTTTGATATTGTTATTCCATTTGGAGTACTTGATTTAATCCTTTGTTATTTATGGTTAAAGGATGTTACGAAGATAACAAATCCAAAATTTGATTTTCCGGGATTGGTCTTATCCACTTTAGGTTTCGGATTTCTCTTATACGGTTTTAGCGAAGCCGGGAATGATGGCTGGACCAGTACCACGGTTATCATTTCATTTGTGATTGGAATCATTTCTTTAGCCGCTTTTGTCTGGCGGGAATTAACAACTGATAAGCCGATGCTTGATTTGCGGGTCTTTAAATATGATATTTTTACTTTAACAACCATAGTAAGTATGCTGGTCAACATGGCTATGTATGGTGCAATGATCCTGCTGCCGATTTATTTGCAAAATATTAGAGGATATACAGCATTACAATCTGGTCTATTGATGATGCCGGGTGCTATTGTCATGGGGATTATGTCACCAATTTCCGGATCTCTTTACGATAAATTCGGTGCAAGGTGGCTTGCGGTGATAGGGCTTTCGATCACAGCAATTAGCACATGGGAATTTACCACCTTAAGTATGACAACAAGCTTTAACAAAATTGTATTTTTGTATCTCCTGCGGAGTTTTGGTATGTCATTTATCATGATGACAATCATGACAGAAGGTCTTAACCAGCTGCCCCGTCACCTTGCTTCACATGGTACTGCGGCATCTAATACGGCAAAGCAGGTTGCCGGCAGTATCGGGACGGCACTCCTTGTTACGATAATGAGTACAAGGCAAGGGGTCCATTATGGTGAGTATACGAATACGATTACAAGTACCAATTCTTTTATATCCGGAAGTTTCTCTCAGCTAACTCAGTCTTTATCAGGTTATACACACCTTCCGGCTGCAGCAGGAAGAGGGCTGACAACCTATTTGCTTTATGGTAAAGCTATGCAGCAATCGACCATTGATGGGATTAATGATGCCTTTCTTTTTGCAACCGTAATTGCCATTGTGGGGCTGGTTCTATCATTCTTTATAAAACGCGCTCGGGTAAAAGAATAGATTTAACGATCGCGTTGTTATTGTTTCAAAAAGAGAGTGTGCCAAGTAATTGGTTCACTCTCTTTGTATTTGATGAAACATTACCCATAAAGGGCATTAATTAATCACTTTTAAGATATGGCATACTGGGGCGGTGTCCATAAAGGGACAGCAAATCCATTAGTATGGTATTGGATCGGAGCAGGTTTATCCTATATATTCTCTATTTTTTCCATTATTCTTATGTATGTCAAAAGGAATATAGATGAATCATTGAATTTCATTTTGAAGACCATAAGTATCCTTCTGATAATCGTTACTATTCTTTGGACTACTTTCGTAATCATAGCGGGACAATCGGGATTTTAATATAAGATCGATATATGAAGTGGTAATTAATTCACGAACGGTAATATATATGGGTGAAAATATAAACGGGTAAATTCGATAATTCAATAAGAATACACAGAAAACTCAAATAATAAAAGGTCCAATATGTTAAAATTCAGCAAAGAGGTGTTCGTATAGCGTTTTTTCATGAATGGTTCAGTTTAGCCGTTCAATAGCATGGAAAATGAAATACTCTAGCTGAAGAAGGGATACCTGCATGAAACCAATATTGATCGATTTTCCAGAAGAAATTTATACAGAGAGGCTGTTTATTCGTAAGCCGATGCCTGGTGATGGAGAAGTGGTATATAAAGCCATGCAGGCATCTTTGAACGAGCTGAAGCAATGGATGCCATGGGCGCAAAGAGAGCAAACCAAAGAAGAGGTAGAGGCAAACACGCGTGATGCACATGCCAAATTTTTAACAAGAGAGGATCTAAGACTTCATATATTCAATCGCGAGACGGGTGAATTTATTGGCGCTTCAGGTTTGCATCGAATGAACTGGGATCTGCCAAAGTTAGAAATAGGTTACTGGATTGATACCAGACAAAGCGGAAAAGGCTATATTACGGAAGCTGCTCAGGCCATCACAGAATTTGCTTTTAGTGAATTAAGCGCAAAACGAGTAGAAATCCGCTGTGATAGCAAAAATAGCAAAAGCCGTGCGATACCGGAGAAATTGGAGTTTACTTTAGAAGGAATCTTAAAAAGTGATGGCATTTCTGCAGACCAAAAAGAAATTCGAGATACATGTATCTATGCCAAAATCAAATAATGAATAATAACACTTACGCAAATCGGGTCAAAAGAAGAACAAAGTTGTCATTACGGCAGCTTTTTCTTATTGAGCAAATGGTTCAGTTCAGATCAATACAGATTCATATTTGATTTGGTTATTACAGGTATCATATAAAAGTAAGGGGGGAATGAAGTGTGTTTCCAGTCTTAGAAACGGGACGGCTGTTATTAAGAAAACTAACAAAAAATGATGCTAACGTAATTTTTTCTATTTTATCTAATATAGAAGTAACAAGGTATTATGGAAAAGAAACGTTTAAAAATATAGAAGAAGCAAAGGAATTCATTAAATATTTCCAGCAGAAATTCAATGAAAAAAGAGGATTTCGGTGGGGAATTGAACTTAAAGAAACGAAGCAACTTATTGGAACAATTGGTTTAGATTCCTGGGTTCCTAAACAAAGACGAGCTGATATAGGTTATGAATTACATCCTGGATATTGGAAGAACGGTTATGCTGCAGAAGCTGCTTTTAAGGTCATATCTTTTGGCTTTCAGTCACTTGAATTAATTCGCATCGGTGCAATCGTTTTTCCTGAAAATGAACCTTCTATTAAATTATTAAATAAGCTGGGATTCCAAGAAGAAGGAATGTTAAGAAGTTATATTTTCCAAAATGGTGTCGCAAATGATACATATGTTTACTCTGTTATAAACAAGAATAAAGACCAAGATTTAACCGTTTAGAAGAAATAATTTAAAACTGCATTGATTTGCAGTAAATATCCGCAAGGAAGCATATTTACTCCTATTTATCATTTAAAGCCGATTTAATAATTTAATGTTAAAATAATTTGTAAAATCGTTTTAAGGGCACTTTCATTTTAAAAAAAGGAATTAAAAGAATGATAACTTATATTTTAGTGGTTCTAACTTTATTTTTAATCCCCGGTCCTGCTGTTATTATAACGATATCCCAAACGATCAAAGGCGGAAAGAAGACCGGAATGATTACAGGGGCAGGTATTGCAGTAGGAGATTTAATTCATACATTTGCTGCGGTTCTGGGGCTTTCCGCCATTTTAATGTCATCTGCATTAGCTTTTGAAGTAGTAAAATACATTGGTGCTGCATACTTATTTTATTTGGGAATAAAGGCCTTGATTCAAAAATCTAAAAATAATGAGAAACCCGATCTTAAAAAGGGAAATGCAAACTTATCGTTTCGGCAGGCTTTGTTGATTGAATTATTAAACCCGAAGACTGCTTTGTTTTTCTTAGCCTTCTTACCGCAATTTGTCCACAATGACGGCAGTTCAGTAACATTTCAGCTTTTAAAACTCGGGTTAACCTTTGTATTCATGAGCATCATCTACACCACCTTGTTAGCATTTTTAACAAGTACAATTGGGGAAAAGCTGCTCGCCAAAATGAACAAAGGTTCCAATTGGGTTGGAAAATTCATAGGTCTGATCTATATTGGTTTAGGGTTAAGGTTAGTATTTCAAACACAAAAATAGACAACAGGCCAGTGTAAATATGAAAGATTATTTTATTCGTTTGTCCTTTGGACTCCTGAGTATTGGGGTTGTTTTTAATATTGGGCTTTGTATCAGCCATTATGGGATCCCTGTTTTTAATTTCATATTGAAAAATAGTGTATAAAAGTATACCAACAAAACAAGAAAAAGCATGGTCATTCACATATGAATGGTACATGCTTTTTCGTATTTGCCAGGAGACTGTATTGAGTAAAAAATGATACTACCAGACAAAAATGTCCAAAGATAGTATTAGGGTGTTTTTATCCAAGAGAAAGGAATCAGGAATGAAGAAATATTTTTGATAAGACTCATTTTTGCTTTATTGTCCATGAATTATGTATGGAATAGCCCTTATTTTTAAGAATGATTGGCTTAAGGGGAAAAATGGAGGCTGTTATTCCCAGTAGGATTAGTTTCAGGTTGGTGCGGCTGGTATCTTAATAAAAGAGGAAAAGGTTAATATTCTTTCTCAGTAAAAGAATATGTGGAAGTTTTATTTAGAATAAGACATTTGGAAAAAGGAGGGATTCGTTCATTAAAATTATTTATTTAGTATAGGTGCAAAGAGTTGAAGATCGGAGCTGTCATGGCGGCAGCTTTTTCTTTTTGGGCTAAAAGTTGAGTTTTGTTCAAATAAAATAAAGGGAAATCTGAAAATTTGAAAATTATTGTGTTAAAATTTGGTAAGTGGATCGGGGTATAAAAAAGATTTAATTTATCATTGGAAATTAATAGAGTGAAATAAATATTAGTCTTTTTAATGAATAGCTAATAACTGGAATTTCCTTGATTGATAGAGGGGAGAAACAAATTGTAATGGATTTATTAATTTATACAATTACATTAAGCGTTCCGCTAACAATATTGATGCTTATATATAAAATTTTTCATAGGTTTAATGTTCACGCAAATAAATGGCTTTTTCTTGCCCCTGGATTATTGTGGAGCCTGGTTTGTTTAGGTAAATATATGGATTCTGTTATTGCAGAATTAGCCCTTATGCCCTTTTTCTTTTTTTTTATGGCATATGTGATCGCTTTTGTGTTGTCTTGGAAGGAAAAAGAAAAACATGTATTAGCAATTGCTTTAAAAGTAACAGTTGTTTTCACAACTCCTATTTATATCATTTTTGGAATTATATCTTGGCTATTTAGTTTTTTGCCTCATTATTAAAAGCAAAGAAAACGTCCAAAAATGTAATAGCGGGGGAATTTAAATGCCATTTATTGAACGTTCTATAAAATCATTAAAAGAAGTATTAAATGAAAATGGAACAATGTTGGTCCTGGGTGAAGAAGGATTTACCCACACGGTAAAATGTACGTTCAATGCTCCTTTAAAGGAAACGGAAATAACCGATTTTATAAAAAAGACAAATTTTATCTTTCCGAAAGATTATCAAGTTTTTCTGAAGACAAATAATGGAGCAAAAATTTTTGAACATCTTAATGACAGTGGGGAAAATATTGGTGGTGGTCTTCACTTATACTCGTTAGATGAAATTGAAAAATACAGCCATTTGCTTCAAGTCATTCTTGAAAAAGAGCTATCTTTCTATCCTATCGGCTATCTAGAGGGACAATATTTAGTAATTGACTATGAGCAAATAAAACAGCATAATCCCAATTATTTGTTTCTATCTGACGAAACTTTGGAATTAGTACCACTCCAATTAAATTTCGAACTATTCTTTGATCGTTTTATCCTTTGCCAGGGAGCCTATTTTTGGCAATGGCGCTATATTACGGCAGAAAACTATTAGCGCCTCATTCTTTTTTGCTTTTACCTTTATTCTCAATGCGTCCATGCAGTTGCAAGATGGCATCCCCGCAAAAACGATGCGTTCTAAAAAGGTTAGAAACGAAGCTTTCTTTTTGAAGCATCGGATCAAGATAGTATAGCAGGGAAATGACAAAGGGAACGGATTTTTCCGTTCCCTTAGCTTTCCTTCTTTTCTTTGATTCTCTTTTGTATCCTCCTATTTAGTTTGTATTGTTTAGAAACCCTTTTAATGAAAAATAAACCTGCAATTAGAGCTAATAAGTTTAGTGAATCACCGAAATTTATAGAAAGAGTAATGTTGTTATTAACATTTACATCATTCTTCTTTTCGGAATGTCTCTTAGAATCCATTTCTTCGTTATTCAATTTTATCCCCCCAATTGGTTTATTGCTGCGTTTTAAACCGATCTAAATATATGAAAGAATAAAAATTTATATTCAATTTTCAAGAAAATTAATAAATCAAACTTTTAACTGGAATAGCGTTTAGAAACCGATCCCTGAATGCAAACGGACCGCTTTAAATGAAAAAAATAGGTCAAAATAGTATTTGAGTAAAATAAAGCAGCTTTAAAAGCCTGAAGCCGGTGAAAAAGCCGGGGAAAGGGAATATAAAATATCTATCAAAATGATAATTTAACAAAGCTTTTTAAAAAGAGGGATTTAGTAAAAAGATAATTTTTAATGGTTTGTTCATATTTTGGTAATAACTGGTGGGAATACTGTCATCTGTAAAACAAAATTTATCTTCAGGAGGAATTACAGATGAAAAAAATGGTAATGATCTATTTATTGTCGGCAGCAGCTTTGTTTTTTCTTAGTGTCAATACTGCCCAAGTTTTTGCAGCAGGAAACGCAAAACCTGTTACTCAGTCTTCAGCAGCAAATGGTCAATTCAACTCAAAAGGACATTTTAAGCATAACCCGCAGCTAGTCAAAAAGGAGGCCGAAAGATTGGGAATACAAACAGAAGGTAAAGATACGGCAAGTTTAATAAAAGAAATAAGGGAAACAAAGATAAAAAAGAAGGCTCAGTCACTAGGTATTGATACGAAGGGAAAAGACTTTGAAACCCTTGCCGGGGAAGTAAGGATGGCGATGTTAAAACAAAAAGCAAAGGAATTAGGAATTAACACGGAAAAAAAGACGATGGATACTTTATCGGCTGAAGTTCGAGAATCTGTTATTAAAAAAGAAGCGAAAGAATTGGGGATTTCAACCAACGGGAAACTGCTTCAAGATTTAGCGCAAGAGGTGTATAAGGCACGAATTACGAAGGACGCCCAGGAACTGGGGATTTCAGTTCAAAATAAAACGCTTAAAGTACTGGCAAAGGAAGTAAGGGAGAAAAGGATCTATGATGCGGCAGAGAAATTAGGGATTAATACGAAAGGAAAAACAACACACGAAATTTTTCGGGAAATCATGACAAACCATGGCGACAAAGCAAAAGAATTGAATTTATTTCCTCATAAAAGAATGGGAATCTGTGACAATTAGGCAAAAGTGGGATTTCAATAAAGAACTGGGCACTTAAGTGGAAATATAAAAAGTCGAAAAAAAGTCATTGAAGATGTCCGCTATCATTTTTTTGAATATTTATGTCAGTTCCGATATTCTTTTAGAAAATTAAATGATATAAAAAGGGGTTTGGAAATTTATCCAAGCTCTTTTTGTCGCTAATTACATCGCTAAAATGTCTTATAAGCTAAGAGACTTTAATTAAACAAATTATGAAAAATAGCGGCAAGCAGCCGTACTAAAAGATGAAAAAGACCGACAACTAATCTCCATAAAAGGCCAAATATTCCTTCGAAAATAAAATCGAGGATTCCTTCAAAAACATGATGATGTATTTTTTTCTTATGTTTTTCCTTTTCTTTAAATGGTTTCATCCAGGCAGCCTCTTCGAACTTTAATTAGATAGTTACATTTTAAAGAATTTATTTATTAAAATATACATCTTTTTAATGGATCTTGTTAAAGGTCTGTTACAGAATAATTAGTCATATCGTACTTGATCTTCTCCATCAATGATTAACTCAAGTTCATTTAAAAAGTTGAGCTCAAGCGGTGCAGGCAGGCGTTCCATCATTTCTTTCATTTCGCTAAGATTTTCTGCCTCTTCAATTGTAGCAGGCGGCTGCTCTAAATGCTGATACCAAACTTTTAATTCATCAATAAATTCATAAAAATGCCTTTCAAATCGTTCGGCACATTCTTCGCTTTCATCCTCTGAAGATTTCTTCATCATTTCCCAATCCTCAAGAGCCGTTTCCAATTTTTCTTTAACACGATTGATCATTGTTATCACTCCTTGGATTTTGGTTTTATATGGAATACCCGGTATTCTTCGAAATTTTTAACTGCTGTATATTGAAGTATACTTAACAAAATCAATTAAGACAAAAGTTTCTGTTTCCTTGATGGCCTATTCCTATTTATTAGCAGGTTAGGGTTTGTTTGAAAATAATACACAGAAAAATCAGATAACCCCAAGGTGATATGTTAATATTTAGTAAATAGGTGTACGGAAAAAGATTTAATTATAACAATAGAAATAAGTAATCTTAGGAGGGAGCATATTTGGTATCAAATATTTTAGTACCGCTATTAATAGCAGCTATACTTGTTGTTGTTGGCGTCTTATTGGTTAAAGTGTTAAAAAAATAATGAAAAGATATGGGGACAGACCCCCGCTAAGGTAAAGCGGTAACGTAATGGGGGACAGACCCCGCTAAAGGAGGAGATTGGCTGATGAAGTATTTACAAATGCTCTTAGTCTCACTTTTATTCGTTTTTGCATTTAATTATGCACCAACAGGGAGTAACCTTGTTTTTGCAGATGATGATATTGAACAATTTTATGAAAATCCCGGGGGAGAAAAGGAACATGGAGAAAATGGCCCTTATGAAGATATTGGCAAAACGATTGGCTGGGGTACCATAATTGCAATGGGTATTGCCGGGTTGATATTCCCAATCAGAAGATCAATGAAATGGGTCATAACCAATTTGCCGGGAGCCAAAAACATTTTTATTTCAGTTTCTAAGAATTTAGGGAAATATCACATATTTATTGGAATGGCTGCCTTAGCTTTAGGAACCACTCATGGTGTTGCCATGTTTCTGGACAAAGGGGAATTGGAGAGTGAAGGGATAATTGGATTGGGGGCAGTCGTATTAATGGTGCTTGCTGGTATCGTGGGCGCGGTCTTATTCAAGCACAAAAAAATGAAAAGTCTTAGAACTGCTCATTCGTCTTTAATAGCTTTTGCCATACTTATGGGATGTATTCACATTTTTGCTTCCTAAAAATCAATAGGAAAGAAAGTTAATAATTGTAACGTCTATGGATAAGAATAATAAAGTTAAAAATAGGATATACCAAAAGACCATCAAGCATTGGTGGTCTTTTGGTGCATCTTTTGTTAGGTAATGTTTGCCTTGGACAGGTCCAATTCATTTTCTATAACCAGCCGATTGATATAAAATAAAGGGGCTAAAGATAATTAGGTTTAAAAGAACAAAACTTTTTCAGGAATAGGTGGATAGTTATGAATACCATAGTACATTTGTTAAATCAATATGGGTATACGCTGCTCTTTTTTTCATTGATGCTGGAATTAATTATTATCCCCATTCCTAATGAAGCATTGATGAGTTATGTTGGCGTTTTATGTTTTCAAGGGAAAATGAATGTGTTTTTTTCCATTATCACTGCCGGGGCTGGCGGTGTTTTAGGAGCTACCATTTCCTATTGGATTGGATATAAACTTGGTTACCCGTTTTTTCGGAAATATGGACACTATATTCACATGGGTCCGGAAAAAATGGACAAGATGTCCAAGTGGTATGAAAAGTATGGAAAGGTTTTGCTGGTTTTTTCTTTTTTTATTCCAGGTGTTAGACATATTGCAAGTATTATCTCTGGAGTCATAAAATTACCATTTCGATATTTTACCATTTTTGCTTATATCGGAGTTTTTCTATGGACAGGGACTTTTATCTCTTTGGGAAATTTATTGGGTCCGCAATGGGATCAATATCAAGGGGAAATTAAAAAATGGCTGGTTTTGACAAGCATCCTTTTGGGCTTTGTTGCCATTATTTATTTTGTCATAAGAGCGAATAAGGATTATTTCAAAGAAGCTTTATATCTTTTAAACGAGCATGCAATTATGAAATTTAAAAGTTTTTTAAAAATAAAATTTATCATCATATCTTTTTTCATTTTATTTATATTATTTTTTACCCTAATGGTCGGTATGATTCAAGACCTGATTTATCATGAATTCGGCCAATTTAATATTATTACGAAAACAATTGTCTTCTCCATGTTTAATAGGCAGTGGCAGGGAATCATGAATTCTTTTTATTTCCTTTCTTCATGGACGGCTTTGGGTCTGGTTTCCATTGTTTCGGCCGTGATTATTTTTATCAAAAAGGAAAATAGAAAGCTTGAGCTGATCTTTTTTGTTTCTGCCATGCTTGGAACTTTCCTTTTTTCAAGGGGAATTCATTGGGTATTTCATTTTATGTTAAATCAAAAAAATATTAGTGCTGGTTTTCCCAATGAACAGTCGATGCTTTTCATGTCAGTGTACGGATTTCTGCTGTTTATGTTAATTCGTCATAAAAGAAATTACCTTTTAGGAACAGCTGAATTCTTGCTATTTTTATTGCTTTTATTGGGCTATTTCGTAAGCGGTATTTATATTCATCACATGAATCCGAATGATCTAGTTGCCGGTTATGTATTTAGTGCGGCTTGGCTTACCGGAATGTTATTTTCTCTTGAAATGTTCCGGCTTCTAGCCATAATCAAAAAAAATATTAACAGGTAAAAATCCTTTTAACAAAAAAGACCATCAAAGGATGGCCTTTTTTTAAAGCAATTTATACTCGTTTTGCTCCAATGTATCTTGGGTGCCAATAAGGATTGCTTGTGGTTGTAATCATGACCCCTCTTGATGAAGAAGCCATAATCATTTTTCCGTAACCAATATAAATCGCAACATGCGTTGGGCTGCTGTACTTTGTTGGTGCAAAGAACATTAAGTCGCCCGGCTGCAGGGAATATACATGATATCCATTTCCATAGAACATTTGCGCAGCAGTACGGTTCAACGTTCTGCCTGTTGTGGAGTATGAATACTTAACAAGTCCTGAACAATCAAATCCGCTCGGTGAAATTCCGCCGTAGCGGTAGGGAACTCCAATATATGATTCAGCAACTGCGATTGCTTTTGTATGATAGTTATAATAGGCTGCTTCTGCTTTATCACCCATTTGGGCATACAAAGAGCTAACAGAAATCAGCAAGGCAAAAGCGATGATACATTTCTTTAGCATGATTGATATCCTCCTGTGTGATTTAATAGTCACACTATACAGGACGGGTATAACAGAGATATCACAGCTAAATTACAATTCCATTTCAAAAGATATTTTGGGATAATATGATTGGCTGGCAAGGATTGGGCTCACTATTTAACTTTATAAAGGAAAATTGAGGAATCCGAATGAAGAGACGTTCAAAAGCAATTATTTTTTCAATTGTTCTTAGCTGGGTTTGCTTTATATTATGTCGGCTGTCTAGCACCTTATAATTTGCAAGGGCTTTGGAATGCAAATAGGTTAGGTATCGTAAATGAAGACAGTCTAAAAAACATAAATGAACTATCGGAATATTTTAAAGGTTATACAATAAAAAAAGTAAAGTATTTAGGCAGCGATACGTATGAAGTATTTACTGATAGAGTTGCATTTATTATCGTTGCAGATTATTCGGACTCTGCATATTGGAAATATAAGATATTAAAAATATGATAAAAAGGTACAGTATTTCACGAATCCAATGTGAGTTTTAAGATGAGTAAGCAGACATTGGTTTGGCATTGTACGGTGTGTTTGAGTGCATTTCTCCACAGGAGAAATGCTATTTTTTTTCGGTAAATATCTTGTTTTAGTAAGGATTATGTAAAAAAAGGAATTTTGTCTATTGTAAATATTGGTAATATTTTATATATTAACAATGATAATATAAATATTGTTAATAAGGGAGTAGTGCAATGAACATTCAAGATGTGATTTTAGGTTTCCTTTGTGAAAAGCCAATGAGTGGATATGATATCAAACAAATGATGGAAAAATCGGTTTCTTATTTTTTTGATGCGACATTTGGGGCGATCTATCCGGCCTTAAGAAAGATGGAGAAAGAAGGATTGGTGGAAAAGCAAGTTATTCAGCAGGAGGGAAAGCCGAATAAAAATTTATTTGTGATCACGGAATCAGGGAGAGAGCAATTTCAAAAATACTTAAACAGTCCGATTAATCCAACTGTGACAAGATCAGATATTCTTATCCGTTTATTTTTTGGGAAACTTTCAACGAAAGAAAATGTTCAAATTTGGTTAGAAGAAGAACGGCAAAAGAATGAAGAAATGTATGAAAGTCTGGAAAAGGTTTCTAGTGAATTTCCAAATATGGATAAACATCAAAGACTTGTTTTAGAATATGGAATTCGCTTGTCTAAAATGGTCATGGAGTTAATTGACGAAGAGTTAAATCGTGAAGGTTAGGGGGGAATGGGATGGCGGAAAAGGGTGGAATGAAAATTGTTTTGTTAATGTGTCTAGGGATATTTGTTTGTATGCTCGATTCAACCATTATGAATATTACATTACCTGCAATCCAAAATGATTTGAAGACAACACTGGAAACAAGCTCATGGATGCTAAATGTGTATACAATAACGATTGCTGTTTTAGCCATTCCAATGGCCAGATTTGCAGAACTGTTTGGCAGAAATAAATTTTTTCTCGCAGGATTGTTTATTTTCGGTTCTGCATCGGCATTATGTGGGTTTGCTGATAATGGAAACTTACTTATAGGAGCACGTTTCCTTCAAAGTCTTGGGGCTTCCATTTTAATTCCGTGCAGTATGATCATTGGGATTTCTGCAATGCCGCTTGAAAAAAGAAGAATATCACAAACACTGCTGGGAGCAACACAAGGTCTCTCAACAGCATTGGGTCCTACTGTAGGCGGGTTCTTAACAGAGAAAATGAGCTGGCACTGGGTATTTTTCGTTAACATACCAATCTGTATAATGGCGATAATGGCTGGTTTTCTCCTATTAAACTTAAAAAACGAAACGCGGGTTAGAGAAAAAATGGATTGGATAGGATTAATCTTTTCATTTATGACCATTTTTCCTTTAAATCTGGTTCTCATCAAAGGAAACACGTGGGGATGGGAAAGCAGCTATGCAATTCTTTGTTATTTTACTACTGCCATTTGCTTTGCATTGTTTCTTGTTGCTGAAAAAAAATCCAAAGCCCCAATGGTTAACCTCAATCTATTTAAGGATCGTCTGTTTACAGGTGCTAGCATACTTGCATTAACAGGTTTTATTTTTCTAATCGGCGTAATGGTATTACTTCCGCAATTTTTGACCAACTTCCAAAACAAGACTGAGCTAAACGCTGCCCTTCTTGTTACACCGGTATCAGCCTCCATCTTTGTTTTTTCCACTATTGCCGGAATTCTTATTAATAGGATTGGTTACACTGTATCCGTTATTTTTGGATTTGGAATGATGGGAGTGGCGTACTATTTGCTGCACAATCTAACCATTCACAGTACTTCAAAGGAAATTATCATTTTGTGCAGTTTATTAGGGTTTGGATTTAGCTTCGTGATTACTGTGGCGACAATTGCAAGCTCATCCTCTTTTGAAGGAGAAATGCTGACGGCTTCTCAAGGCGTATTCTCGATGATCAGACAGGTTGGTGTTGTATTAGCCGTCGCAATCTTTGTCTCCGGGCTGACGCATAATATGAATTTGAAAAAGCAAGAGGTTATCGCTTTTGCTTCGAAAAAGTCGGAAACACTGGATCTTCCGAAACCAGCGAAGGGAAAAATCTTGGAAGAAACGAAAAAAATAATAAATACGGAAGAAAAAACGAAACACTCTAAGCCTGATATTATGACAAAAAAAGAGCGTGAACAGCTCATCGAAATGATCGTGCAGAAAGAGTTGGCCAAAATCCCTGAGGACCAAAGAAGCTTAGCGAAGGATAGGATTTACCAACAAGCTTCTAAACAAGTTGATCAAGAAGTTTTGAAAAAAGAAAAGGCAGTTACCAATTATTCAAAACAGGTTTCAAGCTTTGCCAAGACAAATATTGCCTTTGGTTTTGCTGATTTATACAAAGCAAGCATTCCATTTGTCTTTCTTTCCGGTTTGTCAGGACTGGTTTTCTATAAAAAAAGGCTGAGGTACTATCATTAAGCTTTGCGATGTGATGTAAGATTCTCACCAATCAAGCATTGGGTTGAATGATTCTCAGACCAGAGACTTAGAAAAAGCTCGTGCGGGGGGCTGTTACCAAAAAGTTAACAAACTTGTAAATTTATATATGGAAACGACGGTATCGAGGAGGGAGCAAATTACTTTTTTAAAGTGAGGCAGAAATAAGAAGTTTATATGGGGGGCTTGATGGAATGTCATTACTTACAAAATGGGCGTTTAAAAACAAAGCGGCAGTGACAGTAGTCGTTATTTTATCGTTAGTAATCGGGGTCGTAAGCTATTTTACGCTTCCAATGGAATTTTTACCTGAAGCGGATCAACCAACTGTGACAGTAGTGACACTGGGTCAGGGTTCTGATTCCAAGACTATGGTTGATAAGGTCACAACGCCGATTGAAAATGCGGTGGCATCTGTCAAAGGAAAAACAAATGTATTCTCAACAACTGGCGACGGTTACTCTCAAGTCCATATTTCCTTTGATTCTAAGACAGATATGAAGGAAGCAAAGGCTGAGGTTGAGTCTGACTTAAGTAAGATAACCTTCCCTGATGGGGTGCAGAAGCCTAATATTGTTCAGCTTAATACCAATCAAATTCCGATTGCCGAAGTTTCTTTGACATTTAAGGACGGATTAACGAAGGCTAACATGGAAAAGGCTGAAAAAGAAATACAGCCAAAATTTAAAGCTTTAGATGGTGTTGGCAGTGTCACGTTATATGGTAAGACAGATCCAAGAGTGGTTATTCAACTCGATAATGCGAAAATGGCAGCCTATCATATCCCTCTTCAATCAGTGATGGGAATTCTTCAAGGGCAGAACATGGCTGTATCTGTCGGCGAAAAAACGATTGATGGGAAAGCGGCCAACTTCAAGGTTTTGGGTGATACTGACAGTTTAGATAAATTGAAAAACTTAACTATCCCTTCACCTGTACCAAATGCACCAAAAGTAAAACTTGGAGATATTGCAGCCATCAAATCACAGTCGAATCAGGAAAGTATTACTCGTATTAATGGGAAAGAAGCTCTGGTTCTGGATATAACAAAAGCAGAAAATGCAAGTGCTGTAACAGTTGGCAAAGAGGTTAATAAAGAGGCGAAAAAAATCGCGGGTGAGGTTTCAGGCGCAAAAGCAGAGGTTATTTTTGCCACATCCGATATGGTTCAGCATTCGGTTAACAGCATGATGAGAGAAGTGCTAATGGGGGCACTTTTTGCAACCATCGTCATTGTCTTATTCTTAAGAAATCTCCGGTCTACCATGATTACGATTGTCTCTATTCCGCTTTCATTGGGGATTACCTTATTTTTATTGTGGAAATCAGGCATTACCCTAAATATCTTGACCCTGGGCGGAGTTGCCGTGGCAGTCGGGCGTTTAGTGGATGATAGTATTGTCGTAATCGAGAATATTTTTAGAAAAACACAAGAAAACGAGTTTAATAAAGCGACCATCTTAGAAGCAATTAAAGAAGTCGCGTCTGCGATTACTTCTTCAACGCTCACAACAGTGGCTGTTTTCTTGCCAATGGGACTCATTCAGGGTTCACTTAGAAGTTTTATTTATCCATTTGCATTAACGATCACTTATTCATTGCTTGCATCGCTGATTGTGGCACTTACGGTTGTCCCATTAATGAGCTATGGAATGCTGAAAAAAGCAAAATTGCCTGCGCATAAGGAGCCGGTTCGTTATAAGAAGGTTCTGACATGGTCACTTAACCATAAGTTCGTTCCAATCTTACTTGCCATCATCTTTTTTGCGGGATCAATTGGTCTTTATTTTGCCATGCCAAAAGGGGCAATTGATGCTAAAAATGCACAAAATGTCGGTGTTAATTTAACATTCCCGAGTCAAACACCTCTTGGTACCGTAAATAAAAGAGCGCTTGATTTTGAAAAAGAGCTTCGCAAGCTTAATGGATATAAATATATCATCACTCAAGCCGGCAATAACCCGGACCAAGCTCAGTGGGGTCAGGTCAGCAATCCAACTCAAGCAACATATACGGTAATCATGAAAGATGGTGCGGATGCTGATAAATTTATAAAGAATGTTAAAAAACTTAAAAATGATTTTTCAGATGCGGACCTTTCCGTTTCAGCAGGTTCGATGATGGGATCTTCCTCCAGTTCTGAAATCACCCTTGATCTTGTTGGCAAAAATAATCAAGATTTAATTGCGGCCTCACATAAAGTAATGGACCGTATCAAGGGAATTAGCGGAGTAAACAAGGTTACAAGCAATCAGGAAGAGACAAAAACTGTCTATAACATCAAAGTGAATTCCAGTGAAGCAAATACGCAGCAAGTGGCAATGCAGCTTCATGCTTTAATGAATCCAACACCAATTGGAACAGTAAATTTAAATAAGAAAGATACCACAGTTTATCTGGATGCAGGCTTTACCCCAACTTCGTCAGCAGATATACAAAACAGCAAAATTATGACGGAAACAGGTGTTGTCTCGTTAAGTGATATTGCTTCAATTGAAAAAAGTAAACAATCAAGCACGATCCTTCATAAAGACGGCGATCAGTATTTGCGAGTCAGCATCCTTGTTGATTCTGATAAACTTTCGGTAGTATCAGATAAAATTAACAAGGCTACTAAGGAACTTAAGCTGACTAAAGGTGTTAAGCTTGTCACAGGCGGAGCGACAACCCAACAATCAAGCGACTTTGCTGACTTAGGCTTAACCATGCTGGCATCCATTGGCCTCGTCTACTTAATAATGGTCATTACCTTTAAAAATTTACGGACACCGATTGCTATTCTTATGACCTTGCCGCTTGCTTCCATTGGAGCGATTTTGGGATTGTTAATTACTCGCGTGCCGATAGATCCTACTTCATTGTTCGGCGCATTGATGCTGATTGGAATTGTTGTTACGAATGCGATTGTCTTGATTGACAGGGTAAAACAAAATGAAAATCATATGACCATCAGAGAAGCCATTGTTGAAGGTGCCGCAACAAGGATCAGACCAATCCTAATGACAGCCGTTGCAACCATTTGTGCGATGGTACCCATTTTATTTGGCGATTCGGAAACAGGGGCACTAGTATCAAAAGGTCTTGCTGTCGTTGTTATTGGCGGTCTGACCGTGGCAACTGCATTGACATTAGTAATTGTACCCGTTTTCTATGAGCTGCTTTATTTTAAAAAATCAAAAAAACAAAGATTCAGCGGGAATAAAATAACCGTTGATCAAGCGACGGAATCGTTTGGCGGATAAAAAAACATTTTTCAATAATAGAAATGAGGCTGCCTTTTTTAGGCAAAGGGTTCCGTTTAGAGGTGCTTTTCTTAAAATACGTGCCGAAATGACAGTGGTATGGGCATCGTTATTGGTATATAAAAAGGTAAAGGGGCTATCCAAAAAGTTAGGTAACTGACTTTTTGGAGGCCCCTCTTTCAATTCCCATTTTAAAAGATGGA
>CAZAEW010000019.1:0-9637 GCA_964484065.1 uncultured Bacillus sp.
TAAAAAGCGAGCACCAGGTTGTCCATTTTTTTTAGCTGAGGATGATTAATTGACAGCACATAAATGGCAAAAAAAACGGCAGAACTTATCGCTAATCCAACTCCCCGGAGAGAAAAACCGCTCCCCCCTAGATCCGCAATAAAGTATATCCCTCCCAAAGAAGTCAGAAGAGCCAGCCGTTTATAAAACTGTAGTTTTTCATGATAAATAAAATACGCCAACAGCATGACCAACACCGGAAACAGGTAATGCAGTGAAGTAGCAGCGCCGGCACTAATATATTGATAAGATAAATACAAGCTTACAATAGTGGCTGTATAACCCAGGGTACTCGATAATAACAAGGGAACAAGTTGCTCCCTTTCCACACGAAAATCAATCTTGCTGCAGCGGATGATTATTCCCAGCATAATTGCAGCCATACCTGAACGTAAGAAGGTAACACCAAAGGCAGTGAGTCCTGTTGTATACGCTAATTTGACCCAAATCGGCATAATTCCAAAAAAAGCGGCGGCAACAATTATTAAAATAATTCCTCTAAGCTTGTTCATTAGTTGTATCCTCCGATATCACGATAAGATCTGGGGTGCCGGAATTGGGTGCATATAACTGTCTTTATCACCTTAATTATAGCTGTTTTTTACAGGTTCCAATGGCAAACAGCAACATGCTGTTTATGGCATGCTGCTGTTTGATAGGAATGCTCTCTTCATGTATTTAATCCACCGAACTTGACTCAGCTAATGTTAAACCTTTTGTCTCAGGAGCCATAGCAATTGACACAACCAGTCCAAGAACCGAGATAGCTGCACCAACCATCATGGTTGGTCCAATCCCATGAGTGCCCATGTAAATTGGCAATGCATAAGTAGCTAATACTGTCCCGATTCGGCTCAAAGCCATAGCAGCACCGACTGCCGAAGCGCGAATCTCAGTTGGAAAAAGTTCATTCGGATAAAGCCATTGCAAAATACCAGGGCCACCGGAAAAGAATGCATAAATGCCAAAGGCGGCAACAACAATCCATATATTGGAGTTTGGAAAAAGCCCCAATACTGCCAGAGCAATGCTCATGATTGTAAAGCTCCCGATCAGCAATGGACGGCGGCCTATTGAATTCAGCCAAAACATCGCAGGAACACAGCCGATTAGGAAAAACATACTAATAATGATATCACCTAAAATAGCTTCTTTTCCTGTCCCAAGGCCAAATGCACTCATGATCTGCGGACCAAATGTGTACAAACCAAACATAGGTACAACCTGACACGCCCATATGGTACCCACAAACATCATTCTTCTAAAATATCCTTTTTCAAATATCTTGCTATATCGTGTCTCCTTCACTTCTTCCGGTTCTAATTCCACATCCGCACCAAATAACTTTTGTACAACTGCACGGGCCTCTTCCATGCGCCCTTTATGCGCCAGCCACCGCGGTGATTCTGGAGTTCCCCACCGTCCGATTAGAAGGATCACACAAGGTATAAATGCACTGCCCAGCATCCACCGCCAGCCGCCCTCTACATCGGACAAATAATATCCCACAATATCCGCTGCGGTCGCACCTAAATACCAAACCGCTGCAATAAATCCTATAGAAAGAGCCCTGTACTTTCGCGGTGTAAATTCCGCTACTAGAGAAGTTGCAATCGGATAATCCGCCCCAATCACAATTCCTATTAAAAACCTCATAACAACAAGCTGTATTGGAGAAGAAATAAACATAGTCCCAATGGAAATGATTGCAATCGCAATGATGTCAACGGTAAACATCAACTGACGCCCTACTAGATCCGTTATATATCCAAATAGGGCAGTGCCAATAAAAATCCCTGCCAAAGCAGCTGCTCCAACCAATGCACTCCAATGTGCATCTAATTTCAGTAGAGGTCCCAATTGAGCAAGGGCGACACCTATAATAACCAAGACGTAGCCATCCAAGAATGGACCGCCGCTGGCAAAAAGGGTCATTTTCTTAAGAAAAGGCGTAAATTCAAAATCATCGAGCGTTTTTTTGGATTGCATACTCTTTACTCCCTTTTTGGCAAACAATTGTTAATCACATTAAGTACAATATTGGTATTAACACTTAAGCTGTATTTTTTACCAGCTCAACCCCAGGGAAGCCGCAATTTTTTGCCGATATGCTGCCGTAAAAATAGAAGCCAAGCGAAGCACATGTATCCGGATCTTTAATTTTCCATATTCCCTTTCGGCAGCAAGGCTTCGCTTCAGCTTCCTTTCAACATTCTATCGGTTTACCCATTCCTTCGTACAGACGATTCTTCTTATACAGGTAGTATAGCAATAGATGGAGGATGAACGACTATTTCCATTCAATGATGCCAAAATTTAAATAAGGTTTTGCTTGTGTATACGCATCAATAACTCTGAAATGAACCTTGTTCTCACCCATATTCCACATTTGTGTCTTAATGGTCGCACCTGGAAGAAGTGAAGCCGTGATACGAGTTTTGAATCGGGTTAATCGCTCCGGTTCTCCAGGAATGAATGTTTTAATGAAATGCCGGCAGGCAACTCCTGCAAAACTGACGGCATGAAGAATCGGCTTCATTTGACCATTTGCTTTGGCATATTCCCAATCAATATGTTGAGGATGATAATCCCCTGACAATCTGTAAATGAGCGCCTGATTCTCAGGAATCCGCTCTTCAATCTCAAAATCTGGTTCTCTATCGGGAATTTCCACGATATCTTTTGGCGGTTTCGGACCTCCAAAGCCGCCATCATAGATCAAACAATCCCAGCTTTCGTTGGTAAAAATTTTAGCGCCAGTTTCATCATAGGTTTCTCCGATATGTTGTGCTAACAAACCTTTATCGGGACCGCGATCATATAATCCTTTAAGGAGTACGTGTGTACTTAATTTACCCGATAATTTCGTCATTGGCTGGTGAAATTGTAAATCGAATCCCCAATGGAGTGAGCCGGCATAATTGTACCCATAATCAATCGTTTTTGTGACTTCGCTGTCGACAATCGGCATGGCTGCAAACATCGGGAGAATTTTCAGATCCTTTTCGTACACGTACTCCAAATCTGTTTTCCCATCAACACCAGCACCGCAGCCTAGTGCAAACAAAATCAAATCTTTGAAATTGTATTCCCGTTCAAAAGGTCCAAATGTTTGCCCAACCATTTCTGTTTTAATTGCCATTTTAATCATCCTCTCATATAAAAAAGTTTTGTTATTTCAGCAATTTCTTTTGTACTTTATAGGTACAGGTTCTTGGAAAAGAGGTTCTTATTTCAATAAAAGACGGTACCTTGAATGTAGCCATACGCCCCTTGCAATATTCCAAGATCTCCTCAACACTAAGCTCTTCACCGTTCTTAAACATAATAAAAGCCTTGACTGCCTGATCACGTATAGGGTCAGGCACACCGATGACCGCTGCCTCGGCAATTTTCGGATGACACATGAGGATATTTTCAATTTCAGAGGTGGAGATATTTTCACCCGATCTCTTGATCATATTTACCTTTCGGTCAACAAAATAAAACCAGCCTGATTCATCCACATAACCCTTGTCCCCTGTACGCAGCCATCCTCCGGGCATTAAGGTCCTCTCCGTTGCCTCGGGATCATGATAATATTCCTTCATAAGAGTTCTCCCGGGTACTCCCTTAATCAAGATCTCACCAATACTGTTTGGAGGAAGCTCGTTGCCTTCCTCATCAATAATCTTTGCCTCATAAGACAAGCCTGGTCTGCCGATTGAAGGCCAATTTCTTTCTCCGCTCGGAGGGGCACCGATTACACCAACAAGAGACTCGGTCAGGCCATAGGAAACGAGCAATTGTACATTAAAGCGCTCCTCAAAAGCATCCTTTTCCTTTTTCGTAAGGGCAAGATAAAAGTACACTTCACGAACGCAATGATTTTTTTCCCATTCTTGCTCCGGCTGCATCATCATTGTACGAGCCATCATTGGGATACACTCTGTGATCGTTGCCTTATAGTCGCAAACCTGCTTCCAAAACCGGCTGGCACTGTATTTTTCCACAACAATCATCGTCCCGCCAACCGTAAGGATAGGCATGAGGGCATCAAGCTGAAAATCCACATGAAAAGCAGGCATGATCGTTAAAAAACGGTCATCTTGTCTCATCGAAAGCTGCCAGGCGGTAAAAATACCTGCATACAGCATATTGCAATGGGTAATAACTACGCCTTTTGGCTTTGATGTGGTACCGGATGTAAACAAAATTTCAGCCGCATCGTCACTGCTTAAAGGTCTGATCTCCTTTAATACTTTAGGCTGCTTTTCCTTACTGACCCCAAAATTTATCGTCCTGGGAATTTGTTTTTCACTTCTTGCCAACAATATATTTTTAATACCGATATCATTGTTTGGCCGGCTTCGGTCATAAAAAGGGAGAAACTTTTCTTCCATCACAACGGTAGAAACACCGCACTTTTTAATTATTTCTCCACATTCTTCTTGTGTGTATTTCGTGTTTAAGGGAACCATCACTGCTCCGATTTTCGCGAGCCCAAACCAGCACATCAAAATCTCAGGGCTGTTATAGAGCTGAATGGCAACCTTATCTCCCTTTTTTATCCCCATATCGATAAAAAGATTCGCCGTTTTATTAATTTCTTCATTAAATTGTGAATAGGTAAATTCACAATCCTTACCGTTGCAGTCATGAAAAATCAAGACTTTTTTTTCACCGTGTATCCGGGCAAACTCATCCCACAAGTCTCGTAAAGTCTTGTTCCCCACTATATCTGCCATTTTTTACACCTCTTAACTTCATTGCTCGAGTTTTACCCATTAATCATTGCAGCCAAGTCGCATCATACATGGGGCTATCGTGTATATTCAATTTGACTGTCTATTATCCTTTACGGAATTCAACTCCCATTGTGCCTTCAGGAAACTCCCATTTCTTTACGACTGTGCCTAAGCATAAAACTCTGCATGTTCCACATTCCAGACAGCCGGCATAATCAAAGGATAAGGTTTTATCCTCATTGAGCTTGTACAAGCCTGCAGGACAAGCATTGATAAGCTTCATTTTCTCTTTCATATCTGGATAGGAAGGGTCTATTTCTATATGAGCATTCCCTTCATCAACAAAATATTTATTTACGCCCAATTTTTCCTCAATGGCTATACTCATACAGATTTCACTCCTTTCAGTCCGTCTTTTACTAGATTGATAAGACCGACAGCCTTTAAATGCTGCATCGCTTTCTTCCGTAATGGAACTGCAGGCTTTCCGTCAACGACAAACATTTCCGCCATAATATTGGATACCATCGCTGGATATTGGTTAAAAATACGAGGATTTTCCATAAATGAAGGAAAGTTCTTATATACAGAAAGATCATTCATGATAAAACTGGTATCCAGCAAATCCTTGTACTTTTTGAGAGAGGCTGAACTAAAATCGCCCTTTTCTCTTGCCGCAAGAACAGCCTTTGCTGCCAACTCTCCTGACGTAATAGCCAAATCCATCCCTCTTACCATATAGCCGATGTTTAAACAAAAGCCTGCCGCATCGCCGCAAATCAGGAAGCCGTCACCATACAAGGTTGAAACCATGGACAAGCCTGCTTCAGGTACTACGTGACCACTTCTTTCAACAAGCTTGCCATCCTTAATTAAAGGAGCTATTTCGGGGTGATCGGTAAACGCTGTAAGCATTTCCTCGATTGTTTTGTCGCTTTCTCCGATATGCTCAAGACCCAGAACCAAGCCAATCGAAATGCTTTCCTTATTGGTATACAGGAAGCCTCCTCCTACAAGCCCATTGCTTGGGGACCCGGCAAATAACCATGCTGCCCCCTCATTCCCAGTTAGGCCAAAACGATCCTCAATCACCTTTGCCGGGAGCTCATAGACTTCCTTGACTCCCACTGCAACCTGAGAAGGCTTGACTCTTTTTCTTAGGCCTGCTTTTTCAGCTAATAGAGAATTGACACCATCGGCCAGAATGACTACATCGGCCTTCATTTCTTCCTCGCCGCAGATAACACCAGTGACACGATTATTTTCCACTATTAATTGGTCGACTTTTATACCGGCCGCAGCGATTGCTCCCGCCTCTTCTGCCTTGTTAAAGAGCCACCGGTCAAACTCACCGCGCAAAACCACATAAGAATCACTGCCCGTTTCAGCTAAGCGGGGAGAATGATAATCCATTGTTACCGAATCTTGTTCCGTCATCATGCTGATACGTTCTTTGACAACTCTTCTTTCAACCGGTGCTTCCTCTGCAAAATTGGGAATTATTTTTTCTAAACTGTGAGCGTAGAGGCGGCCTCCGGTCATATTTTTAGAACCGCCGTAATTACCTCTTTCAATGAGAAGAACCTCCAAACCCTCCTGTGCCAAAATATAAGCTGCAGTCGAGCCGGCAAGGCCTCCTCCTACGATAATCGCGTCAAATTTTTCCTCGCCCATTGCTTATCACCCCTTCAAATAGTTGTTCTTGATTATGATCGATACTCTGATGATGGGATTTTTTTAAAATGCTACTAAAGAAGCCGGTATCAGTCTCTGTAGTAACGCAAATCATGTCTCTCATTCTATGCTTTCATTTTCTCAACGATTTGTGGCAGAACTTTATATAGATCACCGACCAGACCAATATCAACATGCTTGAAAATCGGTGCATTTTTATCTTTGTTAATCGCTACCAGTGTTTTAGCTTGGTTTACACCTACCAGGTGCTGAATTTGGCCTGATATGCCCATGGAAATATAAATATCTGGCTTCAGGACAACGCCGGATACTCCAATATAGCGCTCCTTGCTCATCCACTTCTCACCTTCAGCGATTGGCCGGCTGCACGCCATCTCAGCTCCAACTAGAGCGGCAAGATCTTCGGCCATTTTCAGATCTTCTTTGTTTGCAAAACCTCTGCCAACGCCAACAACCCTTTTCGCAGAGTTTAGATTTACTAATTCACCCTGTTTTGGACGAGTTTCCAGAATGCGAATTCCAGCATCGTCGACATTCGGATTGATTTCGATGATCTTTCCCTGTCTTGCTGCATCCTTAGGCATTGCAGCAAATACACCTGTTCCAATTGTTACAACAGCTGTTTCTGATAAAGCTTTTTCTGTTCTTATTGCAGCACCGCCGTAAACCATGTGTTTTGCCATAACACTTCCATCTTCTAAGGTAAGCTCTGTTACATTCGAAATGGCACTGGTGCCTAACTGAGAGGCAATTCGTCCAGCCATTAGCTTACCGCGTACAGAAGAATAAACCATCACTAAATCTGCCTTTTCTGTACGCAGCAAGTCGGCAATTGATTTAGAATAGGCTTCAACCATTACGGATTCCCCGGGAGGTCCAAACAAATATACATTGTCAGCCCCTGAGAAAATAGCTTCTTCCCCTTGATTTTTATCTCCAAATAACACGACAGATACTTGCGCACCGAGTTGGTGTCCTCCGCCGCACAATTCTCCTACAGAATTTTGATCATCCGTTATAATCCAAACATTATTGATTGTCATAAAATCTTCACCTCTTTTTTGATTACTTCAATTCAGCACTTAGCAGTTTCACAAACGCATCCACAACATCGTCGGATTCGCCTTCGAGAATATTTAAGCGGCGATCCACCTGCTCAGGTGCCAGCGTGCTTACGATCATACTGGATAGCTGATGATCTGCAGCTTCAATCTCAGCAAGTGTCAATTTGTTCACTGGCTTTTTATTGGCCGCAATAATATCTTTCATCCCAGCTATCCGTGGGACATTAATTTCTGATGTAACAGACAGGACTGCTGGCAATGTAATTTCAAGGACTTGAATCGCATCTTCAAGGGCACGTTCAACGATGACTTTGTCTCCCTGAGAAGTAATTTTATTCACCGCATTAACGACCGGAATCCCTAATAATTCGCCTAATTGATTGCCCACCTGCTGTGCATACAAATCAGATGAACCTGCTCCGCACAAAACCAGATCAAATTCACCCATTTTTTTAATGGCAGCTTCCAACACTCTGGCCGACTGATAAGTGTCCGCCTGTTCCATCGTTTCATCCATCACAACATAGAGGTCATCCAGACCTCTGGAAAGAATATCTTTTTTCAGTTTTGCATTATCAAGAATTTTGCCTCCGGCACACAAACCGGATAATTTGCCCCCTGCAGCCTCAATAATTTGTTTGCCTGCTTCTACGGCATTTAGATCATATTGACCGAATTTCCATTCCGCTTTTTCAAAGGAAATCTGTCTATCTTTTGCAACGACAATATCCTGTTCTTCAGGAACAGCCTTACAACATGAAATTACTCTCATATTTCCACCTTCTTAATCATTTAGTAATTGGTAACACACAATTGCGGCGGAGGAGGTGCATTCATCCATGCACCTCATTCCTCTTAATTGGATTGCAGCTTATTTGCTTTCGTCCTTTTTGATAATGCCCTTTTCACAAAGTTCCTGGATGCGCTCAGCTGAATATCCTAAATCACTCAGGATGTCTTCCGTATCCATTCCCAGCGTTGGCATCGGCCGCCAAACTTGTCCTGGATTGTTTTTAAATTTAGGAAAAATATTTGGACCTTTGCACTTTTTGCCCTCAATGGTCTCCCATTCGATGAACGCTTCACGTGCCATAAAATGAGGATGATTTGGCAATTCCTCGAACGTCATCATTTTATTAGCCGCAATTTTGCAATCTGAAAAGTCTTTTTCTACTTCATCCACTGGCTGCGTCAAAAGGTATTCTTCTATTTTTTGTTGGATTAAGTCTGCTTTAGGGCCATCAAGCCAAAGTGCCGTTGTGCCTTCCGGATATTCATCCGTTCCCCAAAGATAGCCCAGTCCGATCCTCTCAAGAATCGCCTTGTTCTGCGGAGCACCATAAAGACATAAACTAAGGAAGCCATCTTTACATTTATAAACCCCGATACCACATAAGTTCTGATGTCTGGCCCCTGCACGTGGATAGAGTATTCCTTCATTGAGGTAATCCATCATATAATAGGCACCCATACGAAGCATAACTTCATACATGGCAAGATCTATGCTCTCTCCTATGCCTGTTTGCTTGGCCTTATAAAGAGCTGCCAGAGATGAGCTCGCTATCATAAGTGAAGACATATAATCCCCAACATAAGGAGCAGCAATCATTGGCTGATCTTCCGATCCATTTTGAGCTAAGTAGCCACTAAATGCCTGTGCTGTTTGGTCGTACGCAGCTCGATTTACTCGATCAGGATCCCCATACTGGCCATACCCAGAAACATGAACAATGACCAAGGATGGATTGTGTTTCCACAACAATTCATCGGTAATCCCACGCCTTTCATAAACTGGTCCTTTACTGGATTCAATAAAGATATCTGCTGACTCAATTAGTTTTAAAAATACTTCTCTTCCTTCTTCTGAGAAAATATTCAGGGATAAGCTCTTCTGATTCCGACGTTCTAATTCTTTTACATACGTCGTGTCCCTCATCGAATCCCCGTTGAAAGTATTTTCAATCCAGGTAACATCTGCTCCCCATTCTGCCATTAACTGAGCTGACGTTGGTGCAGCAATTTCAACTGCAGAGTACACTACTTTTAATCCTTGTAAATTTCCAAATGCTGGCATTTTTGAATCTTTCATCATAGTTTCAATCTCTCACCTTT
>CAZAEW010000019.1:9647-16437 GCA_964484065.1 uncultured Bacillus sp.
TTTAAGGCCGTTGAATTTTATTATGATATACGCCTGATGCAATAAAAAAACCGTTTAATGCTTATCGATATTTTTTAAGCACTGCTCTACCAGCAGTAAGAATCTGCATTTCATCAGATCCACCAGATACGCGGTCTACACGTAGGTCACGCCAGAAACGAGCAATACGGTGATCACCTGCGATAGCTACCCCACCAAGAACTTGCATTGCATCATCTACTACTTCGAATGCAGTATTCGCACAATAGTATTTACAACATGCTGCATCACCTGATGTCATTAAACCGTTATCATATTTCCATGCAGCTTCATAGATCATGTTGCGCATGTTTGTAACTTTAATTTGCATGTTACAGAATTTCTCTTGGATTAATTGGAAACGCCCAATAGCTTCTCCGAATTGTACACGTTGATTTGCATATTTAGCTGCATCTTCAAGAGCACAATATGCAGTAGCATAGTTTGTAGCACCCACTAAGAAACGTTCAAAATCAAACTCTTCTTTAACACGGTTGAAGCCGTTTCCTTCTTTCCCAAACATGTCTTTTTCTTCTAGTTCCACATTGTCGAAATAGATTTCACAGCAACTATCCATTTTCAAACCAAGCTTTGTAAGTTTCTCTATTTTAATACCCGGTTTCGTCATATCCACAAACCACTCTGTGAAAGTAGAGTAGTTTTCTGAATCTCTCGCCATAACCACTAAGTAAGGAACTCCTGCTCCACTTGTGATAAAGGTTTTATGTCCGTTTAAATATACTTTTCCGTCTTTTCGAGTGTACGTGGTCTGAAGACTGCCCACATCTGACCCCGCCCCTGGTTCAGTAATGGCCGAATTCCACATTTGCTTGCCGGTACCGAGTAAAGCCATTATCTTCTCAATTTGTTCTTCGGTTCCCTCGCGCAAGATCGTATTAAATCCAGTCAGCTGATATAACACATAGGTAGGTGCACCCAGTCTTCCGAGTTCTTCCCATGCAGCTGCTACTGTTACCAGCCCCTCACCAAAACCGCCATGCTCTTCCGGTAATAAAAGACTGTCAATACCTATTTCAGCCAGTTCCTTTACAAATCTTTCTGGATACTTACTGTTGGCATCACAGTCTGCAAAGTAACTGTCCCAGTTTTCTCTGGCCATTAGCTCTCGAATACCCTTAACTAATAATTCCTGTTCGTCTGTAAGTCTAAAATCCATTATTAGCCCTCCTGATTTAAAAAAATTCTTCGTCATTGCTCCCTAAAGAGGGACACCGCAATTTTACGAAAGCAGTTTAGCATCACCTTTTTGACAAGAGAAACCATGTTTTTTCTTTGTCGACTATATATAATGCAAAAACTGTGCCAGCTCCCTGATGCTGTTCGTGAAAAAGAAAATGATTTTTACGCGAATTTATGCCTTAAATGTGGGGGGTGAAATGAAATAAGGAAAATAAAACAAGCTCCTATTTTGTTGCTGTCAAAAATTTTTTACATGTAAAATATTTTTGTAGGCCTCTGATCGATTGTCATCGAGAGGGTGATAAAGTATGTAAAAAATTTTTGACAAGCAGGAGACACTTCGAAACAAAAAAAGGTTCAAGATGACATTTTTTTTGAATTTAAAATGTGTAAATTTGGTGAAAAGACTTTGGAAAGTTAAATGTAAATGAAGCTATACATAGAAAAAACGACAGGTTCTTCTTTCTACCTGTCGTTTGGCTGAATATGTTTTTGAAAATTTTCATTCTATGGATCATTGTTAAAAATTCCACATAGACCTGCTCATTAGCTCTTTATCGGAATAATCGGCAATATAATATGAGAAGGGTTTTCTCATTATAAGCGGCCATTCCATCCTGTAGCCTTCGTAAATAGTGTCAATCTTATTTCAAACATTCCGGTATAATCGAGTTGATTTTGATTCAATTCAAATTGAATCAAAATCAACTCAATTTATAAAAGTTTAATGCCGATTTTTTGGATGCCAGTATCGCAAAGGACCTAGTACAATTTGTGCCATATCCTCTCATTTTTATCATGTCTGTTTCGGAATGATTTTGGATAAGATTAAGTGCTTACTCAAAATTTGCTAATGATTTATAGAAATTTGCACCATGTTGAATTGCCACTTTGGATTCAGGAAGAATACGAGAATGATGTAAGAACGCATGAATCACGCCTCTAAATTCTTCTATTTCTGCTTTTTGATTATGATAGGTTAAAATATCATATAATAATTTACTGTCATCCTGAACCGGATCTAAATCTCCATAAGCAATATAACAAGGAGGAACTCCTTTAGTTAAATTATTTGAAAAACAGTCAAAATAACGTAAATCTGTAATTTCGTCTCCTATATACATTTTTGTATACGCATTTAAATCTTTACGAGTTAATCCATCATAATCTCCACCAAGTAAGCGCATTGATTTTGAATCAGTTAGTCCATAAATACCATAATAAAGAAGTAAACAGCGTATATAAGAAACATCTTTCTTTTTATCCCTTAAATATAAAGACGCAGCTAAAGATAAATTGGCACCCCCCGAATCTCCTGCAAGGGAAATATCATTAATATCGATATCATATTCTTCTGAATGAATCCGTAACCACTCGACTAAGAAAGCAACCTCTTCTACTTGTGTTGGGTATTTAAATTCAGGGGCTAAATGATAGTCAATTCCAATGACAACTGATTCTGTTTCTTCCATTAATAAGCGCATAATTTTACTATGTGTATCAAGATTTCCTACCACAAACCCACCACCGTGAATATAAACAATCGCCCCTTTTCCAGCCCTGCGCATTGGGTAGTGAAAACGAATAGCAATAGGTCCATATGGTCCTTCTACCTCTATATCAATGGTTTTTTTCGGTTCAGGACCACCTTCGTTCCAAAACCTTCTTTCCTTAATATAGTTTTCACGCATTTCTTTAAAAGTTACATCAGTTGAAAATGCATCCTCAACAAGTTCATTTTGTTTTGTTAATGTTTCAAGCATTTTAGGAGTCATCATTTTGTAAGCATTATATTTGTTCGTTTCCATTTTTGTAGTCTCCTTCAGAGTTCCTATTTTTTCAAAAAGCAATAATAAAAAAGGACATTCTAAACCTTTTTAGAGAAATAAAAAAGTAGAATGTCCATTATGATGGTAACTTTGACACTATCCAAGTTGAGCTTTATTTTTTTTAGATTCTCTCCAATCAAGGTTAGTTTTATTTTTTTTAGATTCTCTCCAAACAAGTAAACTAAATACTACTACCATTGCTAATAATCCAAACTGAAGCATGTAAACGGTGTGATAACCAGAAGTCACAATTTTTCCAGCTTTATCTGTGATCATTCCTGCTACTAGTTGGGGCATATATACATCCGATTGGTATGCAATTAATGAAATTAGCCCAGAAGCTGTACCTAAAATTCGATCAGGTATTCCTGCTTCACCAATTTGGCCAAAATAAATTGAACGAGCACCAAGTTGCAAGAATGCTATCGCCAATACGATAACCATAGCTGGAATAACTTGAGTTGAACTTTTTGGTAAAAACATAATTGCCGCAACAAATACTGCTTCAACAATCGCAGCTGTTAGTAATGTTTTAGCTGTAGATTTAAATCTAGATACAACAAATACTAATGCTGGACCAGCTATTAAACCAAGCCCGTTTGTACGGAATACTGCAATAAACGATGCTTGTTCATTAGTCATTCCATAAGTATTTGTTAATAATTGGTTAAACACACTTGTTGTTGTAAGTAATGCATAGAAAGCAAACACAACAAGTCCTGCATACCATAATCCAGGTATTTTTATCGCATCTGTTACTACTGAGAATTTGAATTTTGAACTGTCATCATTTTCGCCTTCTATATTATCAATATCTTTAAATAAGATCGTATATAAGACGCCTATTATAGCTGTAATTATTGCTAACACAATTAAACCAGGTTGAATTCCACTACCTGTATTACCAATGATTTTTACAAGTATAGTGTTTACAATAATTCCACCAAGTCCTACGAATGTATAGGTAAATCCAAAAGACTTAGTTTGCTTTTCTAAACCACCAGCTTTTGCTACCGAAGTTATCCATGGTGACCAGAATGTTAAAATTGTAGTAAATCCCAATGCAACATAAATGATTTTTAATACACTAATATTAGTTACAAATGCACTTACTAGAATTAGCGCTGTTGTAGTGATATATGAGAAAATCGACAATTTCCATGCTCCAAAAATATCAACTAAAATTCCAGATGGAAGATACGTAATTAAAGCTATAATTCCATATATACCTACTAACCCAGCCAATGTTGTTAAGTCAGTGTGGTATCTGCCAAGCATTTGATTGCCCCATGTGTAATATAAATACGGCAGTACATAAATTGTAGGGTTGGCAAACCCAAGTACTATCAATCTTGACCAATACTTCGTTTGACTAATTTTCATAATATTTTCCCTGCCTTTATTTTTTATGATGATTCAGTCCGTCCTGCAAAAATGGTCCCTATTTTTTCACCTCCTCAAGTGAAGAAAATCACAAAAACAAATCCATGGTTTCTCTTTGTCAAACTTATATAATGCAAAAACTGTGCCAGACATTCGATCCATTTCGAATCAAAACAAAAAAGTTCTACGCGGAATTTTCGCCTCATTTTTGTGTTTTTTCATAAAATGAGAAAAATAAAATGAACTCTTTTATTGTTGTTGTTAAATTTTTTTTACATGTAAAAAAATTTTGAGGGCCTTTTTTGGCTTGCCTTCTAGATGGTGATTTAATATGTAAAAATTTTTTGACAAGAAGGCTGCATACAGAATCATATTGGACTTTTTTAACCCGAAGATTAGAATAAATTTTTTTCGTTGATAAATTTATGGATATTTGCTCATATTCGGAAAGATGTGCACCCCCCCAAAGATAAAAAATCCCCCAAACCCTTCGTCTGGGAGAATCAAAGGCACCACTTTATTCCACAAAATGTAAATTTTTGAATTTCATCTAAAATTCTAAAAACACCCCTTTGGGGCCATAGGCATGAAAATTGCATTCGTAATATACTGTAACTCATGGGAAATATGCATCATACTTTGACTATCTTGCTTATTTCTAAAAACCTCTTTGCATGGGATTTCCCATGCTTTTTTTTCTTAATAAGAAGATTGGAATACACTCTGTATTGAACATTAACAAGACGCTACCCTAGTCAATGTGATTATCAAAAGCCATTTAGGGATACTGGAATGTTTCATTTATCCATTATTAGATCGATACGTTTTTGAAACTTATGAATAATATTTGACATAGTATTTACTTGTATTGCATTTGCAAAAAAATATCCTTCTAATATAGATAAACTGAATACAAGTTTTAAAAGATAGGCAAATATAGCAACTACGTTATGAATTTCGGAATCAAGCAGGAGCAGTATCTTATTACAATCGGCAAAGGTCTTACTATTTTGCATTATTAAAAAAAATGGATGAAGGAGGATCTGATCATGAATTTAGAGGCTGGATTATGGCAACAACAAGCGTTAAAGCATACAATGACACCGGAATTATCACAGGCGATTGCTTTACTGCAATATTCAGCACAGGAACTAACTAGTTATTTAGAGTCCAAAGCCCTCGAAAATCCACTCATCTCTTTAAGAGATGCACCAATCGGCTGTAAGAAGTGGAAACCAGAAAGCAATAAGTCTGAATGGATTGAACAAATGGTTGACAATTCCATGCCGCTTGAAGAACAGCTGCTATCACAATTGAATTTAAAAGATTTCTCCAGAATGCAAATATCGATCATTAAAATTCTTTTGCAGCATTTAGATGAAAATGGCTATTTTCGAGGTGATATTGGAGAAATATCGATGAAAAGGAATGTTCCAAGACAACTGGTAGAAGAAGGCCTTGCAGCCCTCCAAGAACTCGAGCCAGCCGGAATTGGTGCCAGGAATCTACAAGAATGTTTGCTAATTCAAATAATGCGTAAAAGTCCAACAGACGAGCTTGCCATAAAAATCATCGCCGATTATTTTGTGTTATTCGCTGAAAGGAAATGGGGTCATCTTTCCAAAGAATTGAAGGTTTCGATGGCAGAAATCCAAAATATATTAGATTTCATTCAAAAACTAAATCCAAAGCCAGGATTGGAATTTGCAACAGACCAAACTCATTTCATTGTTCCTGATGCCATTATCGAAGTAACGAAAAAAGATATTTCTGTACGATTAAGTGAGGCATCCCTTCCAAAAATAAATTTTAATTCCAAATACTACAAGAGGTTTTCTGAGACTGGAGACCAGCATGTCAATAAGTTTCTACAGGAAAAACTCCAGGACTTTCAATGGATCATGAAAAGCATCGAACAGAGAAGGGAGACACTCACCAACGTAATCATGAAAATTGCTGAAAAACAGCAAGAGTATTTTTTTGAAGGCCCTACCCATTTAAACCCATTGACTATGAAAGAACTGGCACAGGAACTAAATGTACACGAATCGACAATTAGCAGGGCTGTTCGGGAGAAATATGTACAAACACCTTCAGGAATGGTTACGCTAAGATCATTTTTCTCCATGGCTGTTCCTAGTATGTCAGAAAAAGGCGCTTCATCAACCCAAGTAAAACATTCACTTTCACTTATTATTGCAAAGGAAAACAAACAAAATCCCCTTTCAGACCAGGAAATCGTTGAGATACTAAAGAAGGAAAACATCGTAATCTCAAGAAGAACTGTTGCTAAATATCGAACTCAATTAGGAATTCCTTCCTTGACTAACCGGAAGAGGTATTAGCTTCATTCTATTACT
>CAZAEW010000019.1:16537-25658 GCA_964484065.1 uncultured Bacillus sp.
TTTCGTATACGTTATATAGAGAATTTATATGGAGGATTTTAAATGATTAATACACCAAAGAAAAATCCGGTTACGGATCATGACTATAGTGGAGGGGGCTATTTCGCTGAGTCATTAATGAATGTAAGAAATCTAGAAAAGTGGAAGCAGTTAAAGGAAAGTTTCAGACACCCACTTTTGCAACTTTTTCATATTCCTGAAAATATTGATGGAGTTTCTTTCTGGAAAATTAATAGAAAATTGAATCGTTTAGCAGTTAGAGGTATTCCAAAGGAGGCCTTTATAAATAGGAAAATCTTTATTCCGCTTCCTGAAAAACAATCACTTGAATGGGCATCTCCACAACAAAAGGAACTGATTGAAAAAACAATTGACGAATTAGAGGGTTTCGAAAACTTAAGATTAAGCCAATTTTATAACTATAGACCATCATACATAGAAAAGAAAACACATATTCATATATCCAGATGGATTGAGATTGAAATTACAGATCTTTAATATATGTAAGATAGGGCATTAATGGAAATCCCCTCAAAACTTTAATTCGAATAGTTGTTTTTCCTATTTCCCTTACCTTTTACCTGACTAAATCTCTGTTCTTTATTTTGGATAGGATTAGGAGGCAAAGAATGATGACAATCGAGCATGCTCTTCCTGAAGAGTGGATAAAATTATTACATGAAGTAATGGAATCAAATGTTTCGAAAGAAGATTTTAAAATTTTTTTGGAAGAAAAAAAGAATAACAGAGATAAGTGATTTAGATGAATGAACATCTAAATCACTTATCAAAGGTTTTTAACTTATATTTTCCTTACTTTGGACAGTTCCTTGATGGAAAGACATCTGCCATCTTCCTTCTTGAAGTTTCCATATGGAGCTCCGCAAAGTAATCTGTCTTCTGGATTGATCATGAACCCGATAGGTTGCCAGCACGGCTTTTTCTGATAAAGGGTATATTTCGAAATCAGTAAGCGTCATTTCCCGTATGCTTAGTCCCTCGGGACCAACTGCATCTTTTTTATACCAAATCTTCCCCGAGCTCCCGAATTCAAAAAAATCGTCAGCAAGCCATTTTGCTATTTCTGAAGGTGTTGAACGAGTCTCAGGCTCCAATAGATTTTGCTCCAATTCTAATAAATGCTGTTTTAATTCAGACAAATTCTCCATATGAACCCCCTTGTGAAGGATAAAAAATGAACTATTTTGTTTCTACTTTTTTTCCGCCCTCATGCTGGTAAAGAATCAAGGATTGTCCTTCTTCAGAATGAGGATAGTATTCAACCTTGCAATAATAGCTTCCTGCTTTTACATTATAAAAATCCTCGATGCCAAACTGAACCACATGATTTTTGAAAATGGCCTCCACATGCGCGTGTTTACCGGAATATTTCTCAATCTTACATTTGCCTTCATATTTTGAATAATGATGGGTCCAAACGTCAGGTAAATCTTGAACATACATGATAAAGATAAGCCCAAAAATCAATAAGCCAAAGGAAGCTGAAAATGTTTCCTTAATTGAAATTTTGAATGATTTACCATTTATTATTTTTTGAATAACAGCATAACCAAGATAACCTGCTGAAAAGAGTACTACAAAAAAAGACAGAATTAAGAGTCCATAATAACGAAACAATAGATGTACATCCTTTACATGAGTTATTTTGATATTAGTAGCGATACATGTTATGGAAATTTGATACCCCTAAGGCGAACCACCCTAAGGCCAGAATGATCCATATCATATAATCCTTTTTTTTCAATATGTAACTTTCTAGTGCGGTTAATAAATTTCCTATCCCGACACCAACGTTAAAGAGCCAGGCATACTTCAATATTCCCATATTATTATCCAGGATAATAAGCATAATTAATAAAATTCCTAACAAGCCAAGCTGGGTATAGAAGATCGGCTTAACTCTTTCTCTATTGAATTTCTTCCAAAAGGAATGCATTTTATTTCCTCCCATTGCTTCCGATCACACTAGTTAAGAATTGTCCTTTTTATATTTATTCTATTATTCTTTTCATTGATTCAAAATAAAACTTCATGACAAAATATTGAATTGGAACTAAGGTGCCGGACAAAAAATGAACATGCCGGCACTTTTGGTTCCTTATTATTTAACGGTTACCAAGGTGTTTGTTCCATTGCCCAAAACCGTAGTCGGATTTTTGCCGTTCCATTTTTGAACTTTGTTATACTCGACAAGATCCGGAGTAAGGGACTTAGCCAGTAATTGGTTGGCCGCTGCTTCTCCTTCTGCTTTGATTTTTGCTGCTTCTGCATCTGTCTGGGCATTCAGAATCCGCGTTTGGTTTTCGATTTTTGCTTTATCCTGCTCGGCCTGCGCCTTTTTCACATTGAGTTCAGACGTAGCAAGTGACTGCTGGGACTGTTCCATTCCTTTAGGAGCCCCTACATGGGTGAATCCAAATGTCCCGATGCTGATGCCCACTTTCTCCAACTGAGTTGTTAACTCCTTATTGATTTCTTCCGTGACCTGCGCTTGACCGGCTCCTTTTATGTCATTCCAAGTGTAGCGGTGGGTGATTTTATTTACGACATTTTTCATTGTCGGCTTGACGATTGAATCAGAGATATAATCAATGTCCTTTCCTCCAACGGTTTGGTATAGGGCAGTGGCATTTTTGGTGTTGATCTTCCAGGTCAGCGATGTGTTAACTGGTAATTCCTGCTGGTCACTTGTCCCGACACTCCACTGCTGATTGTCATTTCCGCCTTCCTTCGGATTGTCTGATAGAACGAGAGATTGCATATAGGTTGGATATTCTTGAACGGCTACTCCCCAGCCAACCCAATGGATTCCCTGCCCAAGTTCGGATACTTCCCCGTTCATATGTTTGACAATCCCGACGTTCCCGACAGAGATCCAGGAGATTCCTGTGAATCCTGCTGCCAATATAAGAATAAGAGTAGCCCCGCTAATGATTGCTCCCAGTTTAAATTTTGTCATTTTCATCTTGCTCATCGATCTCCCTTTGGTTTTCCTCTTTGATTTTTTCTTTCACGTTTTCTGCTTTTTTGCCGATTTTAAAAAAGAGTTTCCAAGATAAACAGAAAATGATCACCGCACTGATTACTGCTATCACCACAAGCTGAATCACGATTTCTATCAAATTTGCCACCTCAATTGTTATCTAAATAAGCTAATTTCATTTAAGGCAAAGCCAGCATTTATGCTCCCTATCCTTTCGAGTTTCTCGTCCATTTTCTAAAAATAGGTACAAAAAAAAGACCTGCTTGTTTTTCCTTCAGGATGCTTATTTTTGCAAAACAAAAAAGCCCCCTGAATTTGGCGGTCAAGACCCCCTCACTTTAGCCGACGAAGTTAGCTGACGGGTAGGATGGTGAGCGAGAAAATCTCATCCCTTCTGTTTCCAGAATTAACCCCAAAAAATTGGTTCCTCCGCTCCTGTGTTTCACAGGACTAAGCCGATTTATTTAATTTATGATGTCATTTTATTCCTGCGCCATTCACTTGTAAAAGGCAGTTTTGAATTAAAAATTGTTTAATTTGAAGTTTTTTCCTAAGAAACCCGTGATTCTCTTTCATTTTCTAAGCCGCACGCATTATTTTGGTAAAAAAAGCAAAAGCACGCATTGTTTTTTTCACCAAATTATGACAAAAACGTCACTTTTCAACAGTATTATTCCTCAAGTAAAATGAAAGAAGTAAAAGAAGAAGAAGGTGGCTGCCATCGAAGCAAACCAAGAAGTCGTATTATGCTTAACGGACTTAAAAAAAGAGTATGGAAACAAAAAGGTTTTAAAAGGGATTGATTTAAAGGTCTATCGCGGGCAAATTATTGGATATATTGGTCCCAATGGCGCCGGGAAGAGCACGACAATCAAGATTTTGTTGGGGCTTGAGGGAGACTATTCCGGTAAAGTGGAGATTTTTGGAGAAGAAATCACCGACAAAAAAATCGGCTATAAGCGAAGAATCGGCTATGTTCCTGAAATTGCGGAGCTGTATGATAACCTCACAGCGAGAGAGTACTTAACCTTTGTCGGAGAACTATATGGAATGGATTTTGCCGAAGCTGATGAAAAAGCTCAAGGATTAATGAGGGTCTTTGGTTTACAAGAACTTTACCACTCCCGAATTTCCTCTTATTCAAAGGGAATGAAGCAAAAGGTCCTGATCATTTCAAGTCTATTACATAATCCGGACCTGTTATTTTTGGACGAGCCGCTAAGCGGGCTTGATGCGAACAGTGTCATGGTGTTTAAAGAGATTTTAGACATCCTTGTATCCAGTGGAAAAACGATCTTTTACTCGTCTCATATCATGGACGTCGTTGAGAAAATTAGCAATCGGATTGTTCTCATCAATGACGGAAAAATCGTCGCGGATGGCAGCTTCAAAGAATTAAAGGAGCAAAATAAAGAGGGAACATTGGAACAGATTTTTAACCAGCTGACTGGTTTTAATGAACACCAGGCACTGGCTGAGGAATTTGTATCCATAATTCAAGGGGCACAGCCATGAAAGACTTCCGAACGTTAAAAATCCTGGATTTATTTCGCGTTCTTTTTGAGCGTTTTGGAATCGATTATCCCATGATGAGGAAAATTTTGGCGATTAAATTAACGATGGATGGCCGCAGGACTCCTACGATCATTAATCAGCAAGCAAAGAAAAGGTTTAAGCCGGAAGAAAACGGGTTTACAAAATCGCTGGGCATGTATGTATTGATGAGTCTTATTCTTATTCCTGTAGTCACCTTCGGAAAAGGGTATCTCTATCAAATGACTGTCTTTTTTGGAATTGTCATGTTTCTCGTTATGACTTCCATGATTTCCGACTTTTCCAATGTTCTGCTTGATGTGAGGGACAAGGGAATTCTTCAAACAAAGCCGGTGACAAAAGAAACGATTCATGCCGCTAAAACGGTTCATATTTCTATCTATTTATTTTTTCTGACGGCTGCGATTGCAGGCGTACCGGTGGTGATTGGGACAATTGCCCATGGAATCGTCTTCTTGCTTTTGGCTATCTGTGGACTTATCCTTGTTAATTTATTCATTGTCGTATTCACGGCTATTATCTATTATTTCATTTTGCGGTTCTTTGATGGAGAAAAGCTCAAGGATATTATTAATTATGTTCAAATCGGCCTATCTGTTTCGATTGCAGTCGGCTATCAGGTACTGGGCAGAGCTTTCAGCTTAGTGGACATGAAAGTCACCTTTTCTCCAAGCTGGTGGTATTTCCTGATTCCGCCGTTCTGGTTTGGGGCGCCGTTTGAACTAATTCTTAACCGTCACTCAAGCTTTTATCTTATCGGATTTTCCTTATTAGGGGTGCTGGTCCCGGTATTATCGATTGTTATCTATAACCGGATGATGCCTTCTTTTGAAAAAAATCTTCAAAAATTAACGAATAATAGCGGCAAAGAGAATCGAAAGGACCACCGTAAATGGAAAAATTGGCTGGCCAGTGTCATTTGCAGGAGTCAAGAAGAGAAGGTGTTTTTTCGATTTGCCGATAATATGATGCGAAATGAAAGGGAATTTCGCTTAAAGGTATATCCTTCATTAGGCCTGTCTTTGGTTTTTCCTTTCGTATTTCTGTTTAATCAGTTTCAATTTACTTCGTATGCCGAGGTGTCATCGGGCAAGAGTTTTTTAGCTATCTATGTGTCTATGCTGATGATCCCCAATGCAGTTAACATGCTGAGATATTCGGGAAAATATAAAGGGGCTTGGCTGTATAAAACAGCACCTGTTTCAAATTTGGCTCCCTTATACAGCGCAGCCTTAAAAGTATTTATTGCTAATCTCTTTTTTCCTGTTTATTTTATTTTAAGTCTCATTTTCATTGGCATTTTTGGTATACGAATAGTCCCTGATCTGTTGATCGTTTTTATGGCGTCTATTTTTTATTCCGTTATTTGTTCGAACTTTTTAAAAGGTGTACTTCCCTTTTCCGAGCCGTTTGAGGATGCTCAGCAAAATGCAGGGCTCAAAATCATTCCTGCATTCATTTTAGCTGGTTTTTTGGCAGGAATTCATTTTGCCGTCACTTTTATACCATACGGTGTGTTGAGTTACTTAATCGTGCTCTTGCTTATAACCTTTTTTACATGGAAATGGGCTTATAAAACGATTTGGAATTTTTAAATGCAACGGTAAGGCTTTTAATTGGGGATACTAGGTTAATAGAAAATTTGACAGGTACAGAACACCTGTCATTTTTTTGGGAGTTCTATCACTCTGGCAAAATCCGGAGAAGAACCACTCTCATGACTTAATCAATCGTTTGATTAACATTTCATTTGTTATTGTGACTCAATGACAACTTGTCTAGAATGGATAGCCCCCTAAAAAATGCTATCGATCATATTCATTGATTTTTTGTTTCATGTGTAATATATTTATTACATATGAAAGATATAATATCTGGTGATGAACTGTTAACGATTTTGGAAGCATTGTCTAATCCTTATCGGCTTAAAATTATTGCGGTTCTTTTTCAAGAGAAGCAATATGTGAGCCAGCTTGCCAGAGTGTTAGGGATCAGCAGACCATTGCTTTATCTGCATCTGCAAAAACTGGAAGAATCTGGCCTCATTAATGGGCATCATGAGATTTCTGATAATGGAAAGGCAATGAAGTACTATGAGCTTAACCCGTTTAGCATCCCGTTAAGCGAGCAATTCATTGCTCAGGCTGCCAGCAGCTTAACGATTAAAAGCAGAAAGGAGTAGCATTTTTTTATTAAAATGTGAAGGGAGATTTCTATGATGGGAGACACGCTTTTTGCCATTATTCCTTTGATTCCGATTGTTATTTTTATCGGCATTTTGATTTTTGGTATCAGCTTTATCCGCCGAATGGAGCGGCGCGCAGAGGAACGGCTGAAACTGGATAAGGAAAATATAGAGCTCCAGCAGCGGCAGATCCAGGAAATCAACAATCGTCTGGCAAATATTGAAAAAATACTCAAAGAAGTAGATTAATCAACCCGCCTTGGCGGGTTTTAATCGTTATTGTGAACTATTGAAAAAAACCAACTCAAATACATCGAGTTGGTTCTTTAATGCTTTGGAGAACCTGGTGCAACATTTTTTACCACCTCAACCTTTAATATCTCTGAAAGGGATAAAAAAATGGATTCCATTTAAATATGGATTTCGTGAATTAAAGATTTGGCCTTTTTAAAAATATTTTTCCGGATATTAAATGGTTCTTTGGACATTTTATTAAAGGGACTTTAGAGGTCTACTTAATCCATTTTGGAGGTAAATAATGAGTAATCAAACAAGGAAAGAGTTAGAATCTGAAATAAAAAAAACCGTGAACGTTGAAGTTGCCCAGGAATTAACTGACTTAAGAAATCAATTAAGTAATCTGCAAAGTTCTTTTACAAAATTACAAGGACAACAACAACAACCCAGTCAACAAGCTTATCAACAAGCTGGTCAAACTGATCAAAAATCGGCTCAACAAAATCAGTTATTGCAACAAATACAACAATTCGCCAGCCAGGCACAAAATCAATTACAACAAAATGATCAACAATTACAGCAATCCATTCAACAAGCAATTCAATCTTTAAATGAGAGCCTTCAATACGCTCAAACTACCAAAACCCTTAATCAAATAAATCAGGTATTAGGTCAAATGCAACAACAGGTGTAATTATTTACAATAATTCATTTTTTCCCGAGCTGCCTTTTAAGGCAGCTTTTTTTATTAAAAGTGATATGTTTTATTTGGATCTTTTGCTGATTTTTTTGTTGGTTTTGCCATTTTATTTTCCAGTTTGAGAGATTTATTTGGATCTTTCCACACTTTATTTGCCTCCACTCCAACCTTTCCGCTTTATCACAGACACCTTGTTGTAAAACAGTATAACAGTACATCATTTATGATTATAACAGTCTAGAAAACCCTTATTTATCAAAGCATAAAACTATATAAATATATGACATTTTTGTGGAACATTTAATTTGTGCGATTTCCTCCATTGATGTCAGGGAGGAATAGATTCTATAATTAGGGTAGATTATGTGAACAATTGAGCAGATATTAAAGGAGATCATTATTATGCCGCAATATAATTGGTTAGAGGCCATTAATGTAACAGAAGAGATGTTAGCGAATACAGATACCCGGCTCCCGGTAATCTGGATTAGTGCCTTGGACTGCACAGGCTGCAAGGAAGCTTTCACCCGCTCTTTTGAACCATCCACTCTTGATACGATCCTGAACTTTATTTCTTTGGAATACAGCGAACTTTTATCAGCCGCCAGTGGCTACCAAGTTGAACAGCATAAAGAGTCCATTTTTGAAAAATATAAAGGACAATACGTTCTTGCGATTGAAGGCGGAATTCCGGGAAGCGATGAATACTTGATGATTGCCGGCAAATCTGTCCGCGATGAAATTATTCATGCGGCCAAGCATGCAAAAGCCGTTATCGCGTTTGGAAGCTGCTCTTCCTGGGGCGGAATTGCTGCCGCCGGGATGAATCCAACCGATTCAGTCGACGTCCGGGCAATTATTCCGGAGGATGTACCGGTTGCACTGGTACCGGGCTGCCCGCCAATTCCGGAAGTCATTATCGGGACCCTGCTGCACGTCCACTTCCACGGAGAATTGCCGGAACTGGACAAAAAGCTGCGCCCCAAAATGTACTATAATACCACTGTTCATATGACCTGCCACCGCAAACCGTTTTTCGATCAAAAATTATTTGCGGAGTCATATGATGATGAAGGAGCCAGAAAAGGTTATTGTTTGTTTAAACTGGGATGCAAAGGCCCGACTGCCTTTAATTCCTGTGAATCTCTCGGCCTCGACCGCTGTATTTCGGCTGGCGGTATCTGCCTTGGCTGCTCGGAAAAAGGTTTCTGGGATAAAGGATCCTTCTGCGGGAAAAAGAAAAAGTAATGGCTTATTTTACGGCAGTGTTAAAGAATATTGTTGATTTTATTGCCAGTTGATTGGAGCAGGAGGCCTACAGGAGCTGAAATTCTCCTGTCTAACCGAAAAACTCCTTTGCTGGTGTGTGAATTCAGCGGGTTTTTGCAACTATTCTGCTGGGTTCCGCAGCTATTCCGCGAGTTTTTGCACTTATTCCGCG
>CAZAEW010000019.1:25758-58374 GCA_964484065.1 uncultured Bacillus sp.
TATTCCGCGAGTTTTTGCACTTATTCCGCGGATTTTCGCAACTATTCCGCGAGTTTTCGCAACTATTCCGCGAGTTTTTAAGTTAATCCCGCGAGTTTCACAATTTATTCCGCGAATGTCACAATTAAGGAAATCTATGTAAAAATATAAAGCAAAAAACGGACAGCCATTCCCGCGGCTGTCCGTTTTTTTGTACAACTATATGTTAACCTAGAACAAAAATAGGTTGACATATATAAAGATGAGGGGCAAAATAATCTTGTGTATTTTTCTTAATTTTTCAAAAATAAGGAGGTTTTGCTTGTGAAGGCAAAAACGATTTCGTATGTGGCGCTCTTCGCTGCGTTAACCGCGGTTGGTGCTTTTATAAAAATTCCTATTCCTTACATACCGTTTACGCTGCAAATTCTCGCCGTCTACTTGGCAGGGGCACTGCTAGGCCCGCGGCTCGGCATGTTAAGCCAGTTGGGCTACTTGTTTATTGGACTGATTGGTGTACCGGTGTTTGCAGAAGGAGGAGGACTTGGTTATGTATTTAAACCGACGTTCGGCTATTTAATCGGCTACGTCCTTGCTGCCTATGTGAACGGATGGCTGATTGAACGCTTCAGGCTTTCTAAAATCCCGGCCATTTTTCTGGCAAACTTTGCGTCTCTTCTGACCGTTTACTTTTTTGGCTGCGTCTGGCTTTACTGGGCAATGAAGTGGTTTGTCCATACACCCATTTCCATCTACAACACCCTTTTGTACGGCTTCATCCTGCCGGTGCCGGGAGACTTATTATTATGCGTCCTTTGCGCCGTCATCATTCACCAGGTTAAACCGCGGATCAGCCGCTTTGTGAAACCTAAGGAGATGAATGTGTAATGGGCAATGCCTATTTTATTACAGGAACCGGAACGGAAATTGGCAAGACGATCGCAACGAGTGTCCTTTATTTGTCACTGAAAGCGATCGGAAAAACCGTTACGATTTTTAAACCTTTTCAAACAGGATTACTTAAAGAAACGAATACCTATCCCGACATTTCCTGGTATGAACAGGAACTTGGCGTAAAGGATGCGGGATTCTATATGCTGGAGCCGGAAACATCGCCGCATCTAGCTGTTAAGCTGACGGGACAGGTCATTGATGTGCAGGCCATTACTGATTGGATTCACGAGCTTCAGCAGCAATTTGACATCGTCCTCGTCGAGGGCGCCGGGGGACTTGCAGTTCCCCTCATTGAAAGAAACAATGATTTTTACATGACCAGACATCTCATACAAGACAGCAAACTGCCTGTTATCTTTGTTTCGCCAAGCGGATTGGGGGCCATCCATAATGTGGTTACGGCCTGTTCCTACTCCAAGCAATACCACTTGGATGTCCAAACGATTATATTTAACTTTTTTGCCGAAAACGACCCGATTCACCAAGACAATATTGAAACGATTGAAAAACTAACCGGACTTAACTCGCTTGTTCGGATTCCAGCTTTTTCGAATGTAAAAACCGATCTCAAAGACTATGTTTCTTTTTTGCAAAAAAATAACTTTGAAGAAAAGCTTAAAGAGGTGTTTGGATGATGTACTCCGATTTAGAAAAGTGGGATAAGGAATATGTTTGGCATCCTTTTACCCAAATGAGAACGTACCGGGAAAGCAAGCCGCTCATTATCGAACGGGGCGAAGGAAGTTACCTTTATGATGTGGAGGGCAAGCGCTATTTGGACGGTTATGCGTCCCTTTGGGTGAATGTTCACGGTCACAGCAATCCAGAGCTTAACAGCGCACTTTGCGAACAAGTCGAGAAAGTGGCTCATTCTACTTTGCTTGGCTCCGCCAACGTTCCATCGATTTTGCTGGCAAAAAAACTGGCGGAAATAACACCCGGCCATTTGTCGAAGGTGTTTTATTCGGACACGGGGGCCGCATCTGTCGAGATTGCCCTTAAAATTGCCTATCAGTATTGGAAAAATATCGATCCGAAAAAGTACCGGAACAAAAATAAATTCATTTCCTTAAATGAAGCCTATCACGGTGATACAGTCGGAGCCGTGAGTGTGGGCGGAATCGATTTGTACCACCGGATTTTTGCGCCGCTTTTATTTGAACGGATTCCGTCACCGTCGCCGTATACGTACCGGATGGATGACATTGGGAACGCCGAAGCCGTGAAAACATATTGCTTGGAAAGTCTGGAGCAGCTGCTGTGGGAGCATGCCGAAGAGACAGCGGGAGTGATTATCGAGCCGCTTGTTCAGGGAGCGGCCGGCATCATCACCCAGCCTGAAGGATTTTTGAAGGGTGTCGAGCAGTTGTGCCGGAAGTTCAATGTTCTCTTGATTTGCGATGAGGTTGCAGTCGGCTTTGGAAGGACCGGGTCTTTATTTGCCTGTGAGCAGGAAGAGGTTGTTCCGGATCTGATGTGTATTGGGAAAGGGCTGACGGGAGGTTATATGCCGCTTGCGGCAACGATCACGCATGATGAGATTTTTAATGCTTTTTTAGGTGAACCGGATGAACACAAAACGTTCTATCACGGCCATACTTATACCGGGAATCAGCTGGCCTGTTCTGTTGCCTTGAAAAATATAGAGCTGATTGAGAAGCGCGGTTTAGTCAAGGAGATTGCGAAAAAAGCAAAGCATTTGGCTGAAAAATTGTCCGTCCTCTATGAACTGCCGGTTGTCGGCGATATCCGCCAGCGCGGCTTGATGGTGGGAATTGAAATCGTGAAGGACCGCGCTTCCAAGAAAGTGTTCCAGAGCGAAGAAAATATTGTTCCGCGCATCATTCAAACAGCTCGTGAAAACGGCCTGATTATCAGGGAACTGGGACCTGTGATTACCATGATACCAGTCCTATCGATGAGTGAATCCGAATTGGATCAGATGGTGGATATTGTCTATCGCTCGATTCAAGCTTCTTCGGTTCCAATATATTAATGGATTCGCTTTGCCATTTCAGTTCTGCGTATCCTTGCTTTTAACTAGACCCCTATGCAAAAGCCAGGCCTTCTATTTGAGCCTGGCTTTTGCACTGCCGTTTTCACTTTTATCCGCGGATACAATCAGGTGAACCGCCCCTGGTTAAATCCTAGGCAGTCTTTGTAATTGCTTCGAGATCGATTGCTTTTTCAAAAAGGCTGAGAAAAACGTCAGCCACTTCCGGATCAAATTGAGTGCCTCTGTTGCGATGGATTTCACGAAGAGCGTGTTCTATATCAAACCTCATCCTGTAAACACGGTTTGTTGTCATGGCATCAAATGCATCCGCCACCGCGATAATGCGGGCTGTTAACGGTATTTGCCTCCCTTTTAACCCGGCAGGATAACCCTCCCCGTCAAACCTTTCATGATGATAAAGCACGATATCCAATACTCCGTTGCGATGAAAGCTTTCAATGTGCTTGATAATTTCATAGCCTTTTTTTGGATGCTTTTTAATTAAACCATATTCTTCTTCTGTCAACGCCTCAGGCTTGATTAAAACATGTTCCTTAATACCAATCTTGCCGATATCGTGCAGAAGTCCGCCGATCCGGACCGCTTCACATACTTCTTTGCTCAGGCCCATTTTTTTGGCGATTGCCGCAGCGTAATTGGATACATTCGCAGAATGATGCGATGTATAAGAGTCCCTTGTATCCAAAGCCTCCGCAAGGGCGGCCGTTAATTCTAAATTATCCTTTTTTCCTTTTTGAACATTTTTCATTAATCCAACAGAAATATAGGTTATTAAAAAGTAGGTCAAAAAGAAAATGAACAAATTAACGAAGGAATGTGAGGGGTTTAGAGATATAAAAACCCGGCAGAGGACGACAATGGTTGTTAAAGAAACGATAACCCAAGCCCGGGCATTAAAAAATCCCAATCCTAAAAAAATAACGGATAGGACATAAAAAATATGCAAACTATCATAATAGAACAAACTATCCAGGATGACACCTGTTATTAAAACAATCATAAATCCTACGCGAAAATATACAGGTTGTTGTAAAAGCCGATGATAGGTATTAAACATAGGACCCCCGTTTTAATAACTGATTTTATTTTGTATTTACTCATTTTATCATGGACAGTCTTAGAAATTAACCAAAAATATTATGAAATAGACCAAAGTTAAAGAGGGGCAGGATACTGTATCCAGTACTGAAAACATCTGTATAATAATCCACATTCTGTTTTAAATATTCAGAAAGCATGGCGGATTCGTGTCTGTTTGAGCAAATAAGTTTACAATTCCTATATGTTTGGTAAACTTTATGTTACATTTGTAGCATTTCACATCCTTTTTTATCCCAGATGAATGATCAAACTCGGAATCTGATCATTTATCTGGGATTTATTTTTAAAAATATAGTCGTTTAGTATTAAAAAACAGAGCCTTGTTATGATAATTCTCATACTAGTTTTATTAAAATATATCTAATTTTCTGATATTTTTATACCGTTACCACTACGTTTATAGTAGAATTGAAGTATAAAGCATTGATGATAGATAAGGGCAAACCATATTGAAAAATTGGGACGCAAAGCTTCAGGTCTACTGTTATTAACTAAGATGGCTGAGCTGCCTAAAATATCTTTTCATATTTTAGGAGGTTGTTTTATGACTGTTTTAGTTTCCGAGAAAGAATTGGATAAGGAATGGGTGGAACTCATCCGGAAAGCTCAAAAAATGGGTCTCTCCATCAAAGAGATTCGAGATTTCCTTAAAAATTCTTCAGGACCTCAATGAGGTCTATTTTTAATCAATCGTTTGATTAAATGGCCAGAAGCCTAATTTCAGTGGCTGCAGACAGATACCGCCTAAATAAAAAAACCTTGCCTCAGCAAAGGTTTTTTTAGCACCATCTTAATCTTCATTCATTTCCGCTTCAAATGCTGCGGATACTCGGTCAAATTCCTCATCGCTTTCGATCGCTGCTAAGTCTCCTTCCTCGTCGACCTTTAAAAAGTAAACATCGATGTCTTCATCGGTTTCTTCTTGAAGGTCTTCAACAAAGCTGACAGCAACGTATTCTGTGCCTTCGATATTGATCGCGGCCAGCACCTCTACTTCCTGCTCCTCGTCATTTTCATCGCTGATCGTAAAGATTTCCCCCACTTCAATGTTGTCCATTTGATAACCCTCCCTTTGGAAATTCTTTCATTATCATTTTATTACCAAATAAGAAAAGATTCATGCATTTCTTCGTGATGGTTTGGATATTTTGGTTACATTTGCGCAGCTCCGCCTCTTCACACTTTAGAGAATGCCCCTTTTTAGCTTCCTAGATGATAAATTTTCCAACCGCATTATTTAAATCTACCGACATGGTTGATAATTGATCCGCATCCTGTTGGACCGTTGCAATATTTTTCAAATGAAGATCTGAGTATTTGGAGATCTTTTTAACAATTTCCTTTAATTGCTTGGAAATCATATTGATTTCATTTACCGCTGCAGAAACCTCTTCCGAACTTGCTGAAAGCTCCTCGGTTGTCCCGGAAATCTCTTGAATCTTGGAGGAGATCTCATCGAATGAATGAATAATTTCTTGGAATTTGGCTTGTGTCGATTGAGCGAAATCCCGGCCGCTGTCCACTTTTCCCTTCACTTGATTAAAAATCGATACCGTCTGCTGAGTTTCCCTTTGAACGCTGTTAATAATCTGAGAAATATTTTTTGTCGCATCAGATGATTGTTCGGCAAGCTTTCTCACTTCATTCGCTACAACCGCAAATCCTTTTCCGGCTTCTCCTGCTCTGGCCGCTTCAATGGCGGCATTTAAAGCAAGTAAATTAGTCTGATCAGATATGGATTGGATAATTTTTAAGATATCGCCAATCTCACTTGATTTATTCTCCAGATTAAGAATGCTCTCCAATGACTGCTCGATAAATTCATGAATCGAATCAATTTGCCTGACTAATTCTCTAAGATCCTTCGAGCCCGTTTCTGCTCTGGATGTGGCATGATTCGCCAGATCCGATACATTGGCAGCATTATCTGTAATTTGGGTAATTCCAATGACCATTTCGTCCACAGCGCTTGTGCTGTGATGTGTCATTTCGCTTTGATTTTCTGCACTTGCAGCCACTTCTTTTATGTTATTATTCATTATTTTTGTTGCCTCAATGACATCACGTGATGCTGTTTGAAGCGTTTGCGAAGAATGATTCACCTGTACAGAACTGTTTCGTACTTGGTTAATCAGTTTTCGTAAAGAGCGGAGGAAGAGATTAAAGGATGCTGCTAAATCCCCAAGCTCATCCTTGGTGGCGATGGAAATTTCTTTTGTAAGATCTCCTTCTCCTTTTGATATGGAATCCAGCTGTTTTTGAATCTTTTTCAAAGGGATAATAATCGATTTAACGGATAAGATTCCAAGGATGGAGATAATCATAACCAGAGCAATAAATACGGCTCCAAAAAGCCACTTGCTCATCCTGTTCATGCTTTGATAATCCGCCGTCTGTTTTTTGACTGTACTGTCTATTGCGGTTACAAGCTGATTTACGGCCGGGTCGACTGTCTGTTTTCTCAGGCTGCGTTCTTCATTGAAATGAATTCTTTTTGATTCCTCGATCGTTGGCGCAGCGAACATTTTATCTTTCAACTGAAAATAAGCTTGGAATGATTTATGTATTTCTGAAAGCTGTCCCTTGATTTCAGGGTCATTTGAGAGCTTTCCTATTAAGGTGAGATCCTTTTGGATTTCAGCCATTTTTTGTTTTGTTTCTTTCTCATATGTACGGTCTCCGGTTAATAAAAATCCCCGTTCATCATTCGATATCCCTGTTAACCGATACTGAAGATGGTTAAGCACTCTTTGGATTTCTTTATTCGTTACGATTTTGTTTGCTTGTCTGTCATTGGATTTATCAATCTGATAAAAATAGATTCCAATTCCTGCAAAACTAACGATAAAGATAGCCAGGAGTCCAATTAATTTTTGCTTAATGGTCAATCCACTCATTTGATTTCATTCCTTTTTAATATATTTCCATGGTATAAAAATTATAACACACATGTATTTTTATTTTTCTAAATATTTAATCAAGTGGGGAAAATTAATTTTTTAAAAAAGGGAGTTATAGTTCGTTAAGATTAGTAGTTTCCATTTTTACCCTATAAGTGATACAAACCAATCATTTTCATCTTCATCATTAGAGTACAAACGAATCATAAATTTCCCATTACTCAGATCACCATTCTTGCTCCAAGCAAAACAGAAAAATTTCTTCATAATAAATTTATTTTTTAGAAATAATGAATTTACCCAATCTGATAATTAATGGTTTGAAAATAAAACGAATAAAGACATTCTTCAATGCAGAGGATATAATTACCAATCGGTAAGGAGGATTTTTTGTGCGGGATAATCATTTTGTGGTTCTTCTTTTCTTTTCCATTCTAAGTTTAGTTGCAACAACGATTTTTAGCAGTGTGATCATTTCTCAAAATAGCAATATGAATTCTCAAATGCAAAACCAAAACCAATCATCCTAAATCAAAAAATGCCGCTGGCTTTAGAATGGCCGGCGGCGTTTTTGATTTTGATCATTCCATATACTTATTGATTTGCTTTTTTGACCCATTCTGCGATGGTGACGGTGCGCTTGGCTTGGTGTTTGACGGCCGCTTGGACGTCTTCGATCATTTTCCCGTTTTGGTCAACGGTGACGCTGGTCCCATACGGGTTGCCGCCTGCTCCAAATGTTACCGGGTCAGTATAGCCAGGTGCGGCAACAATCGCCCCCCAGTGATACATCGTTGTATAGAGTGATAAAATGGTGGCTTCCTGGCCTCCGTGTGAATTTTGCGCGGAGGTCATCGCACTGACCACCTTGTTTACCAGTTTTCCGTTAAACCACAGACCGCCGGTTGTATCCAGGAACTGTTTCATTTGCGCAGGCATGCTGCCAAACCGTGTTGGCACACTGAAAATAATGGCATCTGCCCATTCGAGATCTTCCAATTTGACTTCCGGAACATCCTTTGTCGCCTCTACTGTCGCTTTCCATGCCGGATTGCTATCAATGGCTGATTGCGGTGCGAGTTCCGGCACTTTTAAAATCTTCACTTCGGCTCCTGCTTCTTTTCCGCCTTCAGCAGCCCATTTTGAAAGCTGATAATTTGTCCCGCCCATGCTGTAATAAATAACCGCCAATTTCACATTTGACATTTTTATTGTCTCCTTTGCAGATGAATTTCCAAACAATTTGGATACAAGACCCATTTACTTCCACCACCTATTATTTCTTTCTTCTTCATTTATATCCGTGATAATTATGATATTCAGATCATTTAAATTAGAGAATCTCTAATCCGAGATATTTTAGAATAAAAATGCGTCTAAAGCATATTGGCCAGGTCCTGTTAAAGCGACTCCGATTGTTACAGCTAACAAAACAAGATTGTATTCATATCCATTTTGTGTTGACCATAAACCATTTGGACCGTGTACTTTTGCGATGGCGATGACCATTGTTCCGGCGATAATCACGCCTGCAAGCGGTGTAAGAAGTCCTGCAGCAAACATGAGGCCGCCAGCAAATTCTGATAATCCTGCGAGGAAAGCCATCGTTACGCCTGGTTTGATGCCAATGGATTCCAGCCAGCCACCGGTTCCTTTGATTCCATATCCGCCGAACCAGCCAAACAATTTTTGGGTACCGTGCCCCATAAATAACACACCAATCACTAATCGAATCATTAATAAACCTATATTTATCATTTTTATATCCTCCTGTATTTTATCTCGATTTTGAGATATTTATTTAAAAAAATTTATGTTGCTGTTCTCAGCTTTATTTTTTCCAAAAGCTGAACGATATTTTCTGCCTCATCAGGACCCAGAGAAGCAAACAGATCATTTATTAATTCCTGATGTTTGGGCATGATTTGTTTCATCAAGTTCATTCCTTGGTCGGTCAATCCAACATAGATTGCGCGCCGGTCATTCGGACAGTTGCTGCGATTTACCAAGCCCCGTTGTTCCAGTTTATCGAGACAATAGGTCATGGACCCGCTCGATATGAGAATGCTGCTGCCAATTTGCTGAATCGTTTGTCTTTCCTTGTGGTAAAGGACTTCTAAAACGGAAAATTCAGTGATATTGAGACTCACTTTTGCTAATTCCAGCTTCATTCGGTCCTGGACCGCTTTGGATGTTTGCATAAGGACAAGATATGGTCTATTCGAACATTTCTTCATTTATTCCTCCTCCCTCGTATTTATCTTTAATTAATATATCTTGAATATGAGATAATTGTAATGCGTAAAAACAAAAGTGTCAACACCTTTGTTTTATTTTTCGCAAAAGCAAAAAGAAATCTATCTTGCATTCGTTGATTTATAATTTAATTGATTGGTTATTTGTTGGGGCGTATGCGGCCTTCTGCTTGTTCTGTAAAGAGTGTGGATTTTTATTGGTTTCTTAAAAAATATTGAAGGGGTAATGGAAATGTCCAGAAAATTATTTTATGTGAAATTGGCACATACAATCATCTGGGCGTTCTATGTGTTCGTTATTTTTTATATTCTTTACACCGGGATTTTTAACAAGGTAAATTTTTATACATGGGTGGCAATTGGATTGGTCATTTTGGAGGGTGTTATTTTAATTCTTTTTAAATGGAGATGCCCGTTAACAATTTGGGGGGCTAGGTATACGGACGATCAGGATGTCGGGTTTGATATTTATTTGCCGAGATGGTTAGCCAAATATAACAAGACGATATTTACAACGATTTTTGGCATAGGCGTTGTGATTGTTATTTATAGAGTGTTTACAATATAAAAATATCCATTCATATTTAGCTTGAATGGTTTTTTTCTGCTAAAAGGGCAAATGCACACTGAAGAAAGACGTTTTCCGGGATTCTTCTCTTCATATCGTCGTTCATAGCTCAAATCACCGACATTTTCACTGGTCTATCTCGCATATCGTTGTTCATTCTCATGATGAACGACGTTTTCACTGGGTCTACCTCGCATATCGTCGCTCATTCACCCGATGAACGACGTTTTCACTGGGTCTACCTCGCATATCGTCGTTCATTCACCCGATGAACGACGTTTTTACTGGACCCACCCCGCATATCGTCGCTCATTACGCTTATGAAAGACAAGTTTCACTATCAACCGCTACGTTTTGTCCTTCATCACACTAATGAAAGACATTTTCCTCTGCCGGCCACTGCTTTTTGTCCTTCATCGAGCTCTAATCATTTTAGTGGTTCAAGAGAAATTAAAGTCATTTGCTGGCCTCTGTTTCCTTCAAGTGTCAGCGTTACGTTTTGACCAGCATAATCAAATACTTCGTTTATCATGTTTCCTGATGCTTTTGCCGCATGAGTTGCGCCGTCAGGAGTAATAAAACGAAATGTGCCTTCAGGGTCTGAACCGGCGATTTGCGCGGTTACCTTTATTTGAACAGCTGCGGGAATCTTGATTTTTTGGCCAACTGACAATTTTGAAGAGTTGACGGCAGGATTTAGATTTTGAATAGAAGAAACCGAAACTCCCAATGTTCTTGCGATCTTTGAAAAAGTGTCGCCCTTTTTAATCACATATTCCGATGTGTCGCTGTTACTATTTTGGGCAGGCGCGGAATTTGCGGAATTTGCCAAATTGGCTAAATAGGCTGCACTGACATATGCTTCCCTGTCATTCAATTGAATTTTTGCCCAGCCGTTTACGGTTGAGAACACCTTCACATGATCATTTAGTTTTAAATAACCTAATACGGCGCTGCTTGTTGAAGCTGATGCTCTTACCCGCAGTGATGTTGCCGTAACAGCCATTTCTGTTCCCTGAGATTGCACTTGGCTTGATGCTGTTTCCTGAGATTGCACCTGGCTGGATGCTGAGGAAGCCGATTGAACAGATGAAAGATAGTCTGTGCTTACAAAACGAACCGTGCCGTTCATTAAAACACCGGCCCAGCCGTTTTCTTCAAATGCAACCTTCACTACATCACCGTTATGATATTTTCCAACAATGCTGCTTTGCGTGCTTGGCTTGGAGCGAATATTGAGGGTCGACGCTGTTACTGTTCGGTCTTGTACTTTTGGCAAAAGAATTGTTTTTCCTTCAATGGAAGACAGCCCATTGGCATCTAAAATTTCTTGTGCTGTAACACCGTGAGTCGCAGCGATTGTTTCAATGTTGTCACCGTTTTGGACCTGATATGTATATTCTTGAATTAATGCCGCATTTGCTGTGCTGGTAAAAAGGCCGAGAACGATGGTAAAAATGCCGGTCACCAGCAGCTTTTTAATCGGATTCTTTTGAATCCACTCTCTAATCTGTGAAACATAGGTATTCCAATTTGCTTTTATATCTTCTAAAAGACCTTTGATATTCAGCACATTTCGGATCTCAAAATGATTATTATAATACTCTAGTTTTTCCATCCGTGAAGTAAAAACAGGGACACTTTTGTTTTTTCCATGGGTTACTTTTCTCCTTAGGACTAATTCCCCATTTAAAAATAATTCACTAGCCATCATAATCGCCTTCTCCTATTCCCAACCTCTTTAATTTTGGATCTGTCAGTTATCATCGAAAATTGATTATACTTGAGTAATTAACTGTTAAAAAAGAGTCTTAACACCTATTCGTTCGCGGTTTATATCCCCTAAATGTCCTGTTTTAGTGGTATATTCTTCTGTTTTACACCCATTTTTTCTACTTTATTACAATTATGGAACCGAAATGTTAAGTTTTTCATGCAAAATACTGATTTTCCAGGTCATATGGTGAAGTACTTTCCTAAAGTAGTTCTTTAGAACTAAATCAAGCTATTAAAAAGGACAGCAGGCAAACACTGCGGTTCCCTGCTGTCCTTTTTTAATTTTTGGAAAAGAAATCTACATTTCGCTCTCTTAAGAAATTCAGGGCAAACTCCAAATCCTGTTTTTTTAAATGAAACGTTGATTCCATCATCTTGATCCATTCTTTTTCACTCGTAAAATCAGTTATTTGAATATTTTTATCAGACTTAATGATTAATTTCGAATTCAAGACGGCATAACTTACGCGTTCTTTAAAAACGGTTGCCACAATACGCCGCATGAACGGATTCTCATCCTCGTCCCTATGGGCATAGATAATGTGATCACGAAAACTTTCCGATTCTGCCGGAAACCATTCAATCGTTTTGGCCACAAAACTTTGACCTCCTGACCTCCGATCCATGAGGAACTCCCGCGGACCGACCCATTTTACGATCAATTCTTCTCCACAGCGCACCAAATAGGGTTCATTCTCAAGAATTAATGGCTCGAATAAAGGCGCCATATAACCGACATCCGTATAGTAGGAAGTTCCGTTCAGATTTACCATCAAGCCAAGGTGAGGATTCCCGCCTCTGGCCCGAACAATGTTTACTTCAAATCCAAGTGCTTTTAAGAGATTGCCAAAATGAATGTTAAGGATATAGCAATTTCCTCCCCAGCCTTTTTCAAACAAATTTTCAAGGAACTCTTCTTTTTCCGGAATTAAATGGTTCTGATCCCTTGTTGAATAATAATGAAACTTACTAATGATCTCAAAGGGAACATGGTGCAAATGCGACTCGACTAATTTTTGCAAAAAATCATAAGATGGTTCCGCTTTTTCTAAAGATAAAAAGTTTAAATATCTTTCTTCCCATGAAGCCATGATTTGGCGCCTCCCTATACCGGTTTAATGACCATAAAAGCAATAATCAACAATACAATCACACAGGATGTTAGATGATAATTACGCACCTTAGATAATAGCCGCAGTGATTGTTCGTTTGTCTCGGAAGCCCCCTGCTCCATTAAATTGGAGAGCAGGTCTGATAAGCGTTTAGCTGCGGGAGTTAAAAATCCAATGATGACAACCTCGGCCAAAATAAAAAGGACTAATGCTCCCGAAATCCATAATGTAAAAAAGGAACCGTAGTTTCCAAGCCAAACAAGCAGCAGTCCGCTGATCAGGGTTAACATACCGAAAATTTTAGGAAGCACTTCTATACGTGTCACTAAGTCCGCCATCCGTTTAACCTCAATAAGAGATTTTTCTTTTTTTAACATGATCGGAAAGGCATAAGCCGGACCAAGTCCCACTACCGCTGATACTACATGTAAAAGAACAAGCCATTCCATTAAAAATCGCCACCTATTCATAAGTCTTAAACTCATCATAAGTGGTGTAAGCAGTTGATAATATCGGTTGAAATACGTAATTTTAATGATCAGCAAGCCCGTTTTCAATCACGTAAGCTGCCAATGCAGTTCGGGAGTTGATCTCCAGTTTTTGAAAAATCCTTTCTAAATGAGTTGTTACTGTTCTCTTACTTAAAAATAATGCCTTGGCGATTTCTTCATTCGAAAATCCCCGGGCAACCTGAATGGCCACTTGCAGCTCCCGGGGACTTAAATTGATCTTTTTATCCCGGGAACGCTTGGATACAACTAAGCTAATTCTCTCAACAGTTTGAGCGATGGCCTGTTGTCTTTCCCCTTCATCCATTGCCGCCGAAAGTTTTTCGATCAGCTGTGATAAATATTTAGAGATGTCTAAAAGGAGTTCCTCGGAAAAAGAGGCGAAGCTCAGTGATTCGTTGCTTTGGATGCCAATAACCGCTTTAACTCTATGATCTTTCCCTTTAATCGGTATCGCCAAATAGTTATGATGGATGTTTTGATAATCCTGAAATGTAAATTCTCCCTCTGTTTGTTTGTGAAGAAAGGCAGTAAACGCATATTGGTATTGGGATCGGATATTTAAAATAGAAACGGGTTTCTCTTGTTGGAAGGACCAATGGACCACTTTTTGAAGGAATTTCTTGCTTGAATGATCATCAAGCCCGCGGAGTGCCGCTACTTCAAACTGCTCAGGAATCTCTTTCACACTCCAGACAGCCGAATGCTTCCATCCCAACTTATTTTCCAATTCCTCCAGGAGCAGGCCGTATATTTCAGGCATTGTTTGATGAGGGCTTTCTTCTTTGCAAGTTTTTGCAGCTAATACTGTAAAAATTTCTGCGGACTGCACGGTTATAGGCATATCCGATTCCATCATCATCGAGAGGACCTCGTATTGCTTTTTCATTTCCGCAAAAATGTCCCCATGATTCTTAGAACCTGTATATTTCACCTCAAGTTCCCAAGTGGAAAATGTAGTGGGATCCGTTGTTCGGATAAAGGCGATAGGGTTTTCCCGCAAATTTTGGATGCTTTTTTTCAGCATGTGATTAGCGATGGCGACATGATTACGGTCCAGGTACCAAACCCGGGAAATGTTGGTTATGTTCGGAATTCCGTCCTTACTGCAGGTAATTAACGTGGCCGGGACAACTCCCATTAAGGCGGGTTGCATTTCTTCAGGAATCATTGCTGGTGCCCCCTTTTGGATAGGCATTCCCGGCATAAGGACCCGGTGTTTGAATGAAGATGTCTTCCGCTTTGAAGGTAATCACATCACATATTTCCGGTGCAAGCGGGAATTTGTGAAACATTTTGGGGAACCGTTTTAAGCTGGATGTTCGATAAGTTGATAAATTTTCAAAATCCTCATCTGTGGCCTGCCTCATTTGAAGAAATTTACCCTTTATTTGATAGGACTCGTTTGAAAAACCATCCGTAAATAAACAGGCGATTGCACCATTGCCGGAAGTTAAAAAGGAAAGGACTTTCTCCCTTTGTGATTTTAGGATATAGACACCAAGCTCGTCATACGATTCAAAGATTTTTACTCCAAATCCCCTGACAGAATAAGGCTGAAAATGTGAATTGGCGAAAGCGGCATGAATGTACAACGGTTCTGTTTTGGTTAAAAATTGTACAACCTTGTTATCTAATAACATCTTAGCCCCCCAAGGATAGTTTATTATTACTAAACTATTCTAGATTTTAGCTCCAGGCTCCTTTTCCTCATGCAGCGATTTTTCATAATGCCAAGCCCTAAAAAAACCGCTCAAAGGCTGTCCCTGAGCGGTTTTTCAAAAAACAGGATGATTGGATTCATTCCCCTGTCGCTATTTTAATTCTTTGGCTTCCGCCTTAAATTTGTCGAGGCAATCTTTGCAGATGCAGTGTTTATGTCTGCTTTCCGGCGGTACGAGTTCAAAGATTTCTTTCGGGAAATCTTCGGCATTACACCAGCAATGCCCCGTTTCGACCTTTCTTGCCATACAATTGTTTTCTTTGCCGCAAATTGGGCAATATTTGTTCGCCACTTACAATTCCTCCTCAATCTCTCCATCGGTGTCCGTACAAAGTTGTTCATTTTAACAAACCTTTACTTTAGTTCAACAAAAAAGGGCGCATCTCCTTTTTTCTTTGAAAAAATTCGGATCGAAACCTTTTATTTGCCGGTTTGATTATTTTATTTGCCACTTTCCCTGTTTTATTTGCCACTTCTGGCTCTTTATTTGCCTGTTCCCCTTGTTTTTTTGCCCCCGCCCCTTTTGCGCTGGTAAGCCAAGGCCCTGGTCAGGAAAGTAATAGCTAGGTTCATAAGTATTGATTATGCAATTTGGTCCTGATCAGGTTTTATCAAAAAAAGCTCAGTCGCACTACTACAGACTGAGCTTTTTTCGTTAGACTTCCACTGGTTTTCTGGTAAATTGTTTGGCTGCGAGGATGGCTCGTTCTTTTCCGGCTGCGATTAATTCCGGCCACTTTTTCGGATAAAGATCAAAGCCTTCGGCGACAACGGTATCCATTACTTCAATTCCTAAGAAATTCAGGGCGATTCTCAAATAGCGGTCGCCAGATTCCAACTCCTGCATCGGAGTACCAATGTAAGCACCGCCGCGGGTTTGGATATGAATGGCCCGTTTGCCGGACAAAAGTCCTTTTGGACCGTCCGCTGTGTGCGCAAACGTCTTGCCGGAAACAAATAAATTATCAATATACGCCTTCAGGATTGCCGGACAATTCAAATTCCACATTGGCGAAACGAAGACATAATAGTCGTAGCTGATAAATTCGTTCGCGACTTCATGCATTTTTGTGATTTTAGCCCGCTCCGGCTCTGACAGCTGGTCCATCGTATATCCATAACCTGCCAGTTTGCCGCGTGCGAACACCAAATCCGCATCCATATGGGCAAAATCAGCTTGAAATAAATCTTTTCTTGTTATTTCGATATCTGGATTTTCCTCATGAAATGCCTCGATAAAAGCCTCGCCGATCTGCAGGCCTTTTGATTTTTCCAAACCTTTCGGATTTGCTGTAATATATAGTAATTTTTCCATGCTCCTCACATCCCTGGTGCAATTTTTTAACCCAATATTTTTACTATAAAAAAAATCGGTTTGCTGTGAGTTGAACAATGTGTGACGTTCATGAATTTTTGGTGAAGTTTTGAAACACCTATGTATTCAGATGAATCCCAGCAAGCATACCCGGTTACGGCCGGAATGCTTCGCTTCATAGAGCGCGTTGTCGGCTTGTTTTTGCAGAAAATGCGCGTCTTTCGTCGTGTCAGGAAATGCCGATACCCCAATCGAGACCGTAATATGAATTACCTTTCCGTTTGAAATGGAGAATTGTTCATTTTCAACGGCGGCACGAATCCGCTCTGCAATTTCTAAAGCCCGTTGACGCGGGCAATCCAACAGCAGCACTGAAAATTCCTCGCCGCCGCAGCGGGCCACGATATCAAATTTCCGCGTTGTTTTTTTCAAAAGAAGGCCCAGGTTTTGCAGGACTTTATCGCCGTCCGGATGGCCATACGTATCATTCACCACTTTAAAATGATCGATATCGATGGCGAGGATCGATAATTGCTCGTTCCCTTCTTTGACAATTTCCAGCTGGGAAGCGAGCATCTTGCCAAATTGCCGATGATTATATAAGCCTGTTAAAAAATCAGTCCGCGACTCTTCTTTATATCTTCGAAACAGCTGGTTGGACTGTCTTATATTCATGAAGACATAATAGCTAAAAAAGGTCACAACAATAAAAATAAGGACATAAGAGGCCGTTATAAAAAGAAACATTCCTTTATCATCAATCAGGATGTAAAAAGCATATGCGGATAGCAGAACACTAAAGGCAGACATAAGCCAAAATTTTAATTTTTGAGAGCAGTCCGATTTCAGAATAACTGAAAAGCCCGCTGCCAGTGTGATCATGACTATGGCCGCCGTTATCGAGACATTGTTCAATCCAAAAAAGCCAATTCGAAAAATGCTCATGACAATGGCGGCTAAAAAAGCGGACAGCCCCCCGCCGGTAATGGCAGCAATGATTAAAGCTATGCTCGGAATATCCACTATGATGATATCCGATACATTTATAGCAGCGAGCATTAAACAAGAGCCAAAAATGCCGTAAATCACACCTGCCATTAAACGCAGATGAATGTTTGCTGAGGGACTTATCTCATTTTCTTTAAAAATTTGACCTGTAATGAACAGAAACGAGATAATGAAGGATCCATTGATTAACAAATCCTTTTCCAAATTGAATCACCCCACTGCCACTTTTCTAATCGTTTTTCCGTTTTCAAAATAATGATTTTATTATATCAATAATGAATATCAATAAGTTTGTACTTTCCTCGAATATTATGAATCCGAACTTTTCGATAAAAAAATGGGATCGCCGCAGCCATCCCATTCTCTCGTTAATAATGATATTTTTTTCTTGTAAAAATAATCAGGATCATCGCGGGGACCGTGCACGCCGCCATCCCCAAAAAGGCATACCCGGGGGATATTTCATATAAAAAGCCTCCCGGCAAAGTTAAAACAGCGGTGCTCAGACTTAGAGCGAAAGCGGAATAGACTGCTTGCGCATTGGGAATTTGCTGATGGGGCAAATTATTTGTCATATAGCGCATAAACGCAAAGTGGGCTACTCCAAACGACAGCGCGTGCAGACTTTGTGACAGCATGAAAACCCAAACGTTTGGGAAGAAAAAGACGAGCAGCCAGCGCAGGGTCCCGCCTGAAGCTGACAGTAAAAACAGCGACGAAGGCTGCCATTTTTTAAACATGTGATCAGCCTTTAAAAAATAAAGAATTTCAAAAAGAACTGCGATATTCAGGATCATCCCAATGTAATATTTTTTCACGCTTAGGTCCTGCAGATAAATATAGCCGTAATTGTAGTAAGAAGCATGGGCCCCCTGCAGCAAAATTCCGATCAAAAGGACAATCGGAAAGCTTTTAATCTTCCATAAACCGCACAGTGACAGTGATTTTTTTGCGTCTTGCGCTGCCGGTTTCGCCGACAGAACTTCCGGGGCAGGAAGGAATTGAATAAACAACAGGATGATAAGTCCTGCGATCATGCTCCATAATATCGCCTGATCTCCAAAATAGCCGGTTACCATGCTGATAATCAGGACGGAGACGACAAAACCGATCGATCCATAAGAACGGCTTTTACCATAATGGACGCCCCCTCTTTGCACCAGGATGCCTGCGGTGCTGTCAATGGCCGGAAGCAGGACAGGATAGATAGCGCTAAAGAGCAGCGTGACGGCAAAAAGAGTTTTGAAGGATACGGACGGGATATACAGGATAGCTGCCAAGAGTGAGCCGATTGTCAAAATAAGGGTGACACGTTGGCCGCTCCAGTGTTTGGCAGCGATTGGGAAGGCAAACAAGGTTGATGCGCCCCGCGCCATGAGGCCAAACCCCATGATGAGGCTTGCCTCCGCCACGCTCAATCCTTTTGCCTCAACGAGCCATCCCGTCCAATATGGCAAAAAGATACCCCAAGTAATAAAAAAGACAAAAAAATTCCGTGAAAGCCAGCGTTGATTGTTCATTATGATTTCTCCGCAAATTTAATATGTTTTCTCTTTTATTAAGGTACCATATTTTTTCGGAATACCTTTAGTATTTTTTAAAAGAAAACAGCCAAGGGATTCTTGGCTGCTGGGTTAATGGCTTTGTTTATTTTTTCCGCCGACACTATCATTTGGAGAGTCGCCTGTTCCATTCTTGTTTTTGCTATTAGGTGTTCCGTATATTTGATTATCTTTTGTGACTTTAGCACCCTCTAAAAAATGCTCTTTTGTTTTCATGTATTCATCTCCTTTTTGGGGGTTGATTACCTCATTCGGCCGTTTATGCCCCTGTTTCCGACGATTGTCTCGCCAATTTTCGGCTTGCTTGCAAGTTTGGCGTTTTTCGTGTCCTTTTTAAATCCGGGTTCAGTAGTGCCTGTTGACATTAAAGGCTGTTCCAGCGGATCCTTCCATTTCTGATTGTTTGGCATGCATTCTCCCCTTTCTGACCTTATTATTATTGATTTCGAGCACTGCAAATATACGATGGATGATTTATGATTGCTTCTATCCCTGAATCGCTGTATATTCTTTTAAAACAAGTAAAAGAGGATTCTCATGTATTCTTTGAAACTACTGAAAAATAATCGGTTTATTTATTTTGCTGCAGTTGTGTTAACCATTTTTCTGGGCTTGGCTTCAAGAAAATTCGGCGCGTCTCTGCCGCCATTTGTTGCAGAAAATGCCGGCGATATGCTTTGGGCGATGATGGTCTACTTCGGATTCCGATTCCTGCTGATCCGCCAAAAACATGCGGCTGCGATTTTGCTCAGCTTTTTGTTCAGCTTCGGGATCGAATTCAGCCAGCTCTATCAGGCAGACTGGATCAATCAGATTCGCAGCACGATGCTTGGCGCTCTTGTTCTCGGCAAAGGATTTCTGACTGCCGATCTCATTCGCTATACAGCAGGAATTATCACCGCGGCCGCCCTTGATAAGATTCACTTGCTGTTTTCTAAAAACAGGCTTTAGCCCCCCAACGCTAACCGCCATGATAGCCGATTGCAGCTGCGTGGTGTTGTTTAAGGATGGACGTGGCCGGCTTGCGCTGCTCGCTTCTGCATTTAACGATAAGAAGGAAATCAATATAGTTCTTGTATTTCTTATTGGTCTTTTTATGTTTGATGAATTTGTCAAAATAATACCCCAGAGAAGCTCCAACAACAAACCCGATCAATCCGGTTGCAATCGGCCCGATGAAAAACTTCGAGCCCCAGATCACTCCCAACAAGGCCCCGACAACAGACCATGGGGCCATCCCGTCCAATAAACTATATCCATCGGAATAATAAATGGTATCGAAAACCTGCGCGTTATGTTCTTGATTTTCCATTTCCACTACGACGATTCTTTCGTGGTTTATTCCGAATTCCTCGATTTCCTGAATGGCCATTTCTAAATATTTATTACTTTGAAATCCCGCAATAATATGCATTTTTTTCACCTTTCAAGAAGAAAAATAATCGCTATATCTACATTATTACCATATTTCTGGAAATTATATAGATAAAAAAGGGGGATACCTATTGGAAAAACCGATTAAAGTTCAGATTACAAAACCGCGTCTTAGCAAAATGTATATGGGAAATTGGGGAATCAACCATCTCCATAAAACAAATCCGTGGGTCGCGGCCTGGTGGTCCGCAGCCTTACCGGGATTTGGGCATATGCAGATGGGCATGTATTTAAAGGGAGCCGTTTTTTTAAGCGGTGAAATCCTGCTGAATTTTTTTGGAAAAATAAATTTGGCGCTTTTTTACACCTTGAATTTACAATTTGAAAAAGTCCAGCAAGTCATTAACTATGACTGCGCTTTTCTGTATGTATCCATTTGGGTGTTTTCAATCTGGGACAGTTATCGGCTGGCAGTCGAAGTGAACAAACTTGACTTTCTGGAATCGAAACAAAAGGAACGGCAGTTTGAACATGATGTTATCAGGACATCAGATATGAATTTTTTAGAAAAAAGGAGTCCTTGGGTTGCACTCTTTTGGTCGTGGGCTTTTCCCGGATTGGGTCATGTTTACTGCCATAAGCTTTTGTTTGGCTTTATCCTGATGACTTGGACTTATGCGATTGCCTTTCAAACCCACCTTCCCATGCTGATCATTTTTACCTTAACAGGACAGACGGACAAAATTCCGGAAATCGTCGATTATGAATGGCTGCTTTTTCTTCCATCTGTCTTTTTCTTTGGAATGTTTCATGGGTATACCTCAGTTATTGTTCATAATCAGCTCTTTAAAGAAGAACAGGCCCATTATTTTCGGCTCAACTACGGTCATAACAAATTGGATATCGTTTAGATGAGGATTGGCGCGGCTTACACAGAAGTAAGCCGCGCTTCTTTTAAAAAAATTTTCTAAAAATAATAAAAACTGTAGACATTTTTTTGGACTGTGTTATATAATATGGTCATCATAAACATTCTGTTATATAGCAAACGTAGTTTTGGGGACAGTAGTCAACGGCTTAAAATAGGAAAATCATTCGAAAAGGGGTCAATAAAAATGACAAAAACGGATTCAATTGCACGGAGAATACTGGGATGGAAATTAAACAGATGGGATCGCTGGTATGATTATGAAAAGGGCAAGTTCATCCATGAAACTGATTTCCAGCCGGAGAAAAATCTTGATCATGCCATGCTGATTGTACAAAGATTAGAGGATTTCGGTTTTACCTTTAAAACAAACGGATCAAAAGAGGTAAGCTTTAACAACGTGCGCGCAACGGGGAATACGCTTTCTCAGGCTATCACAAATGCTGCTTACTCCCTCATCGAAATAAACTCAGTCGATGAAGACTCCGACATTTGGTATCAGTTAACCTAAATGGACAAGTTGATAAATAAAAAAGTTGATTATCTGCATGGCAGGCAATCAACTTTTTTTGTTTTAGCATTCCTTTTTGGCGGGATGCCCTTTTTCCACTTTTTTTATTTCCAAATCGATAATTTTTTGCTCTAATTCAATTTCTTTGCATTTTAACTCATATCTTTTTTTATTGTCATACCCTAAATAAATGAACGAGAAAGCCACAATAAGAGTGATATAAAACCAAATATCCACCCGACTACCCCCCATGCTTTTTTCTCACAAAATTTAGTTCAGTCTTTTTACCAGGTTGTACCAGACAGTCCCGCCATGCGCTGAACTTGAGACACCCTGGTTGCTATACCCCCATTTTTCATAAAAAGAAATCAGGTTTTCCTTACAAGTCAGCGTGATCGTTTCCCGGTTTTTTGCTCTTGCTTCCTTTTCAAGCTTGCTGAGCAATGCTGAGGCGATGCCCCGGTTTTGAAACCTCGGATGAACGGCCAGCCCTAAAATGCTTTGATTTCCTCCGAATGCGGGATTTCCCTTGATATTGGTGAATAAATCATCTGTAATATAGGCTGTTTTGATAACAGGACCATTTACCAAGCCCGCCGTTACGCCATCAATCTCTGCGACCCAAAAACTATCCGGGATGAGCTTGATGCGCTCTTCAAATGCCTCCCTCGTTGCAGCTTCTTCTTTTGTAAAACACAGCTGTTCAATTTCCGTAAGTTCAGCTAAATCTGCCTTTTTCACATTTCGTATTGTCAGCATTCGTATCCTCCACCCTGTTGCGAATATTTTTTAGGTCTATTTTTTTCTATCATCCTATATTTTATAGGGAGGATTCAATACGAGCACTACATACTATATGAAAAAGGTGAGGCCAAAATGTTTGTTGTTTCTTTTATTGAAAACAAAAATGTTTTATTAAGCCAGCTGCTGCGGAATGTTCCCTCCGTTGGTGAAAATTTAATCATTAAAGGACGGAAAGCCACAGTTTCAAGTGTAAATGCCGTTGATGAAAAAAATATTCAAGTTCAGGTAGTCCTGGAGGCTGTTAATAAAAAGAAAGCCGCCGTTATCGACCAAAACAAAAAAAAGAAAAAATAAAAAGCGGGGTCCTAAAAATTTAGGACCTCGCTTTGTTTATTTTAAGATAAGTGGATCCCTTTTGAATGATGGTTCTTACCTTATTCAACTGGTATGTACTATCTTTCTCGGGCTGCAAAGACGAATGCGATGATGGCTACTGCTCCGGATAATAATGAAAAGAATAATGGGGTAGAGTTTGCGGCAGTGGGGGTGGAATCCAGGGCAGCTTCTTGGACCGTATCTCCTTTTTCGGCTCCGTTAAGGTTGGCGTTTTCGGAAGCAGTGCCCGCAGTGACGATTTCGGTAATGGAATGCGGTGATTTCGATCCTTCATCACCTGTCCATTCGACTACACTTCCGTCACGATAATATTGATAAGCATTCCAGGCCGCTTTTACCGGCTTACCCGGATTCACTGCGATAAAGTTAAATCGCTGGAATTGTCCCGGCAAAATCCCTTGTCCTACCGCTTCATACGTTATGGATGTTACTTTTCCGTCCGCAGCTTTTTGCGTTGTGACCTTCCATCCGTCCACAGGTTCATACGAGTTAAATTCGATTCCGCTCGGGATTTGCAGGACAACCTTTGTGGTTGGCACCTCTTTTTCGGAGGGAACTTTGACCGTATACGTTTCCTCTTCCCCGGCCGTTGAAGTCTTCGGGCTGACATTGATGTGGGCGCTCGCGACTCCGCCAAAAAGCCCGAATAGGAATAATGATGGAAAGAACATTTTTGAAACTTTTTTTAGTAGATTCACCATTTGCTTTTTCTCCTTTTGATTGTCTATTTTCGTTCCAAATTGCTTTATTTTAGTATTATAATGAACGCCGCTTGCAAATGGTGTCGACTTAAGTATCCGCGCGAAAAAATTTCAATAGGAAAAACACTCAAATAATTGCAGAAAAACTCGCTTTCTGTCACTATGCTAAAAAAATGACCAACAGGCGCTGTAATTTTTTAGGAAAAATAAAAGACCAGCCTTAGGCTGGCACAGGAAAAGATCAGATTCGATTTTTGCGGGTTACGGTCCATAGCTGATTCATGTCAATTTTGATTTTTTCTTCATTGATTAAGTCGATAAAAGCGCCGACAACGACAGGGTCAAATTGAATGCCGCTGTTCTTTTTTATCTCACTCATGACATGATTCATAGAAAAAGGTTCGTTGCGATAGATCCGCATGGAGGTCATGGCGTCGAAGGCATCCGCTACCGAGACAATCCTTGCGGCGAGCGGAATATTTTCTCCCTTTTTCCCAAAAGGATAGCCGCTGCCGTCATACCGTTCGTGGTGATACAGAATGGTGTCGAGCAAGCCGTTTTTTTTGAATTTGGAAATATGACTGACCATGTCGTGGCCTTTTTGCGGATGGTTTTTGATACAGGCATATTCTGCTTCTGTAAGGCGGCCGGGTTTGTTTAGAACGTTTTCGGGGATGCCGATTTTGCCGATATCATGCAGGAGCGCCCCGATAAAAATATCCTGACGCATCATTGGCCTTAATTTCAGCTTTTCAGCAATCAGATAGGAGTATTTGGCAACATTTTCGGAGTGGAATGCCGTGTAAGCGTCCCTGGCATCGAGCGCTTTTGATAATGTTTTCACAAGCAAAATCGTGTCTTCTTGATCTTTTTCAAACCGAAGGATCAGCATTTTGATGACAGCACTGACAAGAAAGTAGGACAGCCAATGAAAAAGATAGAATAAGAGGTCCTTTCCGTGGAACCCTACATTGCCAAGGGAACCGCTTAAGCAGGAAAGACCCGCCGAAATTATAAATATGTATCCAATGTGAATATGACGGAAACCGATTCCCATTAAAATACTGACAACGATAAATGAGCCTTCCAGGAATAATTCGGGGTCAATTTTGAAAATGACATTCAGCAGAATCGTTGATAATAGGACGATAAAAAAAGCCGTCTGGTAGGCAATTTTTTTCTCTAAGATGGAGCTCCTTTTTAAGAATTCATTCAAGGGAAAGACCTCCTTTATTCCTATCAATAGAATATTATATCCCAGGAAACTGAAGTTATTTTGCGTATATTGTGAACAATCTATTAAATTCCCTTTTCTGGGAGCTGAAGAAAAGCCAGCGGACGTCCGCCTGGCTTTTCTATCTTAGAGACTGCTGATTGTTATTTCAGTATTATGTTCGGATCATTTGGACCATTGGTGAGAAAGATGAATTTGCTTCCTTTTCTGATGAGTATGTATTTGAAGACGTGAAAAACGGATGCTGGCGATAGATCAATATCACTTTCAATAATCTTTAATGAATGTTGCTGATATCGAAATTTTATTTTATGGGAAAAACAGGGGTCATGAAAATAGATGGTTTCCATATCGCTCCAGTGGATATAAATGCTCTCATTATACGGAGGCGAGTGTTCTGTGACGTTTATAGCCGAGCCAATGCTTGGTTTCTCTCTGAAGATGATCCCGTCTGTTCCTGATTTTTCACCAAAAATGATAATCGAATTAAGGATTAAACCGCTTCCTTCGTTAGGATGAAAAACAAATCTAATCATATCCAAAATCCCTCCTTATTATACAGCCCTATAGCACCGTTGTTATTATTCGACAATAGCTTTGTGGTTCCTGTTAGAAATTTTCCTTATTTGTGACAATTTTGTAATTGTGGGTTAAATGCACAGCGTATTGTGAGCACATCGTTCGTTTGGATTCCGGTTTTGGGTCCCATTTTCTCGTTATCTTTAAAACATAATTGCTTTGATGAGGGTGAACGAAATGTCTTTATCGGAAAAAATATGGATTCTCGTGATAACCGAGGCTGGTCGCAGTAATATTTGGCGGATCGGATGACCGTCGACCGCTCGACGATAAGCCGTTATGAGACAGGAAAAGATGTTCCTGCCTATCAAATGGTGATTCGTTTTGCTGGGTGGAGTTTTTCAGGTTGAGAAGGAACTGCTTGTAAGCGAATTGGATCATGTTGTACCGAAAGCCAGAAAATCGGGATATTTATTGAAGGAAAATCTTGATAACAAGGAATTGGAAACCTCAGTTACCATTCTTCAGCAGGAGCCTGAATTGAAGGCGCTTTTGATGGAATTACATTCTATTGGAGCCTGCCCGCAAGGCGATTTTTATTGGAAAAATAGAAGCCGAGCTCAGGGTTGCAAAAAAGTATAAGCGGATTTAAAAAACGGAGTGAATTTTTCAAAAGACTGCTTTCATAGTATTTTGTTGTTTTGGTATACCTTTAAGATGATTCGGACAGAAATGATAAATCCTCAGGAGGGTGTATCCGAACCTGGGGCTCATTCTTGCTTTTTTGCCTCCTCCTTGTCCGAAGTTTGTTCGACTTCAGACACAAATAATGAATCCTAAAAGATTTGTATCCGAATCAGAAGCTTTAGGTAAAACGTCTAATATTAAATCTTCACAAAGAAACAACGATCTTTACGAATACAGCCTTCAAACAGGAAATTTTTGGCCTTTTGATACCCGAACTGTGAACTTGGCGTGAATAATTGTGAACTTGACGCAATTTATTGTGAACTTGGCGCAATTAGTTGTGAACTTGACGCAATAAGTTGTGAATTTGGCATAAATGGCCGTAAAACAAGCGAGGCCGCTGATCGGGATCAGCGGCCTCTTATCAAAAAACAGGGGGTTTTTCATTAGTATATCCATCCCGCCCATTTTTAAACAAAAAATTTACCGGCGTCAAGGGCGCCGGTTACGTTTGTACGGATATGAAGCGGGGAGTGATTTGATTTTTTCTAAAAAAGGGACTTGCGAGGTTCTATATCGGGGTTCTTGCCTTTCCTCTTCATTTACTTGGTGAGTATTCCTTGCTTTCTGCTGGTTTTTGGAGAATAAATTGTGTGCGGTTCCGCAGCTGCTGCTCCTTCATGATCAATTCAAGTTGGGTCACTCGTCTTTGCAGGCTGTCGACTTTTTGATTGGATGAGCCAACCATACGGATTAAACTTTCAAGCAGTTGTTCCAAATTTGAGGTCAATTCACTTTGATTAGCCAAAAGGCAATTCCTCCTTGGTTTGTTGTCGATTTTCAGCTATTTCGGGTTTTTTGCTAAGAAACCGGACCGATTCGGCGACAACCTCTGTCACATAGACCCGTTTCCCCTCCTGACTGTCGTAATGCCGCGTTTGAATTCGCCCGGTCACTCCGACAACCGATCCCTTACGGCAATATTGTGCCGTATTCTCCGCTGATTTACGCCAAAGAATGCACTGGACAAAATCCGTTTCAAGGTCCCCTTGCTGATTTCGGTAATTTCGATTCACAGCAAGCGTGACATGCGCAACTGGTGTTCCTTCCGTTGTTATTTTCACTTCCGGATCCTTAGTCAGCCTCCCAACGAGAATTACTTGATTGATCATTTTTTCAACTCCTTTCAGGGTACGCCCCTATCATATCCTCTCTTTTTTCGGCTGTAAAAGAGCGAAAATGGTATTTTCGAAGAAGTTCCGCTTCCAAAAAATGATTTTTCCTTAAGAGAAAAATGGAAAATGGACACCTTTTTTAAGAAAATGCCCCGATTTTGTCACTTTTGAGATTTATTTTTCGACAATATTCTCACTGCGGAATTATGTTATAATCATAGTAAGTATATGTGCGACTATTAACAAACAAGGAGGACTTTGATGAAAAGTTTCAAATTAATTTCATTAGAAGTTGTCGAGGATGAAAAGAACGTCGAGGTCCCACTTGACCATGGGGTTATTATTAATAAAGAAAACAGCAAGTCAACCTGGCTGATTGAAGCTTATACAAAGCTTTCGCTCTATGATTATTTTAAAAAAATCCTGGATGAAGACAGACCACTTATTGTTGAAGTCATCATTACGAAGCCGGAAAACGATCCTGTTTATTATCAGACAAAAATCAGCTGTCTGCAGAAGTTTAACGAACATATCAGCGTCTTACTAGAAGGAAAGCTGCGCCGAAAAAGCAGCGGCTACTCGGAGATTTTGCTTGAAAAATTGATTAAGGACGGTTTAACCGGCGAGGCCCTTCTCGCCGAATTTAAAAAGCAAAAGTACAGCAAGCCAAAGCTTAAACCTTATGAACAATTACAATAAACCATTCCATCATAGGATTTAACAGAGAGCCAGGGTGAATATCCCGGCTCTTTTCTATTCATAGTCATAGGCCTTTAAAAAAAATCATTCTTTTGGAAGGTGAGAAAATGTTTAAGAGGACTGTTCGTGAAAAATTGCTTTTCGAGGATGTCAGCCAGGTTGAAAGAGAGGTCGTCCTCGATACAAGTAAATTTAAAGACTTTCGGAACCAGCTTGGGATTATTCAATTGACAAAGCGGGATTTAGCGATTGCAAAAATCCTCCAGCCTTACATGGAAAAACATTTGGACATGATTGCCCAAGCCTATTACGACCGTCTGCAGCAGGAGCCATCCCTTCTCAAATTGATCACCGAAAACGCCAATGTTGATGCCTTAATTGTCACTTTGAAAAAACATCTTTGGGAATTATTCTCCGGAAGAATTGACGAACACTATCTCAACCAAAGACATCGTGTTGCCCTTGCCCATCATCGAATTCATTTAAAAACCAAATGGTATATGGGAGCCTTTCAAAGTTTATTTTCTTCTTTTCAGGAAGTACTGCGGACCTATGTTCATGATAAAAATGAGCTTCTGCTTGCAACAGAAGTCGTCAGCAAATTATTGAATCTTGAAGAACAGCTTGTGCTCGAAGCCTATGAACAGGAAGAGCAGGCACAGATTGACTCGGAAAAAGCGAAAAAGAAGGAAATCCGTGATCATGTTACCTATTCTGCTGAGGAATTATCAGCGATTACGGAAGAAACAAGCGCGTCCATCGCCCAGCTGACACATCGGACGGATTCCATCGTCAGTATGGCAACCGCCGGGGTTACTTCTGCCGAAGAAGTGGAATCAAGTTCGATACAGGGCAAGAAACGAATCGACGAGCAGCAATCACAAATGGAGGGCATCTTGGAGCATACGCAGACGATTACAAAGGAAATTACCGATTTGCATGAGATCTCATCGGAAATTAAAAAAGTCGTCGAGATCGTCAAAGGCATTGCCGACCAGACCAACCTGCTCGCCTTAAACGCGTCGATCGAGTCCGCGCGCGCCGGTGAGCACGGCAAAGGCTTCGCGGTTGTCGCGAATGAAGTCCGGACACTGGCGGAGCAAACCAAATCATCTGTATCCAATGTTGTCAGCTTGATCAATAAAACAAACCTGCAAGTTACTAATGTTTCGGCGAAAACCGTCCAGGTTAATGAATTAGTCAAAGAAGGCTTTAACAAAATGAATGAGATCTCCGAGTTTTTCAACCAAATCATGGCAGAAATTGATTCAAGCAAACAAAAAAACATTCAAATTGAAAAAGAACTGCAATCGTTTGCGGTTGTTTTTGACGAAATTAACCGGGCCGTTGAGCATCTTGCCAATACATCGATGGAATTAACCCAAGCTGTGCGGGACATATAGTCCAAAATTGACGGCTTCCTCTTTGAAGGGGGCCGTTTATTTTTGCCAATTAGGATTCAAAAATTGAATAAGCAAATATCCAATTTTTAGTTGTCTAAATACTACTATTTTTATATGATAAAGTAAGAAATTTCTATTGTAAAATAATAGTATTATAGGGGAGTGCGAGGAAGTATATGGATTCGTGTAATCATTGCGGGCATAAGCTTAACCCAGGACAAAAATTTTGCAACAGTTGCGGAGCACCTGTCAATAATCTTAGCAGTGCACCGTCTCAAGATCCTCCTTCACAAAGCCGCGCCCGGCAAACGGGAGGAAACGGCCCGGTCAGCGCAAAGTCAAGAAAGACCATTCTTGCCATTGGGATTGCAGCTATTGTTCTAGTTATTCTTTTTATAGCCTATCAAGTGGTCCAATCTGCCTTAAAGCCGGAAAAAGTGGAAGCCAAGTTTGAGGATGCAGTAAAAACGCAAAATGCGAAAGAAATGGCCGGCATTTTAAGCAGCAGCAGCGGTCTTGCGATCAATGAGGATTCCGTTCATGATTTTATTGCCTATTTTAAAAACCACCCTGATGTTTATTCAGACACTGTCACTAACTTGAAAAAAGATACCGCGCTTGTAAAAGCCGGTGACTATTATAGCAGCAAGAATCCGGTACGGATTATTAGCGGCGGGAAAAAGTGGCTCATTTTTCATACATATGTGGTAGATTCGCAGGCATATTTTATTGATGTCAATACAAATCAAAAGGAAACAGATGTAACGATTAATGGACAAACTGTTGGAAAAATAAATAAGAAAAAAACATTTGGCCCCTACCTTCTTAGTGATTTTAAAATTAAGGGAACATATAAAGGCAAATATGCAGGCGTCCATGATTCAGAATCTATTGATCCATTAGACTTCGGGAACAGCAAACGCTTAAGCGCCAATTTGAACTTAACCGGAAACATGATTTCGATTTATTCGGACGAGGCGGATGCTATTTTATTTGTCAACGGAAAAAGCACTGGCAAAAAAATCGCCGATATCGAATCCTTTGGTCCGGTCCCGGTCGATGGCTCCATGAAGCTGCAGGCCGTTTTAAGTGATGGGAAAAAGAGTAACGAGGAAAAGGTCACTGAACCTGATCAGGAAGTTGATTTATACTTTGACAGCTCCAGCTCGGATTTTTCTTTTAGCCAGCCGGCTGATAACAGCAGCACCGGTGCAATGGGGGACGCTGCTGCGGCTGTCCGCAATCATTATAACGATATAACGAATGGTAATTATGCCGGGGCTTATAATTTGATGTCTTCGGCCAGAAGAGCAAAATACAGCTTGGACGGCTGGACGAAAGGATTTTCAAACAATATCAGAGATGAAGTCACGATTGACAGTGAGCAATTCCCAAGCAGTACAACTGCCATCGTATCCTTCACCTTAACTTCATATGATAAGCAAAGTGATGGAACAACATTAGTTCAAAAGTTTGGAGGAAGCTGGAATCTTGTTAATGAAAATGGGCAGTGGCTGTTGGACTCCCCGAGCATAAAAAAAGTAGATTCCTATACTGAATAATGGAGAGAAAAAGACGAAAGAAAAAGAGCAGAATCATTCCCGTAATCATTGCTGCCACATTGCTGGTTGTGATTGGAGGTCTTGTTTTCATGAAGTACAGCGGACAAAATGACCAGCAAACGGCCGGGCAAAAAGTGGTGAAAGAAACGAAAAAAGATGGGCAGCTAAAGCCAAGCGCCGACAAGCAACCAACCCAGAAGCCGGCTGTTCAAAATCCGGAGAAAGAACTTTCTACAGCTGAAAAAGCGGACCGCCTTCTGCAAAAAATGACCTTGCAAGAAAAGGTCGGGCAATTACTGATGGTTGGTTTTTATGGCACTCAGGAAGATAAAAATATCAAGAGCATGCTGCAGAACCAAAAAATCGGCGGCGTCATCCTGTTTGACCGCAATATGCAAAATCCGCGGCAGGTGGCCCGCCTGACCAACCAGCTGCAAAAGGATGCAGAGGGAGGCAGTCTCGGTCTTCCACTAATGATTTCGCTTGATCAAGAAGGAGGGCCGGTACTGCGGATGCGCTCACAGGTTTCACAGATCCCGGCCCAGCAGGAGCTTGGCAGAAACGCCACAGCTGAAGAAGAATTCAATATTGCTAAGCTGAATGGCGAAGAAATGGCTGCAATGGGGATCCAGCTTGATTTTGCACCAGTGCTCGATTTATCAGACCAAGATAAACGATCATTTGGCAGCGATCCAGCCAAAGGCTTTCATTTAGGCCAGCAGGCTGTCAAAGGACTGAATGCAGCGGGTGTTACGGCTACACTGAAGCATTTTCCGGGAAACGGACGGGTTGTAGTCGATCCGCATTTGGATACATCGATTGTCAAAGCCGATCGCAATACGCTTGAAAACATTGATATGGTTCCTTTCAAGCAAATGATTCAAACCCAGAACGAAAATCAATTTTTTGTGATGGTCACCCACGTCAAGTACCCGGCCTTTGATGCCAATATGCCGGCCAGCCTTTCGAAGCCGATCATTCAAAACCTGCTGCGTGATCAGTTAGGCTATAAGGGAATCGTTGTTACGGACGACCTCGATATGGGTGCTGTCAGCAAATATTATTCTTTTTCGGACCTAGGTGCGGCAGCGTTAAATGCCGGAGCGGACATTCTCCTTGTCTGCCACCAATATGATCACCAGCTGGCATTGTATAACGGGATTTTGAAAGCCGTCCAGACCGGAAAAATAACAGAAGACCGGATCAACGAATCGGTTAAGCGGATACTGACTTATAAGCTGGACCATTTGATCAATCAGCCCACGGTCTCTGAAGATCGTGCTGCCGAGGTCGTCAATAGTGCTCCGCACAAAGAGATTTTAGCGGGTTATAAAAATGCCCATGGCATAAAATAGAAAAAAGGAAGAGGGTGGAATCTTTGAGTTCCTCCCTCTTCCTTTTTTTGAAGCTGCTTACTCTGCTTTTTTTTCGCCGAGGGCGAAGGTGATTTCTGCTTCACACGCGATTTCACCGTCGACAGTGGCTATGGCTTTGCCTTTACCGACTGGTCCGCGCACGCGTGTCATTTCGACTTCAAGGCGAAGCTGGTCACCCGGTCTTACCTGGCGTTTGAAACGGCAGCTGTCGATGCCGCCAAAAAACGCTAAGCGGCCGCGGTTTTCTTCTTTAATCAGGATGGCAACAGCACCCACCTGTGCAAGAGCTTCCACAATGAGGACGCCCGGCATTACCGGATATTCCGGAAAATGTCCGTTAAAAAACTCTTCATTGGCAGAAACATTTTTAATACCGACAGCTCTCTTTCCTTCTTCTACTTCTAAAATCCGATCAACTAACAAAAATGGATAGCGGTGCGGAATGATTTCTTTGATTTGCGTGATATCTAACATGGTATTAGTACCTCCTACTAATAATAGGTATTTATTTTATTATACACAAAAAAA
>CAZAEW010000020.1:0-54838 GCA_964484065.1 uncultured Bacillus sp.
CAGGAACAAGCGGCCTTATACATAATTGGGAAGGAAAAAATTTGCTAATAAATTTCCCTTTCCAACTTAGTAAAAAAACCGGACTGTTTTGCACAGCCGGTTTAACTTTTTTATTTAGAAGTCAAAATTGTCTGGGTCTGCTCCAAAGCGTTCATTTCGATTCAGGGAGTTTATTTGTTTCATTTCCTCTGAAGTTAATTCAAAATCAAACAGATCTGCATTTTCCTTCAATCGGGCCGGAGTGACGGATTTCGGGATAATAATCACTTCATTTTGCAAATGCCAGCGCAAAATGATTTGGGCCGGGCTTTTTCCATGTTTCTTGCCAAGAGAGGTTAAAATAGGATCATTTAACAATCTGCCTCTTGCAATTGGCGACCATGCCTCAACAGCAATCTCATTCTGTTTGCAGAATAAACGAAGCTCTTCTTGTGAAAGCCTTGGATGAAGCTCGACTTGGTTCACAACCGGTTTTAATTCACTATTTTTGATAATATCCTCCAAGTGGTGAATTTTAAAATTGCTGGCACCAATCGCTCGGACTCTGCCATCTTTATATAACTTTTCAAGTGCCTGCCATGTCTCCAAATACTTTCCTTTTACCGGCCAATGGATAAGGTATAAATCTAAGTAGTCAAGCTGAAGATTATTCATGCTTTTTTCAAAAGCCCGAAGCGTTTCGTCATAACCCTGATCACTGTTCCAAACCTTCGTTGTGATAAACAACTCATTACGTTTAATGCCGCTCGATCGGACTGCTTTACCGACACTTTCTTCGTTTTCATAAAAAGCGGCTGTATCGATGGAACGATAGCCCAGCTCAAGCGCCGTTTGTACGGTTTCCTCTGTTTGATGTCCGTTTTCAACCTTGTAAACACCGAGACCGAGATAAGGCATCTTTACTCCATTATGTAATTGAATTTTATCCTGCAGACTATTCATTCTGTTCCCTCCTCCAAAGACTTAATACCATTTTACCTCTTACGTAAAAAAATGAGAAAGCGAATAGATGAAATGGGACATAAATCCGGTATGAAGGGAAAAAATGATTAATATGAATGTAAATAGAGTAAATTAAATGTAATTTTTGGAATATTCTTATGTTAAGTTTTTGTAAATTCTAACGATTTTATTTCATTTTTCGACATTTTTCCGATAAAATTAAGTTCGTTTGGGTCATATTAAATTATTTGGATGAATTTTACGGGGGTAAAAATGATGGCATTTAAAAAAGATGATAAATTCAATTTATTGCTTAGCAATATTTCTGCAAACTTAAAAGAAAGCGTTAATTACTTTACCGACTATAAGCTTAAAAATGTTAGCGACCTAAAGATTTTTTCCGAAAAAATGAAGAATTATGAAACAAAGGGAGATACATATGTACATGAGGTCATTACAGAATTAAACGATGCCTTTATTACACCAATTGAGCGCGAAGACATTCTGCAATTAGCAATGAGTATGGATGATGTATTGGATGGCCTTGAAGCTTGCTCAGCCTTATTTGAAATGTACTCCATGACACAAGCAGATGAATTTATGTTGAATTTTGTAAGTTCTATTCAAGGAAGCGTCCATGAAATCGATAAGGCAATCAGCCTTTTAGCAAACAAAAAGCTGCTCCAAATCAGAGAGCATGCCATTAAAATTAAAGATTACGAATCCAAATGTGATAATATTTTACGTCAATCAATTAAGCATTTGTTTTCCGTTGAAAAAGATCCAATTCGGATCATTCAATATAAGGAAATTTATGAAAATCTCGAAGACATCGCTGATTTCTGCCAAACCGTAGCGAACACATTAGAAACCATTATTATGAAAAATGCGTAAGGAGTCAAAAGATGAGCAGTTTATTAATTGTCACGATATTGATTGTTATCGGTGCACTTGCTTTTGACTTTATTAATGGTTTCCACGATACAGCAAATGCAATTGCCACTTCCGTTTCTACAAAGGCTCTGAAACCTCGGCAGGCAATCCTTATTGCAGCCTGTATGAACTTTCTCGGGGCTTTGACCTTCACAGGTGTTGCCAAAACGATCACTTCTGATATTGTCGATCCTTTCCATATGTATAATGGACATGTTGTGATCTTGGCTGCATTGCTTTCTGCGATTGCCTGGAACCTGATTACTTGGTACTTTGGCATTCCCAGCAGTTCTTCGCATGCCATTATCGGATCGATTGCAGGAGCTGCGATTGCAGCAGCTGGTTTTTCCGTGTTAAAGTATGCCGGCTTTTTAAAAATCATTGAAGCATTAGTTATTTCACCGATTATTGCTTTTATCATCGGTTTCATCATTTACAGTATCTTTAAGGTTGTTTTTCGAAATGCAAATTTAACAAAAACAAATCGTTCCTTTCGGCTGATCCAAATCGCTACTGCTGCCCTGCAGTCGTATTCACACGGTACCAATGATGCCCAAAAATCAATGGGGATTATTACAATGGCTCTTATTTCAGGCGGATTTGTCACCTCAACAGATATTCCTCTTTGGGTGCAGATTTCCTGCGCTATTGCAATGGGACTTGGAACCTCAATCGGCGGCTGGAAAATTATTAAAACGGTCGGCGGAAAAATCATGAAGATTAAACCGATTAATGGAGTTGCCGCAGATTTAACAGGTGCATTTGTTATCTTTGGAGCTACTTACATCCATTTACCGGTAAGTACAACCCATGTTATTTCTTCAGGAATTTTAGGAGTCGGCTCTTCCCATCGATTAAAAGGTGTTAAATGGGATACTGCACAGCGTATGTTATTAACATGGGTTATCACCCTGCCGATTACCGCTATATTAGCAGCCGTTATTTATACAATTTTAAATTTGATTTTTTAAAACAGGGTAACCCCTGTTTTTTTTTTTGCATTCAAAACAATAAATAGGCGGACAAAGGTTGTTCATCCTGCATATTGTGCAGTAATGGCATAGGAGGGAAAAAAATGTATTACGATCCTTATTCACTTCAACCTGAAGATTTCGCGTTTCGGCAGCGGCAGCTTTTACAAGATATGAATAAAGCAATCAACGACGAATTCCAAGCTATTCATTATTATACTGAACTGGCTAAGTTAGCTCCCAGCCAACAGTGGCGCAGGACAGTACTCGCCATCCGTCAGGATGAAATAAAACATTTTTATTGGTTTTCGAATGCTTACAAACAGCTTTCAGCGAAGTTTCCGAAGCTCTCATTGAAAACAACTCTTCCTGCTTCTTTTAAAAGTGGAGTGCGGGATTCCATTAATGAGGAAAGGGATACAGTCCCCTTTTACCGCAGGCTGGCTTCCCGAATCACAGACCCGCAAATCAGAGACCAATTTCTTAGTGCGGCAAATGATGAACAGAGGCATTCTGAGATTTTTTCACGAATCAACTCTGCCCTATAATCTTCTTTTAAAACTTATCGATTTCGATAAGTTTTTTCCATTCCCTCCCTTAAAATGGAAAAATAGTCCCTTTTTTGTATCATTTTCATACTAGAAATAGTTTTTTGCAAACTTATATGATACGATTTTACATGTTTCAGGAAATAATTAGGAAAATACTAAAGGGGGTTTACAAGTTGTCTTGGTTTACAAAATGGGCATTTAAAAACAAAGCTGCCATGTGGATTATGTCTTTACTGCTCCTCATTATGGGAGTCATCAGCTATTTAACACTGCCCATGGAATTTTTGCCATCAGCAGACCAGCCAATCGTATCAGTCGTTGTGATGGGGCAGGGAACAGATTCAAAAACCATGGAAAGTGATGTTACAACACCTATTGAAGGTGCTGTTTCAGGCGTAAAAGGAAAGACAAACATCTTCTCCACAACAGGAGATGGGTTCACAAAAATTGATATCGATTTTGATTCAAAAACAGACATGAAAGCAGCCAAGCAAGAAGTTCAAGATGCTATAAACAATCTTCAGTTGCCGCAAAATGTATCAAAACCTACTATTGTGCAGTTAAATACCTCTATGATTCCCATCGCTGATATCGCACTAACCTTCAAAGACGGTCTGACACCCCAGAATATGGATCTGGCAAAACAAAAAATCATTCCTTATTACAAAGACATTAAAGGCGTTTCCTCTGTCCAAGCGATTGGGCCTTCTGCTTCCTATGTTTCTGTTAAAGTAAACAACAGTCTTATGGCCGAAAAACAGGTATCCCTGCAAGCCATTCTCGGAAGCCTGCAAGGCCAGAATAATGCTGTTGCTGTCGGAGAAAAAACAATTGATGGAAAAGCCAGCAATATTAACGTCATCGGAAATATGAATAGTATCAAAAAAATAGAAGAGTTGACTGTTGCTCCGGGCGTTGTCTTAAAAGATATCGCAGCGGTTTCTGTTCAAAAACCAAAAGATACGATTACACGCGTAAATGGTGAAGATGGATTGATTTTAGTTGCGTCTAAAGACAGCAATTCTAATGCTGTTTCCATTACTAAACAAATTAGAGAAGCCGCAAAAGAAATGAATAAGAAATACAAGCAATCCAATTCGACCGTCATCATTGCTACAGCTGATATGGTGAAAAACTCCGTTCAATCCATGATGAAGGAAGTCCTGCTTGGGGCTGTATTTGCAACCATTGTCATTATGCTGTTTTTACGGAATATTCGTTCGACCTTTATTACGATTGTTTCGATACCATTATCATTGGCACTTACGCTTTTCCTGCTGGCTCGTTCCGGTGTCACCTTAAATATCCTGACATTGGGCGGTGTCGCGGTTGCCGTAGGGCGTTTAGTCGATGACAGTATTGTGGTTATTGAAAACATTTTTAGAAAAATGCAAAATGAGAAATTTTCAGTTCAGCTGATCATCGATGCTGTTAAAGAAGTGTCAAGAGCCATTACTGCATCAACTTTAACAACCGTTGCCGTCTTTTTGCCAATTGGGTTTGTTAACGGAAGTCTTCAAGACTTGGTGCTGCCATTTGCCTTAACGATTACCTACTCGCTATTGGCCTCATTAATGGTTGCACTAACGGTCGTACCTTTAATGAGTTCAGGACTGTTAAGACATGCAAAGCTGCACGAGCATAAGCCATCTGTAAAGTATAAAAAACTTGTGGTGTGGTCATTGAATCACAAATGGATTGTCCTGGCATTGTCTTTTCTTTTGTTCGTTGGATCGATCAGCGTCTATGCGGCAATGCCAAAAGGAGCCGTCGACAATTCTTCGGCAGATTTTGTTCAGGTAAACCTTGATTATCCAAATGAAACACCTTTAGAAACAGTCTCAGCCGGAGTGCTGAAGCTCGAAAAATTTGTTTCTGCACAGAAGGAAGTAAAAGATGAGTTTACTACCCTTGGAAACAGCGCAGATTCGGTTCAGTACGGTGAAGTAAGTTCGCCTACAAAAGGGACAATCAATATCGTCCTGAAGGATAAAAAAGAAACCGATCAGCTAATTAAAAAAGTTAACGCGGAAAAAGAAAATTATCCTAAGGCAACCCTTACAGCAGGGGCCTCTTCCTTAATGGGCGGAGGAGCGCCGCAGATTAAAATCGATATCGTCGGTAACCAATTTGATAAACTTACCGCTGCTTCTGCCAAAATTAAAGATGCCATTAAAAACATTGATGGAATTGAAAAAATTTCCACCAATGAGGAATCGAAAAAAACCGTCTATTCATTTGAAGTGGATCCGGCAAAAGGAAACGCCGGGCAGCTTTCTCAGCAGCTTGGGGTCATGCTGAATAGAACACCGCTGGGAACAATTGATTTAAACAACCAAAAAACAGCCGTTTTTCTTGACCCTGTCTTAGATCCAAAATCACCTGAGGATTTAAAAAATATTCCGGTGATGACACAAACGGGTATGGCTTCAGTCTCAGCGATTGCCACATTAACCCAGGCAGAAAAGCCGACAACCCAATATCATAAAAACGGAGACCCCTACTTAGAAATTATTGCTACAGTCGATGCAAAGAAGCTTTCGGATATTTCAAATAAAATCAATACGAAAATTTTGGGGGACAAACAAAAGAATAACGGATTGAAGCTTCCAAGCGGGGTGGATGTGCTGGTTGGGGGAGCAAGCGCTCAGCAGTCAGATGACTTTACTGATTTGTTTACAACAATGGCATTGTCCATCGGGATTGTCTTTCTCATCATGGTCATTACCTTTAAAACGATCCGTGCCCCGATTGCCATTTTGTTTTCACTTCCGCTCGCAGCCGTAGGGGCTATTTTGGGGCTTTTGATCAGCAGAATCACGGTTGACCCCACCGCTCTTCTTGGTGCATTGATGCTGATTGGAATTGTTGTGACAAATGCAATCGTCCTGCTTGATCGTATTAAGCAAAATGAGAAAACCATGATTATCCGCGATGCGATAGTTGAAGCAGCTTCGATTCGAATGCGTCCTATTTTAATGACGGCAGTAGCTACGATTTCAGCCATGCTTCCTCTTTTATTCAAGAAAGCGGAAACCGGAAACCTTGTCTCTCAAAGCTTGGCCATTGTCGTTGTTGGCGGATTAGCGGTTGCAACTTTACTAACATTAGTTGTCATTCCTGTTGTTTACGAACTGTTCCATTTCAAACGTTCAAAGAAACAACGATTGAGGCAGCAAAAAGATCATCCCTTATCCTTTTAGCTAAAAAACAAAAAGGTCCTTTTGGACCTTTTTGTGTCTATTCCTGCTTATTTGGATCCGGTACTAAAATTTGACCTGCTTTTCCATTTTTCAGAATGGTATGCATGATGGACTTTGACAATTGGCTTGGATGATAAGGTTTTACCAAAAAGTCTTGTGCCCCCAAAGAAAAACTTTTTTCCTTTTCATCTAATGCGGTTGAAACAATAATCGGGATATTTCTTTGCCTTTGGCTGTCTTTCAATCTTCTGATTATTTCCCAGCCATCGATATGATCATCCTCGAGTAAAATATCTAAGACAATCGCATCTGGAATCGTTTTTTCTAAGTATTGAAGGGATTCCCTGGCCGTGGAAAATGATTTGACCAGGAACCCGTTTTCACGCAACTCTTGTTTAATCAACTCGGTTAGATTCAGATCATCTTCAATGACAACAATATGATATTTTGAAGCAGAATCCTTTTCAGTATCCTGGGCCTGCTCTTCCTCTTCAATTTGAACAGCAGGAAATGTTACCGTGAATGTGCTTCCTTTGCCAAAGAAAGATTGAACATCTACTTTTCCATCGTGTTCTTTTAAAATCTCCTGGACGATCGATAAACCAAGCCCTGTACCTCCAATGCTTCTCCGGTCGGAGTTATCAACCCGATAAAATTTTTGAAACAAATGATCAATGGCATCTTGTGGAATACCTAAGCCTTGGTCGATGACAGACACCTGTACATGCTGATTTTCTTCCGTTACCTTTACTTTTATTAATCCGCCGTTTGGTGAATATTTCACTGCATTATTGATTAAATTGGCGAAAACCTGTTCAATTTTAGCCCGGTCTCCTAAAATTGCAGGGTTCTCCAAACTGCAGTCCAAAATAAATTCATGACGGGTTGTCGTCACCCGCTGAGCATCGATCACTTTATTTAAAACCGGAAGGAGCTGAATGTATTTTTTTTCATAAGCCTGCCGGCCGGACTCCATTCTTTGAACATCGAGAAAGTCATTAATTAACGAAGTCAGACGTTTTGCTTCATGATAAATGGTTGTTAAGTACTTTTTCTGACGATCGGGCTTCAACTCACGGTTCAACATCAGCTCTGTGAATCCAAGAACACTGGAAAGCGGCGTTCTAAGTTCGTGGCTGACCGTGCTGACAAACTCGGATTTCATTTGATCCACTTCAAATTCTTTCGTAATATCCAAATGAACAAAGACTGTTCCTGTTTTTTCCTGATTTTGAAAAAGATCCTTGCTGTAAATTTTAATAACCCTGAATGGATCTTTCATTGTATAAATAAATTGATTGATCGCATCGCTCCCCGTTCCATCAAGTGATTCTTTGATAAAACCGGAAAATTCGTTTTCCTTAACAGATTCCTGAAGTTTGACAATCCACTCTTCGAATGGCGCTCCAACGAGGTTTTTGATCTTGCAATGATACATTTCGCACAAATAATCGTTAACCTGCAAGGTTTGTCCATGAACATCGACAAATTGGACGCCTTCCTGCAGGGTATTCAAAATGTCTTGATTTCGTTTCCGTTCCTCCTCGGATTTTTGGAATAAGCTGATTTTTTCTAAAGAGATGCCGATGCTCCTGGAAAGCGCCTTGAATTCCTCCATCTGCTCGGCGTGAAATGTGCCCCCATATCGGGTAAACACCATTACGGCAATGACTTCTTCATCGGATGATAAAACGGGCAGATGAAGATCATGACCATAATAAACTCCCTCATGATATCCTTTTTCATTTAATTCTAGCTCTCTGCGGATCGTAAACGGCTCTTTTGTATGCACCAAATGATCATACAAGCCATTTTTCAGTAAGGATAAAAACTGCCCCACCCCTGGTTCTCCCACCCTGAAAGCTGCGTGGGTGTGATCATTCATATCCGCAATGATTCCTTTATCCGCCTCAATAATTTCACACATATTGCTAACGATGCTGTCTAGCACTTCTTGTTTGTTTAATGTATTGGAAATTTGATTGACCAATTTATTGCGTTTTTTTAATTTTTCCTCATTCTCTTTGTGCAGTTCAATGGCGTTTTCAAGCTCGGTCTGCTGGACTTGAAGCTCATCTTGCTGTGCGATTAATTCTTCGTTTTGCGCTAGCAGATCCCGCTCTTTTTCTTGGACCTTTTCGACCATTCTTTGGAAAGATGCGGATAAGGTTCCTAACTCGTCTTCCCTCGTTGACCCAAGATATTCAGATGATTCGTTGCCGTTTGCAATTTCATTGGCAGCCTCAGCCAAATGAGCCAACGGTTGGCCTATTTTTCGGAACATATAATTCATCATGAAAAATAAAATGACCATAAGAAGCAAAAAGAATAAGATGAACCCTAATTGGATATACGTTTCATTATTAATTAGTTTCTGATAATGATTTTCTAAATTTTGATCCTGCGTCTGAAGATCCTTCTTTACGGTCTTTTGAAATCCCAATATTTTGGGTGTTACTTCTTTATTTACCTTCTTAACAGCTTCAAGTTTATCTCCCAATTCATAATCACTGATGATTTTCGGGAGGGTATCCTTAAAATAAACATCTGTAAAATCAATTATGTCGTTTAAAAATTCTTTGTCATCCTCTGATGTCGCCATTTTTTTATACTGCTTTTCCAAATTTGTTATTTTCGGTCCCTGTGCGATAGCATCATCTCTCATGGTCTGGTCGCCAAAAGCAAGATATCCTCTCACATTGAAAAATGCCTGATCAAAATCATCCTTTATTTCCTGAGCGATTTTTTCTTTTTTGTTTAGGACATTTCGTTCAGTACTATTGGACTGATTCATGGAATGGAAGGTAACCAGCAAAATAAAAGCCCCAATCACAAAAAAAACAATGAAGCCCCCCATCAAAAAAAGAAATCTTCGGGACAAACTTTTTTGTAAATATCGATTAAACTTCATTCAAAATACCCTCGATTTTTTTTAATAATTCGATTGGGCTAAAGGGCTTCGCCATAAAATAATCCGCTCCGGCGGCAAGAACTTTTTCCTGTTCGAATTGCTGGCTTTTGGCGGAAAGCATCAAAATTTTCGCTTCCCGCCTCCCCATTTCCTCTCTAACTTTTTTTATGACTTCCAGACCGGTGTATTCCGGCATCATGTAGTCTAAAATAATCAAATCATAATCATTGTCCTTAATGAAATGGATTGCCTGTAAGCCATCCTCAGCCTCGTCCACTGCATAATCCTCTTCCTCAAGCGTATCCATAATTAACATCCTTAAAACCTCTTCATCCTCAGCTAAAAGAATCCTTTTCACTATTTCTCATCCTTTATATCCGTGTTTTTATACGTATTTTTCATGATGCTGTAAGATCTTTTTAAACGTTCATTATAAAGAGGCTGCTCCCATTCTTTCCAACTGTACAGAGCGGAGGATTGCTGTGAAATTTGTCCGTTTGAAGCTTGCGGCAATGACATAATGACTTGTTTTTGATTTGCAACAACAGCAGCAGCACGAATTCCATCGGCCGTTTCACTGCTGCTCATTCCATTTTCCCACATATCGCCGATGACTTCCCGTAAACTCGGATCTTTCACATTCAGAAGCTGCCAGGCAATTCTGCCTTCGATAACCCGTTTATTTTTGCTAATACTAATATCGGTTAAGGAGTCAAAATCTTTATGCTGCGGATTAGCGTCTCCATATTTCAATAACCCGGTTTCATAATACTGAAAAGGAACTTGCTCCCCAGAGGTTGGGATGGTAAACCCTTTGTTTAAAGCAAGCCTGATTGGGTTAAACACCCCATTGTCTTTTTGACTTGCCCCCTCCTGCTGCGGCAGCAAATGAAGCGTGTCTGCATAAAGATAATAAAAAGGATCGTAATAACTATCTACCATGATTCTTGAACTTTTCGGTCCGGTAAGTTTGATTAAGAAATCAACTCCATAATCGGTTCGAATCGTTGTCTGGCTGGATAAGGGAATATTCGTTTGTCCTTGATCTTTAACCGTATCCAACAAAAGATAGGTTCCCTGCTTTGAAAAATCAACAGGCTGATTGTAGGTAAGCAGAAAGTACAAGTACCCGCTGTCCGAAGACATTTTCAGTTTCTTTAGCGGTGCTTGATTATTTTTTGACTGATACAAAGCCTTAACACCGGCCATATCCCAATCCTTTACGTTCCCATCAACCGTGATCGCGTCTTCTTTTCTGCCGGGATCAAATGACAGCAGTCCAAAATGCTGTTCATTCGTTTGCGTGTTGTCCCAATACGGCCTGCGGTCAGGATTATCGTAGTCCATCGTATTCCAGGTGCGTTTAAACCATTCGTCCTGCCAGGAGAACACGAGCCCGCCGGCATAATCTTCCGCTACAATCGACGAAAACAGCTTTTTATCAATTTTGCCCTGTTCTTCTTCCGAATGAAGGCCTTGATTCATCCCATATTTATTCAAATGGGTCAAGCCCCTCGAGGAAGGGACGCCAAATTCGGCAACTAGCACCGGCATATGATGGGCCTTGCGCAAATCATGCAAGTATCCTGCATAATTGTTTTTCTTTCCTGTCGTATCGGTATAATCAAGATAAGCCTGCTCGTAGTTGAGAAAATCAGGATAGTACGGATATATATGATAGGATGCAAAGAAGCCGGCATTTTGCCGTCCCGTTTTGACGATATGATTCGGGTCAACCGAGACAAGGTCTTCATTTTTTAAAGGTTCCGCCGGATGGCTCAGCAAATCTGTCGTCAGCCAATTGGTAAAGCTGACCGTATGCTGCCAGTGATATTGGTTTGTTTCGTATTCAGAAGCGTAGTTCATCAGACCGGCAAGCCACACCTCAAACGGCGAGGCATTCTGCGTCTTAAAGTAATCCCCATTGAATTGTCCTTCATCCGGATGCTTTAAATTCGTATTGTTTACCATTTCCGGGTCCCACTCGGTTCCGATAATAAATCCGAGCACATATTTCGAGATATCGTATTTGTAAAGGCCTGAGGCATGTCCGGGACGTGCCGGCAGATTTGCCCGTCCATGAATAATGTCGATCATATTTTTTATCTCTATTTTGGCATCATCGGTATTTTCTTGTGCGAAAGCATCCTGTGTATGGAGAAGCCCCTCTTCATTCACCCATGTTCCGTGAAAAAGATAGAGCGGCTTTCGGGCCGTTTGATTGTATTCATAAAAGGCTTCGTAAAAGGCCGGGGGATGAAGAGTATATATTCTCACAGCATTGGCATTCATCGCACCGATTTCCTGGAACCACCGTAAATACTCAGCCTTTGTGATCGCGGTTTCCCCCGGAAAATAACCCGGTTTTCCAATCCCCATGTTTACGCCTTTAATAAGAATGTTCTGCCACTTTCCATTTTTTCTGATTTGGATATATTCCGAGTTGGTCCTGCTGTTTGTCTTGATGCCATTTACTTCTGTAACTTCAGCCTGTTCCTGCTTCACTCCATGATGCAGGCCATTTTTTAAAATGCTTTTCATCATCGGCACATAGATCTTCCAATAAAAATTGGTGTTTGTTCCCATATACCGCTTTATTTGGTCAAAACCGACTGTTTGATAGATTCCCGGTACTTCCGTTTCATCTGCAAAGTCTCCGGAAAAATAATAGGAAGTGTATTTCGCGGTTCTATGATAGATGACTGCAGGAAAATTGGCCGGGATCCCATACCCCTTTAGTTCTTGCTTTGCTTTATCGGAGATCGGTAAATGGTAGGATGCGAGGATTTCATCCGTGTCACGCGCCTGATTAATATCAAACCAATACTGATACAGCCCTTTCAGGTCCGTACTAAAAAGTTTTTTTCCTGTGCTTGTTAATCGAAAACGGATGCCTGATTCGTTTATGTCATTTTGGCTGACGACAACGATGTAATTATTTTTACTGACAAACACGAAGCCTTGGCCGGAAAAATTCCATTTATGCTGCTGTTTTTCATAATTGGTTTTCACCCATTGCGGTACTTCTGAACTGCCTAAATCTGAAAAATACCGGCCAATCCACCCTGACCAATCCAGATTTAATAGGTTGGAAATTTTTGCTCTTACTGTATCTGATGTAGGGCTGGCAAAGGTATTAAATTCAGAGATAAGCGTTTTTCCTTTTGCTGTGCTCAATGCTGTTTCAATTTTGTCCACATCATTTGAGCCCAGTCCTCCATATATTTTTCCTGAGCGGACCCCTGACTTGTTTTCCCGGGAAAACTCCTCTTTGTATACACCATATTGATCGGTCATATAGACTAAGTCGTACGGAGCTAAACTTTTTGGAAATTCAGCAATTTTGTATTTTCCTCCCGATTCCGGCTTAAACCCTTTATAGTCGGAATTAGCAGTGTATGGTCTTAAATTGCTTTTCACATATTTCCCATTATTTAAAACCCAAACTAATCCTTTATGCTCCCGGTAGCTTTGATCAGGAACAGTCTTGTCCAAAATTAAGACATTCAGCTGATGGGCAGGCTGGAGCTGCCACAGCCAGTAGGGGCTTGTTAACACCGCTGCAATTAAAATTATATAAATGAATAAGTGAGACTGCTTCTTCATTGTGAAACCCCTTTTCTTTTCATTTCACCCCAGCTTTTTTCCCCTTTGATCATTTGCAAAATCCCTTCACAGCGCCAGAGGACGGTCAATGGCCGATACCAGAAGGTCTCCGTTAAAGAATACAAGAAAAGCTTAATGATATCGGAAACCTTCTCGTACTTTGTCAGGCTCCATTCTTCCAAAAGGACGGCTGCCATCGAAAAAACAGATCCGTATAAGCATGACAGGAAAAACAGAAGGATGGAAAATTCTATATATATACCTCCCAAAAACAAGGATAAAATCATATACACATAGCCTAACAGTTCAACGATTGGCCCCAAAAATTCAACAATCCAAAAATACGGAAATGAAACAAAGCCGATGGAGCCATACTTAGGATTAAAGAGCATTTTCCGATGTGCCCACAAGCTTTCAAATAAGCCCCGATGCCAGCGGCGCCTCTGCCTCCGCAAAAATTTTGTGTCTTCGGGAACTTCCGTCCAGCAGACCGGGTCCGGGACGTAAACGATCTTCTTTTTCAGCTTTTTTTCCTTTAACATCCGGTGAAGCCGGACAACCAGCTCCATATCCTCACCCACAGTATTTGTCTTGTACCCTCCGGCCTGCACAACCCATTGCTTTGAAAAAACACCGAACGCTCCGGAAATGATCAACAGCAAATTATGCCTGCTTAAACCAATCCGTCCCATCAAAAAGGCACGTAAATACTCAATAATTTGCATGACAACTAAAGGATTTTTGGACAAACCTACCTGCATGACGTGGCCGCTCTCAATTTGACAGCCGTTTGCGATCCGCACACTCCCTCCGGATGCGACAACTTCCTCATTGGAGTCAATAATCGGCTTCATCACCTTTAAAAACGCATCCTGTTCAAGGACAGAATCACCATCAAGTGAGCAAAAGTAAGGATAGTGAGAAAAGTTTAATCCCGCGTTAAGGGCATCTGCCTTGCCTCCATTTTCTTTATCAATTAAAAAAAGATGGGGAAAGATTCCCGACTGATAAATCCCCTTTATCGGTTTCATTTCTACTTGCTTACGGACCACCGCATCCACTTTTTTCATATTATAATGGCTGATTATTTTGCTTACGGTCTGATCCGTGGAGCCGTCATTCACAACGATGATTTCAAATGAGGGATAATAAACGCTTAATAATGAACGGACGCTTTGAAGGATGCCAGCCTCTTCATTAAAGGCAGGAACAATAATCGAGACCGGTTTCGTAAAGATCTCATTCATATAATCTTCATATGCTTGATCCCGGTTCAAAAGGTATTTTTTTCGTAATTGAAAGATCGATATGATAAGAATAACGGAATAAAAAGAAATTACGATGATCATAAAAATGGCAATAAACCATGCAAAAAAAGAAGCTGCTTCCAACCAAATGCTGTTTGGCATTATCTAAACTCCTTTGTGGAGCCACTCCCAGGCCATATCTTTGGCAAATGGATCCTTTGAGGTTTCATATACGTTTTGCAAAATCTGTTTCCCATTTGGAAATTTGACAATGGCTTGCCCCGCCTGCGAACGGACCCACCAGATTTGATCGTGGAGAAGGTTAATCAACCGGGGAAGACAGCTTCGCTCTTGAAGTGCGCCAAATAATTTCGCAGAAATCATTCTTTCTTCCCATTTTGAAGAAACAAGAAGATCAAAATATGGCTCAATATTTTTCACATAACCAAGTTCAGCCAATGCTTTCAATGCCCGCAGCTTCGTTTCTCCTGAGTAAGACAAAAAAACTTGTTCAGAAAATAGACAGTAGCTTAGCTCTTTTTTGACAGCAATGACATCAAGAATCGCATATTGCAATTGATTTTGGCATTGGCTAAAACCGAGAACAAATTGATCAAATGATCCTTTTTCTAAACGAATTAAAATGTTTCGATATTCAAATTCAGAAAAAGAGTTATACCGCTGTGTAAGCATTTCAAATATGCTCGGATATTGAAAAGATGCAAGAATGCGCAATACATGTATGACTTCCTCCGTGGAACTCCGCTTATCAAGCAACAGGAGGACATCGTTTACAAGCTTTGTTAAGCGAAAATCTTCGATATAATAAAGAGCATTCATCCTGCTGCTCCATTTTCTGCTCTTTAAGCGCTTCCAATAGTGGTCAGCTAAATAAAGGTCGGCAAGTTCAGTTAAACGAGTTTTTTCCTGTTCACCCTCGAGCATCTTTCCATACTGACTAAGCAGCTCCTCAACCGCCATTTTTTGGATTTTCGTCTTTGGAATCAACCCTCTTGTGTAATTTCCTTCAAACAAATTCGTATACAGATACGAATGATATTTTTCCTTTTGTTCTTTCAGTATTTTTTTGCTCCGAATATCAATTGTTTTTCGGATTAATAAGTAGATAAGCAGCAGCAGCAATAAGCTGACAATTGCGGCTGTCAAAAACCCCAGCAATAGAATTTCCTTCTCCATTCTTTTACCTCACCTTTTGAATTAACCGCTCAATTCTTGCTTGGAGTTCTTTTACGCTGAAAGGCTTTGTAATATAGTCATCGGCACCATACTTTAATGCTCTGGCAATATCAGCTTCATTTTTTCTTCCCGTCAGCATAAGGACAAGTACTTGATGATCATACCTTTTCTGCCTCACTTTTTGCAGAACTTCAAGGCCGTCCATGATGGGCATTACCCCGTCAAGAATTAAAAAGTGTTCCCCATGTTCTTGAAGGCGGTTTGAGGAGAAAAACTTCGGTCCGTCCTCAAAAGCTTTTACATCCACTTCATAAAGATCAAGGGTGATTGATTGAAGGACTCTTGTCAACATTTTCCGAATAATGGCATCATCATCAATAATCGATAGATACAGCTTTCTTTTTGTAAGTGCCGGAAGGGAATGATCGGTGCTTTCCACTCTTGCCCTTCCGGATTCTTTCGCTTTGTAAAGGGCCTGATCCGCACAATTTAATGCCTTTTCTAAAGTATCTTTAGGATCCGTTACTGAATAGACCCCCGCTGAAAATGTGACCCTAAAGTGATTTTCTCCCGCTTCAAACTGCTGTTTCGAGAAATCCTTTAATAGTCGCGATACGATCTCAATGGACTGTTGAAGATTCGTATTTGGAAATACAATAAGAAATTCTTCCCCTCCATATCGAATCGCTGTATCAGAAGTTCTTGTCGCTTCTTTTATAAATGAAGCGAAGGCTGCTAAAACCTTGTCACCGACGAGGTGGCCATATTGATCGTTCACTTTTTTGAAATGGTCAATATCGAGCATCGCCAGGCTGAAAGGCTGCCCGTTTCGCTTCAGGTCATTGATATTTCGGCTGAATACATCTGTAAGGAATTTGCGATTATATAAATTTGTGAGTTCATCAAGGAGAACCGATTGTTCGTATACCCGCTTCCGCTGCAGATGGCGCTCAATCTTGACCGTCAGTTCCTCAAGATCGATCGGCTTTTCAATAAAGTCATCTGCTCCTTTTCGGAAAGCATTAAGTCTCGTTTCCCGGTCATTTAAAATACTGATCATGATTTTTGGCACAAACATTTTACTTGTGTGCTTTTCAAGTTCATCTAATACTTCAATTCCATTTTTTTGAGGCAAATGAACATCAATTAGAACACAATCAGGATTTACATCGTAATATTGGGATATCGCTTTTTCAGGCGTCGTATTGGCTATCACCATCCAGCCCTTTTCCTCTAAAACATCTTTTAAGAGAATCAGCATCGATACATCGTCGTCAATAATTTGAATAAGCGGGATATGTTCATCTCGTTCTGTTATTGCTTTTTTTTCAATTTCATTAAACGCTTCATATTCATCAGTCAGGGTTATTAAATCATAAAGAAAAGTTTTCAGTTCTTCCTTTTTCCATTGCTTATCTCCCATTTCTTTTACCCGTTCCAGCAAAGTACCGGACAGCTGAAACAAACCTCCTAATTGAAAGGTTCCTGCACTTCCTTTTACCGAATGCAAAAAACGGTGCACATCTGCGTTTTGAATCATCTCCATGTTCTCAGAATCAAACCATTGAGAGAGTTGTCTCTTGATTTTTTGAATAAGCAAATTTTTATATTTTCCAAAGTTCATAATTATACACTCCAAAATATGAAAAAATAATAAGGGAAAAATGGCTGAATAATCCAAAAGTCCTAGTTTAAGTGCAGTTTAAGAGGGCTAGATTTTTGTTACAATACAAATAATAATGGTTTTCTGAGAAGGCTTTCCAGCAGGCAATACCGACGGGGCTTTTCGAATAATAATTATTATTTATTATACACTCTAAGCATTCGAAATTTCGAGTGAAACTATTTAAAAATAGTACTGCCTGATTATTGGAATATTGCAGTGAAGGAGGTTAAACGTTTTGACCCCAAAAAACAGTGAGAAGAAAGTACCGGTATTATCCCCACTTCCTAAAAGCTTTTTCATGCAGCCAACGCTCGATTTGGCCAAATCACTTCTTGGCTGCGTTTTAGTAAAAGAAACAAGGGATGGTGTTGCTGCGGGATTTATTGTTGAAACAGAGGCATATGTTGGACCGATGGACAGGGCAGCGCACAGTTATCAAAACAGGAGGACAAAACGTACTGAGGTGATGTACTGGGAGGCAGGGCATGTATACACATATCAAATGCATACCCATTGTTTGATTAATGTCGTTAGTGCCGAGGCTGAAAAACCGGAAGCGATTCTCATTCGTGCTCTTGAACCGCTGGAAGGGATCGATTTAATGTGTCATAGAAGAGGGATGAATGATTTGCGCAATCTGACAAATGGTCCTGGAAAGCTGACTAAGGCATTGGCCATTACGATGGAGGATTATGGGCGTGTTTTTTGGGAGGAGCCGTTATATCTTTCCGAAGGAATTTCTCCTGTTTCCATTTCTCAAGGCAAACGAATCGGGATTGAAAATACAGGTGAAGCAAAGGATTATCCTTGGCGCTTCTGGATTACCGGCAACCGTTTTGTATCTCGGCATAAAAAAGAAAGTTAATAACTTATTTTTGCTAAAAACTTACAGTTCAAAATATTGTAATATTTCCGAATAAATTTTCAGAAAAAATAATTTACAATAGAAACGGACACTTCCATCAATAGAAATACAGCAAATTACTTGAAATCCAGTAAAAGGGAGGCGTACAGTAAAATTTTGCAATAACATTTCCACTGTAATAATATAGTAATTCTATGGTTTCAGTCTAAAAGGAATGGTTAAAGAAAGCATGACAACCTCATAGAGATTCAGCCCAATTCCCCGGAAAAATTTTAAAAATGGAAACGAGGGATTTTTTTATGGGTAAAAAATGGAGACGCTCCTTATTCTTATGTGTGTTGTGCATCTTGATTGCTATGCCATACAATGTTTTTGCAAATACGACCGGTACCGATGAGACTTCCGCTTCAACAGTAACCACAGAAAGTTCAGCAGACAATTCTGCTCCACCAAGTGATGCATCTGCAGCCAATGATACAGGGACTGTAACAGCTGAACCAGCTCCTGCAGCAGACCAGACTACTTCGAGTCCTGAGCAAACCGTAACTCCGGCTCCAGATCAGCAACAAGGAGTTACTACTCAAGCTCCCACTGTTGATACAACTTCACCGACAAATGACAATAATGCAGCGGCGCCTGCACCAGCAGCACCTGCATCAACAACGGACCAGGCCAGTGCCACTGTTGACGCCGCGGCCAATGTTCAAGCTGATGCTGTCTATTTAGGACAATCAGACAACCATGAACCTAAAATTGCAACCGTTACCTTTAGTCAACAGGATGTCCATGTGGGTGACACTGTCAAGGTAACGGTAAAACATGACTTTGGATCAACGACTAACTATTCGGTTTTAGATGTATCTGCACGAATTTGGGATCCAGCCAAGGACCTAAATGATTCGCAAACAATTACATTAAGATATGATTCCGATCATGATGAGTGGTTCGGATATTTTGTCGTTCAGGAATCATGGAATCCGGGCTATTGGCGTGCAGAAATTACAGCTCATTATAACTTCACATGTGAACATGGAGTTACTTATTCAGATTATGAAGTTGATAAGAGAATCCCATATGCATTTAATGTAGTAAATAATGGTGACTCAACCCCTCCTGAGGTTGTCAGTGTTACTGCAGATCCTACTCCGGTTAAAGCTGGACAGGAGGTAACCTTTACTGCGACGATCAAAGATGTTAATAATCAATCAAGTGTTGTCTATGCAGATTTATTAATCTATCAAAATGGCACTGAATTGTACTTCGATGCAGAACATTATGTAGTTTTAACACATGTATCAGGTGATATTTGGCAAGGCAAATATGTTATTCCTGCCAATTTGCCGGATGACTCCAGAATCGAGTATTCCATCCTTGCCTATGATCAAGAGGGCAATGCCGTTCTAAAAGATAGCGGCAGTAAAACAAGAAAAAACTTTAGAGTTTCAAATAAACTTGGGGATGTAATTAAGCTCGTGTCTCCAGATTGGTATAGTAATTATTCCGTTAGCAAGGGCGATCCAGCGACTGTCAAAGTAAAAGTAAAAGCTAAAGATATTGGAGAGGGCATTAACGCCAAATCTTTACAAGCTGTTCTTTACAGTTACCAGACAGGTCAATATTATCACTTTACAGACTTGACGAATGTTCCTGACACAAATGCGTGGAAAGGAGACATTAAACTTACCTATATGGATCGTGGCGGTTGGTATGCAGTATATGTAACTGGAGAGTACAGCAATGGAAGTAAGATCAATTATCAATATATGACGGAAATTTATCTGCAAAATGATGATTATGTTAATGTAAGTATCGATAAGATTAACATTAACCCAAAAAGACCGGCTTCAGGGGATACAATTAATATTTCGGCAGCAGTTAATTTCCAAGACTATGTACCAATGTTTGAAGCTGCAGCCTTAGCTGATGCTAAACCGGATAAACAAATAGCATCCGTCAGTGCTGCCGTTGTATATCCTTCCTACCGTAACGAGGAAGATTATTTCGATTTGAGTTTTGACCCTGCGACAGGAAAATGGACAAGACCTTATACCCTGAAGGTTTATGACCCTCAAGGTTTTGATGTCCTCATAAAAGCAGTCGATAAGGCAGGTAACGTTTATTTCGGTTCTGAGACGTTCAACTATGATAAATCCATTATTGATCAAACAGCTCCTAATTTTGATTATGTCAAATTCTCAACGGCAACAATTAAATTAGGCCAAACTTACCATGTTGAAACAAAAGTTTTTGATGCATCGGGTGTACAGTCTGTAAGAGCTACACTAACAAATAGGACATCGATTAATTATTATAATAATTATTATAATGATAAGGCATTAGTCAGTTCATTGAGTGTTATGTCACCATCTGATATTACGAATGTCGATTATTATGGTAATTGGAATCCGTTCTTCGATGAAAAATATGCATCACTATCATTTGATTTACACTATAATGCAGCTAAAGGAGTTTGGGAAGGTGATTATACCCTTCCGCTCGATGGACCGACAGGATTGTTCGTGGTTAACCTGATTGCTCAAGATACCGTAGGAAACCAGCAAAGTACAGTATTCAACCAGGTTTATTATTCCTCCTTGCCTCAAACACTGGTGATTTTACCGGCTGACAAAACAGTACCTGTAGATAGTAAACCTGCTGCAGTTGCACCTCTTGTTGCTGAACCAGTAGCTGTAACTACAACTGTAAGTTCATTACCGAATACTGCTACAAACAGCTATAACCTTCTATTTGCTGGGTTGGTTTTAATAGCTGCCGGTGGTACCATTTTAGTCATCAGAAGAAGAAAAACAAATTAATAGCAAAAGAGAGGACCTAAAGCATCAACTTAGGTCCTCTCTACTCTTATACATTACTTTTACAAAAAAGTTTCTATTTCAAATCCCTTGGCGAGAATGCACCCGGCAATAATTCCGCCGGCGTAGTACTCAAAATATCCCCTTTTAAATTTGTTAAAATGATTTTCATATCGGCCTCACAAAGCTCAGAAATCACCTGGCGGCATGCCCCGCATGGTGAAACCGGCCCATCTGTATCCGCAACAACGACAAGTGTATCAAATTTGGTGACTCCTTCGGAATAGGCCTTGAAAAGAGCAGTTCGTTCCGCGCAATTCGTCACGCTGTAAGCGGCATTTTCAATATTGCATCCGTGAAAAATTTTTCCATCCTTTGCAACAAGTGCAGCTCCAACCTTAAACTTTGAATATGGAACATATGCAAAATCCCTTGCTTGAAGCGCTTCCTTAATCAGGTCTTTTTCATCCATCCTTTTCACTCCCCCAAGCTGGAAATCAGCTATTTTAATGCTGGAACCATTTTACCATCCACTCTGCCACAATTCCCCCAAAATAAACACCAAAAATACCGATTACACCTGTAAGTACCGGAGGAGCAGGTAATGGCAGCTTTATCAATTTAAATAAAATGCCGACGACCATCCCAGCTACTAATGCCAAAAATATTTCTTTCATCGCAAACCCCTTTTTCACGAAATGATTAATAATTGCTTGTTGAGGTTTCCCCTTTGACAATGGCAATCCCGGCGCTGGCCCCGATTCTTGTAGCACCCGCTTCAATCATGGCAAGGGCATCCTCACGGCTGCGAACACCGCCAGAAGCTTTCACCCCAATTTCAGGTCCTACCGTTTTCCTCATTAATTGGATATCTGCTGCAGTTGCACCGCCAGTAGAGAAGCCGGTTGAAGTTTTTACGTAATCAGCTCCTGCTTTTACCGCAAGTTCGCAGGCTCTCTTTTTTTCTTCATCCGTTAATAAAGAGGTTTCAATGATCACTTTTGTTAAGGCTTTCCCTTTTGCCGTTTCTACAACAGCACGGATATCTTTTTCTACAAGTTCATCATTCTTATCTTTAAGAGCCCCAATATTAATGACCATATCTACTTCGGTTGCCCCATTTTCAATGGCATTTTTTGTTTCAAATGCTTTTGTTTCAGAAGTCGTTGCCCCCAGCGGAAAGCCAATTACCGTGCAAACCTTTACTTCCGGAGTGTCTGCGAGGATCTCCGCTGCCGTTTTGACCCATACCGGATTTACACAAACGGAAGCAAATGAATATTCTTTTGCTTCTGCTGCAAGCTTTTCAATTGCCTCTTTTGTTGCATCTGCTTTTAAGAGAGTATGGTCGATCATTCGTGCCACATTTTGCGTCATTATTTTAAACTCCTTTTTATTATTATTTTACCATAAATTGCTTCTGCCATTTAACCCTTGTAACTATAACGAATTATTATTATTAATATGCACCTTTAATTATTACAAAATAATTATAATCATTCCTTTTAATAAGGTTTCCAATCCAGTTGAAAAAGTATCTCCCTTTTTTGAACAGATTATGAACTTTTTCGCGGCACTCGTCCCCCGGTTGGAATTCAAATCATATTTTGGGGTATTATTCAAGTAAAGGGGGGCCTGCCATGCTGCAAAATTTTGGTGAAAAGCTGTACCGAAACCGAAAGTTGATCCTTCTTCTCTGGGTCTTGATCATATTTGGCTTTGGTTATTTTGTTACAAAGCTTCCGTCCGTTTTGAGCGGAAACGGTTTTGAATATCAAGGGGAATATAAGGCAGCAGGAAAGATGTTAGAAAAGGATTTTCAGCATCCTAAATCAACCATTATCCTTTTGTTTCATCGAAAAAGTTCAATCAGTGACCAGGACTTTAAAGATTATATTCAAACCTCTTTGCAAAAACTAAAAGGGTTTAATGAAATAAAAAAAATCACAACCCCATATGACCAGCCCGGAATGATAAAAGGAAAATATGCATACGGACTTCTTTCTTTTGATAAAGACACCGAAAGTCTAGGCAAAGAAATTAATAAACTGAATAAGAAATTAACCAATAAACCAGGCCTAACAGTCACCATGACCGGTGAACCTGTGATTGTAAAAGACCTTAATTATGCAAGCCAAGAGGATTTGGCAAAAGCCGAAATGATTGGTCTGCCGATCGCCCTCTTCATTTTAATACTTGCCTTTGGCGGCATTATCGCAGCCTCTGTTCCGCTCATCATCGGAATCGTGTCCATCTTAACAACGATGGGAATTGTCTATTTTTATAGTTACAGCACCCATTTGTCGATTTTTATATTAAATATCGTCCCCATGATCGGACTTGCCTTAAGTATTGATTTCGCCCTGCTATTTATTAACCGTTTTAAGGAAGAAATCAACAAGAAACCTGTAAATGAAGCGATTCAAACGACTATCTCGACAGCTGGCAGGTCGATCATCTTTTCCGGACTTTGCGTTTTTATTGGCCTTTCCGGTCTCTTGTTTATCAAAATTGATATTTTTCAAAATGTTGCACTTGGCGGAATGACCGTCGTTTTTGTTTCAGTCCTAACGGCAAATACCTTTCTTCCGGCTTTGCTTGCTGTAATCGGAAACAGAATCAACAAGTTCAGCATTTTTCCGGTAAAGGATAAACCATCCGCATTTTGGCACTCTTTTGCCGTGTACGTCATGAAGCATCCGATTATCATGACCGTTTGTTCCTTAGCGATCCTTCTCGCTGGAGTCATTCCTGTTAAAGAAATGAACTTAAGAATCCCAGGCATCGATTCGCTTCCGGAACGCTACTCATCAAGAATTGCTTATGAAACATTTAAGCAAGAGTTTATTCCTGCAGAGAAACGGGATGAAAAAAAGGTAACCATTGTCCTGCAATCAAACGGCAAACTTCTTGAAAGCGGCAATCTTAAAAAGGCTGACGAGTTTATCAGTCAGCTTAAGAAAGATCATCTTGTCAATGAAGTAGATTCCCTTTTTTCTGCTACAAAAACACAAAGCCCACAACAGCTTTCCCAGGTTTTATCATACGGGAATCAGCAGCAAATAGCACCTATTTTACATTATTATGTAAGCGATAATAAGATGCTTGTTGAAGCCTATTTAAAAACCGATGATCAGACGGAAACAAGGAAATGGATTAACCTTTGGGCTTCAAAAGACTTTTCTTTAAAAACAACCTTTGGCGGACAAATTAAATTTGAACAGGAAATTTTCGATGAGATTTTCAAAAAGGCGCCTTATGGACTTTTGCTTATTTTTGTCACAACTTTTATTATTTTAATGAGCGCTTTCCGCTCCATTCTGATCCCTTTAAAAGCGATCATTATGAATATGTTAAGTCTTGGCTGTACATTTGGAATTGTTGTTTGGATTTTCCAGCAAGGACATTTAGGAATTAAGCCTGTTGATATTTCCCTTATCTTGCCGGTGTTTGTTTTCAGCCTCGTCTTCGGGCTGTCTATGGACTATGAGGTGTTTTTGATTTCAAGGATACAGGAATTTTATTTAAAAACAGGTGACAATAGTACCGCCACGATATACGGATTAACCTATACTAGCAAAATTATCACTTCGGCTGCCGCGATTATGATTGTCGTTACGGGGGCGTTTGCCTTTACGGGCGTGATGCCAATAAAGCAGCTCGGTGTAGGAATTGCTGCTGCCATCTTTATTGATGCGACGATTGTGAGGATGGTGCTTGTTCCGGCCTTGATGAAATTGCTTGGGGATTGGAACTGGTGGTTGTTTGGGTTTAAAAATAAACATTTTAAAAAGCCGGCTTGATTTAGGCCGGCTTTTCCTATTTTTGGTTGGTGTTTTTTACATACTTGTGAACTTCGTAGAATTCTGTGTGAACTTCGTAGAATTCCTCGTGAACTTTGTTGAATTCATCTTAAATTGTGTAGAATTCCTTGTGAACTTTGTTGAATTAACCTTAAATTGTGTGGAATTCCAATCATAATGGAGTATTGGCGGCAAAAATCGGCCCCAACGGCAGAGATTTTTGCCTTCATCTTAAATTTTTTAGATATTTTTCGCGTATTGTTCCCCAGGAAGCTTAGTTAAAACCACATATAAACTGACAGGTTCCGTTCCGCTGTTCTTAAAGGCCAGTTCTTCCGTATCGCTGGTATGAATGACATCAGCTTCGGCAATTTCCGTTTCCTGTCCATCGATAATAATCGTTCCCTTGCCGGTTAAAACAAACAGAAAAACCTCTGACCCAGGATGTTTATGGGCAGGAAGTGTCTGCCCAGGCATAAAGTTCAGCACAAATGCCGTGCTCTCACCGGTGTTGAAAATAACCCTCTTCGTAAATTTTTCGTCGCTATATTCCTGATAGGCCTTTACGGATTGTTTTTGCATTGTTAATATCCTCCTCCAAACTTGTTACTATCATTCTAATTGAAAACAATTATCAATAGAGTGAGCCGAATCACATAAACCTATTTTTGCTTTAAATGAAGGATTTATGTAAAAAACATACATGTGTATCACTTCCAATCCATGTATGGAAATAAAACAAATTTGAGCAATACACCAACATAATAAAGGCGGTGTGGGCGGAGCAATGTTAAACCTTTTCGAGAAAGAAGATACAGTTCCTCGCTTTGAATGGTTAAAAACAACATGACTTTTGCGCAGCTCCGCCCCTTTTCAAAAGAAAAAAGCCTGCCCTTTTAATGAATACCGGGACAGACTTTCGCTGCTAAAAGGCAGGTTCAAGAACAAGGCTTGCTCCCATCCTCAACGCATTCTTATTAACATCGATTAAATGATGCTTTTCCACTGCCAGCACTTTTGGAAGTGATTGTACGATGGAATCCAATGAAATAATGTTAACGGCTGCCAGATAGGCTCCAAGCAAAATCATGTTGGCTACTCGCGTATTGCCAAGTTCATTCGCCATTTCCGTTGCTTTCACTTCCACAATCAAAAGATCGTCCCGCTTTGACCTCCTCGTTACAAGTGATGAATTTATTATTAGAAGACCTCCTGAACAGATACGCGGTTCAAATTTATCAAAGGAAGGGTCATTTAAAACAATCGCTGCTGAAGGCCTGGAAACAACCGGCGAACCGACAGGCTCATCACTGACAACAACGGCACAGTTTGCCGTTCCTCCTCTTTGCTCCGGCCCATATGACGGGAGCCATGAGACATTTTTCCCGTCCCTCATTCCGGCGTAAGCAAGAAGCTGTCCCATCGACATAACGCCCTGCCCGCCAAAACCGGCAATAATGATTTCTTCCAACACGTCAATCCCTCCCCGTACTTTTAAAGACCCCAAGCGGAAAAATCGGCACCATATTATCATTGACCCAATCAAGTGATTCTTGCGGATTCAACCCCCAGTTCGTCGGGCAAGTGGACAAAATTTCTACCATTGAAAATCCTAACTTGTTTTTCTGTGTTTCGAATGCCGTCCGAATCGCCTTCTTGGCTTTTGCAATATGGGGTACATCGTGAACAGAAACCCTTTCAATATAAGCAGCACCATCCAAAGTTGCCAGCATTTCACTAACCCTGATTGGGGATCCTTGAATACCTTCATCACGTCCAAATGGAGTAGTTGCCGTTTTTTGTCCAATAATCGTAGTTGGCGCCATTTGTCCGCCTGTCATTCCGTAGATGGCGTTATTCACAAAGATGACGGTGATCTTTTCGCCTCTGGCAGCAGCATGAATCACTTCACTCATCCCAATCGAAGCCAAATCTCCGTCACCTTGGTACGTAAAAACAAACCGATCCGGAAGAACCCGCTTTACTCCAGTCGCAACGGCAGGAGCACGGCCATGCGCAGCCTGGGTCATATCGCAATTAAAATATTCGTAAGCAAGCACAGAGCATCCGACAGAGGCGACTCCTACCGTATCCTCCAAAATATCCATTTCTTCTAAAACTTCCCCGACAAGGCGATGGATAACTCCATGTGTACAGCCTGGGCAATAGTGGGTAGGCTTAGCAGTCAGACCTGATGTTTTCTTAAAAAATGTTTTTAGACTCATACCGTAATCCCTCCGGCCACTGTCATGATTTTCAGGAATATTTCTTCCTGAGTGGGAACCACACCGCCGGTTCTTCCGAAAAAGTCGACTGGTGCATGTCCATTTACCGCAAGTCTGACATCTTCGACCATTTGACCTGCACTCATTTCGACCGAGATGTATACTTTTGCCTTGTCCCGCGTTTCAATAAAAGGCTTTTGCGGAAATGGCCAAAGTGAAATCGGCCGGATTAAACCAGCCTTTACTCCTGACTGCCTTGCTTTTTTAATGGCGTTCATGGCAATTCTCGCAACCGTTCCATAAGCAGTGATGATAATATCCGCATCCTCAGTAAGATACGTTTCAAAGCGAACCTCTCGTTTTTTCATTTCAGCGAATTTTTGTTGTAGCAGACGGTTGCGCTCTTCCAGGCTCTCGGCGTCCAGCTCTAACGAAGTGATGATTCTAGGTCCTCCATCTCCCCTTGTCCCTGTCGTTGTCCAACTTTTCTCCGAACGAGAAGCGGATTCAAGCGTATCGTAAAATTCAACAGGCTCCATCATTTGGCCAAGCAGACCGTCAGCTAATATGAGAACCGGTGAACGGTATTTGTCCGCAATATCGAAAGCATCCTGGATCAATTCAACAATTTCCTGCAAACTCGCCGGCGCTAAAACAGGTGTATAATAATCACCATGCCCTCCGCCCTTTGTTGCCTGAAAATAATCCGATTGAGCCGGCTGAATATTGCCCAGACCCGGGCCGCCACGGACAATGTTAATAATGACGGCAGGCAGTTCCGCCCCCGCCAAATAAGAAATACCTTCTTGTTTTAAGCTAAAACCAGGGCTTGAAGAGGAGGTCATCACTCTCGCTCCCGCACTTGCAGCACCATAAACCATATTAATGGCGGCAATTTCACTTTCCGCTTGTAAAAACAATCCCCCCACTTCAGGAAGCCTTTTTGCCATATAAGCTACCAGCTCACTTTGCGGGGTAATCGGATAGCCAAAAAAATAACGGCAGCCGGCGTTTACAGCTGCTTCCCCAATTACTTCATTCCCTTTCATCAGCACTTTCCCCATGCGTTTTTTCTCCTTTCGCTCCAATTACACCGTTTGTCTCTTCTTTTCGGGCCTATAAATCGTAATCACAGAATCAGGACAAATTTGGCCGCATTTCGCACAGCTGATGCAATGCTCCTGATCTGTCACGGCAGCCGGACGATAGCCATTTCCATTTATATAATCTGCTAGAAAAATAACATTAGCGGGGCAAACTTGAATACACAGCCCGCAAGATTTGCAGATGCTCTCATTAAAGACTACTTTCTTTTCCAAGGTGATTACCTCCTTACTCTTCCCATGGCAGCTTCAAAAATCTTTGGATAAACTTCACTTTATGACTGTCTGCAAAGTCAGCCGCAGTTTCTCTTAAATGAGCAGAAATACTTGTATAGAGAAGAGGAATCTGCTGTTTTTCAGCCAATAGACTTGCTAACTCAAATCCTCTTAAAATATCAAAAACTGTTGTATCTACACCTAAATTGGTATTGTTAATAATCCCCGACACTTTCAGACGCGATGCCTTTTCGATTCTTTCCATGGCTGCCGCTGCTCCTGCTAGGGTACTGACTTCCGGACGGTTTGCATTTAGAACAAAAAGCATATCGGGATTAAGATCCTTCCAATCGTGGTAATACTGCCCTAAAACGACCGCCCCCTCCTTATCTCCGCCTGCGTCCACAATGACTCGATAGCAAGGGTCGTGCAAGACCCGGTAAATCTCTCCTGAAACGATTGGCAGATCTGCACGTGTAAGCTTGCCCTTAGGAGAAATTAATTCAACCCCATTGAGCTGGAAAAAGTTCTCTGCATCCCGCGAACGAAAATAAGGATTAATAACATCTAAATCGTTGATGGCTGTCTTTTCATACTCTATGCTCTCGCTCACGGCAAGATTAATCGCGATTTCTGTTTTGCCGCTTCCAAAGTGCCCTGTTAAAATCGTAATCTTACTCACAAGCCGGACTCCTTTATTCATCAAAAATGTAAGCGTTTTCATCTATCTACACCGGCAAAATTCTCGGTCCGCTCCGTCTATTATAAAAAACGGTCCCCAAGCAAGCATTGACCATTATCACAGTTCACACGATTGACATCATTCTAAAAAAACATACATGAAAAAAAACAACATGACTTTTGCGCAGCTCCGCCCCTTTTCCGCAAAAAACATACATGAGTCTCAACCTCCAACACATGATAGAAATAATACAAATAGGAGCAATACACCAACATTATAAAGGCGGTGCGAGCGGAGCAAAGTTAAACCTTTTCAAAGAAACAGATGCTGTCCCTCGCCTTTGTGGGTAAAAAACAACATGACTCTTGCGCAGCTCCGCCCCTTTTCCGCAAAAAAAAGAAGCTCAACCTGAACTTCTTGTTAAAACATATAAGAAAGAATTACTTTTTGCGGGATATCATAATCACTGGCGGCTTTTCTGATAAGCTGCCCGCATGAAGGCATTTCGAAAGAAAAATCTTCAACCTGCTGCGGAATAATCCCTTCCTGCTTTAAATGATCAAAAACCATTTTCATAGCATCCTCTGGTTGAATGATTTCATTTGAGTTTTCCGCCTGCAGATATTCGACACATGTTTCTACAACGTGTTCATTAATATGGTCTTGAGAAAATACGAATTTTGCTCCCGCAATTTTTTCAACCTCTTCGTTCTCTAATTCAATGATTGTTGTAATATTCATTTCCGATTCCACCTTTCAACACGCTCATTATAAAAAAAATTTGGGGTTCTGTTCCTTGAATAAGTTTCATTTCATTGATTCTTCATATATTTTTGACAAATTTCTGTCCTTTATAAGTACCTATAGCTTTTTTGAAAATGTACGTTTTATGTATCAAGCATCGATCCTTTGCCAAATAATAACTTTAAACATATTTTTCAGCTTTTTTGCCAATAATAATGTCTCCAACCCCGTGAATGGAGGTGTCTATCATTGTCATTATCAAAAAACAGTTCTTCTTTATGCTAATGGGGCTGCTCATCTTATGGCAGACTCATCCCTCTCCTTCTTTTGGAATGGATAATAAATCAAACAGTCTCGTAAAGCTGCGCTTACTGGAAACAACCGATTTGCACGCTGCTTTAGTAAACTATAATTACTACCAAGGAAAAAAAGATGATCGAATCGGCCTGATTAAAACAGCCTCCCTTATTAGACAGGCCCGTGCGGAAAGCACAAACTCACTGCTGTTTGATGTCGGTGACCACCTGCAAGGCAACCCGTTAGGAGGATACATGGCTTGGGTCAAGGGACTGTCCCGGAGGGATATCCACCCTGTTTACCGTGCTTTTAACCGTTTGAACTATGATGCCATTACTATAGGCAATCATGAGTTCAATTATGGGCTGGAGTTCTTAGGTAAATCCTTAAAAGGGGCAAAGATGCCTGTTGTAAACGCAAATGTTTTTTATGCAAATGAAAACAAGCCGTATTTCCATCCTTATGCTCTTTTGAAAAAAACAGTAATTGATGAAAGCGGAAAAAGACACAAGCTGCACATCGGAGTGACCGGTGTTTTGCCTTCCCAAATAATGAACTGGGATAAAGAAAAACTCGAGGGAAAACTGAGAGTGATCCCAATGGCAGATGCCGTGAAAATGTATATTCCAGAGATGAAAAAACGTGGGGCCGATCTCATTATCCTTCTCGCCCATACAGGAATAAGCAGCGCCCATTATGTTCCCAACACCGAAAATGCTGCCTACTATTTAGCGGCGATACCCGAAATAGATGCGGTCTTAACGGGACATTCCCATGCAGTATTTCCGGGGCCGGTTTTTCAAAAAATGCCGAATACGAATTTAGAAAACGGAACGATTTTCGGGAAGCCTGTTGTAATGGCGGGATCGAAAGGCACTAGACTTGGCATCATTGACTTAAATTTGCAAAAAGTGTCCGGCAAATGGAAAATAACAAGCTCATTTTCAACCACAAGGCCGATCGCCGATGAAAACGGCCGCTCATTTGTTCAAACTGATCAATCACTCTACCAATTAATCAAAAGAGAGCATCAAGAAACAATCGATTACATGAAAAAGCTTGGCCTTTAATCATCTTTACAAACGCCTCCCCATCCTTTAAGATAGTTATAAACATAATAGACTGATTTTTGGAGGAGCCTGTCATTACAGGCTCCTTTTTGTCTTTTTTTCGAAAAGGGGTGGAATAATGTCCAATCAGGCAATCATGGCCATCGGCATCTTTTTAGTGACATATGCCTTTATTATTACAGAAAAAATTCACCGTACGATTATCAGTATGACAGGCGGAATTTTAATCGTTTTACTTGGAATTGTCGATCAAGAACAAGCGCTGCATCATATCGATTTCAATACGATCGGTTTATTAACCGGAATGATGATCATTGTTTCCATTACAGCAGAGACCGGTTTGTTTAATTTCATCGCAATCTGGGCAGCCAAAAAAGTTAAAGGAAGTCCGCTCAAAATTCTTTTTGTCTTAAGTGTGATAACGGCGATTAGCTCGGCTTTTTTGGATAATGTTACAACCGTATTGCTGATTGTTCCGGTTACGTTTAGTATAACTAGACAATTACGAATAAATCCGAAGCCCTACTTAATCACCGAAATTATTGCTTCGAATATTGGCGGTACTGCTACCCTTATTGGCGATCCTCCCAATATTATGATTGGCAGTGCAGTAAAGGAATTAACCTTTCTCCAATTCATCGAAAATTTATCTGCCATCTCCGTCCTTATTTTAATCATCAATATAGGAATACTTGCTTTGCTGTATCGGAAATCGCTAAAAACGAGCAAAGAGTGCAAAGAAAACCTGATGGGCTTGGATGAGAAGGAAGAGATCACCGATAAAAATCTCTTAGTAAAGTCGTTAGCTGTTCTTGCCTTTACCATTTTGGGATTTTTTCTCCACCAGCTTTTTCATTTAGAGTCGGCCTCTGTGGCCCTTGCCGGAGCTTTTCTTCTGCTTTTATTATCCGGGGAAAAATATCTCGATAAGGCTTTTCGTAAAGTCGAATGGTCGACCATCTTCTTTTTCATCGGATTATTTATCCTTGTTTCAGGATTAATCGAAACAAAGGTAATCTCGCTCTTAGCTGACAACGCTATCCAACTAACAGGGGGAAATGTTAAAACAACCTCGATATTAATCTTATGGGTCAGCGCTTTAGCATCTGCTTTTATCGATAACATTCCATTTGTTGCAACAATGATTCCAATGATCAAAGATATGGGTTCATTGGGTATTCATCATTTAGAACCGCTGTGGTGGAGTCTTTCCCTTGGGGCATGTTTAGGAGGAAATGGAACCTTAATAGGTGCCAGTGCAAATGTTATTGTTGCCGGACTTGCGGCAAAAGAAGGACATCCAATCTCGTTTATGAAATACTTGTTCATTGCATTTCCGTTGATGCTGCTTTCTATTTTCATTAGTATGGTTTATGTATATTTGCGGTATCTTCTTTAGAAAGGTGGAAAAATATGAAGCTATTTTATAAGTACGACGATACGTTCATTCATTTAACTGAAGCTCCAAACGGGGAAGACATCGAATTTAACCTCACTTTTAATAATCTGGAGCTGAAGAAGCAGCTGGGGGAGGTAAAAAAATTTTTTGACGAAAATGACATTTATACAGATCTCCTTGTTTATACCCATTCAGACAAACACGTTCAATTAATCGTCAGGAAAGATTATTACCTTGACTTTGTTTTACAATTATTTAAACATCATTTATTGAATGAGGTTAAATGGATATTTTAAAAGGCTGCCCGTTTGGCAGCCTTTCTGCATTTTATTAAACAGTCGTACATTCATCCGTTACTAATTGAATGGCTTTTTCCATCTCGACCGGGCGGCTGATGAAATAGCCTTGACCATAATCGCATTCATGATTTTTCAGGAACGCTAATTGCTCTTTTGTTTCAACCCCTTCTGCCACAACCGTCAGTTTTAGATTGTGGGCAAGAGAGATAACCGCGGCGGAAATCGAAGCATTTGCTTCATCCCATTCCAGATTCATCACAAACGATTTATCAATTTTTAAAATATCAATTGGAAACTGCTTCAAATAACTTAATGAAGAAAAACCTGTTCCAAAATCATCAATTGAGATTTTAATCCCCAGTGCTTTTAAATGATTTAAAATGCTTGCGGCATTGTCCGGCTCCCGCATGATCGTGCACTCTGTCAATTCGAGCTCCAAGGCCGACGGAATGAGGCCTGACTCCTGCAGCGTGTCACGAATCACACTCTCTAAATTATTTTTTCGAAATTGCTGCGGCGATAAGTTGACGCTCACTGATAAATGGGTAAGTCCCTGCTTATGCCAAGAAGCGCAGTCACGGCAAGCTTGGCGGAGAGCCCACTCTCCAATCGGGGCAATCAACCCGGTTTCTTCGGCAATCGGGATAAATGAATCTGGATAAAGAATTTGCCGATCCTTCTTCCACCTGATTAATGCTTCCATTGAATAAATTCTTCCAGTGGCAATATCTATTTTCGGCTGATAGTGGATGACAAATTCATTATTTTCTAATGCCTGACGCAACAAAATCTCTGTATCCAATCGGTCGATGGCCTGTTGTTTTAAATTAGACGAAAAAATAGAATGGCAATTTCTTCCCTTTTCCTTAGAACGGTACATAGCAAGATCAGCGCTTTTTATTAATGAATTAAGGTCATTTCCATGATGGGGATACATACTGACACCAATACTGGTCGTAATTGTAAACTTCTGTTCAAGAATACAAAAGGGATCTTCCATTGCTTTAAATATTTTCTCGCAAACGTGCAATGCTTCATCTTCTTCACTCATATTGGGGATCAACACGATAAATTCATCCCCGCCAATTCTGGAAATGACAATCTCCTCGGAAACGGAATTTTTCAGGCGAGCGGCAACAGACTGCAATAAAAAATCGCCGGCTTGATGCCCAAGGCTGTCATTTATAACTTTAAAACGATCCAGATCCAGCAAGAGAAAACCGAGAATTCTCTTTTCATTCCTGCTGCATGAAACATATTCTTCCAAATAACGCTTAATGAAACGGCGATTGGGCAAATCTGTCAAGGGATCGTGATCGGCCAAATGAGAAACCATTTCTTCCGCTCTGATCCGGTCCGTAATATTTAAGCCAAAACCAAGCATAAAATCCTTGTTGGTCTCATTAACGTGAATGATCCTTCTTCCCGTTAAAAAGCAGCCCTCCTCGCCCTGAAATTGAACCTTTACTTCTCTTGTCAATAATTCTCTCTGCTTCCATACCTGAAGGTCAATTTCCCGTGTCTCTTTCGCTATTTCCGGCGGGAAAAAGTCAAATACAGTCTTTCCAATAAGCTCCTCCAATTTCATACCATTCATTTTACATGCTTGTTCATTGGCAAAAATCGTCCTGCCCTCAGGGTCCTCAAGAAAAATATTCATCGGCAGGGCATCAAGAACGTCTAAGTGCAGGGCTTCATGTGTCCGGAGTAATTTCAATAACTGCTTTTCCCTGGACTTCAATTTTTTGATTTTTCGTTGTAAACGATCAATGGTGTTTTTTGATTGGAAAGAATTCCTCAAGATTATTCCCGCCTTTAAATCAACATGTCATCTTTAACCATATTGTAAACTGAAATTCTCTCCCGCTTTCAACGATATTTAACAAATTCATGAAGTTTAGAGCAATGGGACAAAAAAGTGAACCCGCACTTCGACAGGTTCACTTTCACTATAAAAAATCTATGAAACTCCTATATTACGAACTAATAATAACGGTAACCGGGGTCATGCTTCCTTGCGAAATTCTCGTCGGTCGAGACTAGGTAAAGGATTCCTTCAATAAACCCGATAATAGAGGGTATGTAAGTCCAACAAAATACTAAATAGAGAATTCCCATTCCCCATTTTCCGAGATAAAACTTATGGATGCCAATTCCACCAAGCAAAATAGCCAGGATTCCAGCGGTAACCCTGCTTTTTGTATATCTTGGCATTCCGCCGAGGCCCGGTCCGGCACTTGCAGATGAGCTTGAACTGGAAGAACTTGAGCCTCCCCCTCCGCCGCCTGCATTCATAAATACCATCGGCTGACTGTTCTTATTGTCTTCGAGCTTTTCAATTTTCTTTTTGTGCTCATCAAACAATTCTTCAACACATTTTTTACAATAATTTTTCCCTTTGATTTCCGTGCAGCAATTTGCGCAAATAAACTTTCCGCAGCCAACGCAAGTACCAACTGCTTCTGCATCATTATGCACATAGCAAACGGTCATTGCCTTTCCCTCCCATAATTATTAAATTTTGAAATATGTATATATATATAGAATTTTACTACATTTTTCTAGCAATTCCTGCTAATTTTTAACTTTGACAGAAAATCGAAACATTTCATAAAAATCTGCAAAAATAGAAGGGAAAGCGGAAATGCAATGCCAGAGAAAAAACTTTAAGGCCGAGTAGCTTATATTTACCACCCGGCCTTAAAGTTTTCTGCAATAGTAAAAAGAATTAACTCTTAGATGTCGTAAACTCACAAATCAAGCGGATAACTGCTTGTTCCCATTGATAGCTGTTAAATGTATGGCCTGCTCCCTCAATCGGATAAAAAAGGGCATTATTCTTATAGCATTTTTCAATATACAAGGAGGACACCTCGAATGGTACGGTCTCATCTTGCGTGCCATGAATCAGCAGAACTTTTTTCTGATAACCGGCAGCTATCTTCCAAACATCAATCGTGCTTAATTCTTCGATAAATCTTTTCCCTACAGCATTTCCACCTAAATCATAGGCATCAATTTCCTCAATAAAAGGGGCAGCCCCTGAATACTCAGCCGCTAAACGGCTCATTGTCCCGGCCGGTGCCATCAGAATAAGTTTATCGATTTGCTCATTTAACTCTCCTGCAAGCAGACTCGCTACTAATCCACCCATGCTCAGCCCCAAAAGAGTAATGGAATTCTCATCTACCGCCCGGTGCCCCTTGACATAATCAAAAACGGTTCTTGCTTCTGATAACTCATTTAAAACCGTCATATTTTCAAAATCCCCATCGCTTTCGCCGCTGCCAAGAAAATCAAAGCGAAAGCAAGCAATCCCTTTTTCCTCTAATGCTCTTGAAATTTTTAAAAAAAGGCGATGCGGTTCAAGTTTTGTTCCCGTGAACCCATGAAACAAAATCACTGCAGGAAGTTTTTCCCCTGATGGAATATGCTCCATTCCTCTAAGCACCATCCCGTTATGCATAACTGTAATTGCCTGCTGTGTCATCAAGACTTACCTCTCTCTTTATGTGGATTGTATTTCTTCTTTACTTCTCTTAAAAAGTAAGAAATCCTTCCCATTCTTATCGAATAAATGTTAAGCATCATCATTTTTGTTTTGCAAATCGCCAAAAGATACTTGCGAAATCCCCTTTTAGTTGAGGAAGCCTGATTCCGGCATACATTAACTCATCTCCTCCATAAACCTTTCCGGTGTCGGCATGCTTATATAAATAGCCCGGATTCAGACCTTTTAGCTTTAAGCTGGCTAAGGGTGGATTAGGCTGAGCTAATATTCTGTAATAGCCGACAACGGCCTCCGTTCCGTCCTCCGAAACAAACATCCAGGCCGCTTCATTTCCGTCAAACGGACTTGCCATCCGGTAAAAAACGCCGTATTGAACGATATGTCGGACTTCTTTATAGAGAAGAACTTGCTGCTTGATTTCATCCAGTTCTTTTGCAGACAGCTTTGTTAAATCAAGTTCATATCCCAAATTTCCGCAGCTCATCACATGGCCTCGAAAGGAAAGCGGAGTGACACGTCTGACTTGGTGATTGGGAACTGCAGAAACATGGGCGCCCATCGTAACCGGGGGATAAACGATGCTTGTTCCATATTGGATTTTCAGACGGGAAACAGCATCAGTATTGTCACTTGTCCAGACCTGGGGCATGTAATAAAGCATCCCCGGGTCATAACGTCCGCCGCCGCCTGAACAGCTTTCAAATAAAATTTCAGGAAACCGTGATGTGATTTTTTCGATAATCCGATATAAGCCGAGCATGTAACGGTGAGCCGTTTCCCGCTGCCGTTCTGGGGGCAGACCGGCAGAACCAATTTCGGTCATATGGCGGTTCATATCCCATTTTACATAAGAAATGGGCGCGCTCGATAGCACGCTGGATACAGCCTCAATAATATAATCGCACACTTCTTTTCTTGATAAATCCAAAACAAGCTGGCTCCGTCCTTCTGACCGTTTCCGGTTTGGTACATGCAGGCACCAATCAGGATGTTTTTGATAAAGTTTACTATTGACGGAAATCATCTCCGGTTCAAACCAGAGACCAAATTCCATTCCTACCCCGCGGATTTTATGAGCCAGATCATTTAAACCATTTGGCAGTTTTCGTTTATCGACCACCCAGTCGCCTAAGGAGCTTTTATCATTATCCCGCTTGCCAAACCAGCCGTCATCAAGAACAAAAAGTTCGATACCGGCCTTTTTAGCCGTTTTTGCTATTTCCACGAGCCTGTCAGCAGTAAATTTCATATAAGTTGCTTCCCAGTTATTTATTAACACCGGCCGGAGGAGATCGCGGTGGAATCCTCTGCATAATCGTGTCCGGTAAAGCTCATGATAGGTCTGCGACATTCCCCCCAGGCCGTGATAGGAATAAACCATGACAGCTTCAGGGGTTTGGAAGGTTTCTCCCGGCTCTAACAGCCAGCTAAAATCAAAAGGATTGATACCGATTGATGCTCTTGCGGTATGAAACTGATCCGCCTCGACCTGTGCCAGAAAATTGCCGCTATAAACAAGGCTGAAGCCATAAACTTCGCCGCTGTCCTCACAACAGTCTTTTCGAAGCAGGGCAAAAAAAGGATTATGCTGATGACTGCTGGCCCCGCGCCTGCTTTCAACCGCTTGAATACCAGGAGCAATTGGTCTTCTGGCAATGTTTCTTTCATTAATATGTGCCCCATCTAAAGTCAGTAAATCGTAGCGATCATCCTGAAAATCCACGCTCATACTTAAGGCACGGAGCAGCTTGAGCTTTTCCTTGCCTTTATTTTGAAAAAAAACAGAGCGGGAGAGTACATTATACTTTTCAAAAGTGGTATACGTCAGGGTGATTTCAAGGTTAAGCAATGAATCTTCGAGAGTAATTTCCAATGTTTCCGCTTCGCTGTCATCCTCAACATATACAGCAGGAAGTTCTTTAAGCCGTGGTTTGCCTTTAATAATAATATGTCTTTTGTAACGAAGGTCGGTAATCATCGAGCCATTTTCCAATTGGATTTGGTAGGCAGGGGAACGAAAATCGGTATTTCCGTATGCAGGATATTCCTGTGGCAGCGTGTCCAGGGAAAAAGTCCTGTCTGCAGGGTCCGGGTTTGGTGAAAATCCGCGGCTGACAAACACTAGCGGGTTGCTGTTTCGATCGTTTGATAGTTTCCTTCCCCAATACAAATGAGCAAGATATCCTTCCCTGACAATCTGCATCACGTAACTGAAATCTTTCCCTTTCAGATGAAAAATCCTTTCTTTCGCTTCAAAAACAATCCCCACACTTTATCACCTCCGGTGACTTAGCTATTTTCAGCTAAATGTATGATTTATACATAAAAAAATGAACCAAATAAATATTCATTTTTCCTATATTAGGTACAACTAAAAAAAGAGCCTGAGGTTACCTTCAGGCTCTTTAATACGATCCACTATTCGATTTATCTTGTTACATCCGCTTTGCCTAAGAGAATCCGATTTAACTCTTCAAGGGCCGGGATGCCCTCCCAATCCCCTTTGAATTGGGTGGCCAATGCCCCTAGCGCATTCGCACGGACTAATGCTTTTTCTAATGACGCCGCTGTTAATTCAGCCTGCTCATCCAGGTATACCGACAGAAACCCTGCCGCAAAAGCATCACCGGCCCCGACGGTATCCACAACGCTGGAAACGGTATATGGTGCTGCTTTAACCGAGAGCTCCCGGCTAAAACCGACTGAACCCTCTGCACCCAGTTTTAGGATCACCAGTTGTGCACCCATATCAAGAAACAACTGTCCGTACTCTTCGATTGAATGTTCTCCTGACAAAAATTCGGCCTCCTCAAGCCCCGGCAGAAATACATCGCATAACGGGATCAGCGAGAGAAGAACCTCTCTTGCTTCTTCCTCGCTCCAAAGCTTCCGGCGCAGATTGGGATCGAAAGAAATCGTCAGTCCTTTTTCTCTGGCCAGTTTCATCGTTTTTCGGACAGCTTCAGCGGTATGTTCCCCTAAAGCAGGTGTAATTCCAGTCACATGCAGGTGTCTTGCTCCCTCGAACCAGCTTTCCTTGACATCAGATGGTTCGAGTTTGCTAGCGGCTGAATTTTTTCGATAATAGTAAACCATTGGATCCCCAAAGCTTTTATTTTCTTTAAAATAAACAGCGGTTGGCGCCTGGTTATCGCGAATACTCTCGGATACATCCACGCCCTCCCCGGCAAGAGTTGATAAAATGTATTCTCCGAAAGGGTCATTCCCGACCCGGCTGATCCACTTTACCTTTTTGCCCATACGTGTTAGTCCAATCGCCACATTTGATTCTGCACCAGCTAATGATTTTGTAAAAAGCGGTTCATATTTTATGGTCTTGTCGCCGATTCCCTGAAAAAGAACCATGCTTTCTCCAATCGTAACCACATCTGGACCTTTATTTTGCATCATTTGTCCACACCTCAATGGATATCTACCTATTTCCCGAATATATCTACCTATTACCTAAGTTTATCTACCTATTTCCCAAAGATATCTACATTTTCACTTCACTTGCGAGTTTGCTGTACAGGCTGGCAAGCTGGGTGATTTGCTCAAAATCACCTTTTTCAATCAAGCTGTTGTTGACTAGGTTTCCTCCTAAGCCGACTGCCGCTGCACCATAACCCAGCACTTCTTTGATATTATCGGCGTTAACTCCTCCTGTTGCCATCATCGGAATATGGTTAAGAGGCGCCCGCAAATCTTTTATATATTTCACACCAAGCGATCCGATGGGAAAAACCTTAACCGCTCTAGCACCAAGATTATAGGCTCTGACGATTTCCGACGGCGTCATCGTTCCGGGCCAAACCTCCAAGCCTTGTTCAAGGCCGTACGATAATACTTCTTCATCAAGATTTGGAGAAATAATATATTCCGCACCGGCTTGAACAGCTTCCTTGGCCATTTTAAGGTTTAAAACCGTTCCCGCACCAATATGCAGGCGGTCGCCAAATTCCCCTTTCCAATCATTAATCATATTTAAAGCACCCTCTGTATTCAGGGTAACTTCCAAAAAGGAAATCCCGCCGGCTGCGAGAGCTTTCGCGGTTTGTTCGCCGCGCTCTTTCGGAATTCCCCGGACAATCGCCACAATTTTTTCTTTTTGCAGCTCTAACAGTAAATCTTTTTTCAACCCTTTCAACCTCCAAATGAAATTTGCCTTTCAAGGGCAAGTTCAAATTATAAAGTGACTCCGGTTTTAAAAATCGCAATTTCTCTAAAATCATTTATTTCATTGTTCACTTGCCCGCCGCTGGCAACTTTAATAATGTATTCAATAAACTCGCGCAGCACTTCCTCGACCGGACGCTCCAACAATGATCCCGCGTTAAAATCAATCCAGTGCGGCTTTGACTCAAACAGCGCGGTATTCGTTGAAACCTTCATCGTCGGAACGTAGGTTCCAAACGGTGTTCCCCGTCCGGTTGTGAACAGAACAAGTTGACAGCCTGCAGAAGCTAGGGCTGAAGAAGCAACTAGGTCATTTCCCGGTGCGCTCAACAGATTCAGACCCTTTTCCTTTAGCATTTCACCATATTTTAAAACGTCCACTACAGTTGACGTTCCTGCTTTTTGCGTACAGCCAAGCGATTTGTCTTCTAACGTGGTAATCCCGCCTGCTTTATTCCCCGGCGAAGGATTTTCGTATACAGGCTGGTTGCTTGCCATGAAGTATTCCTTAAAATCATTAATTAATTCTACTGTTTTAAAAAATACTCCTTCATTTGCCGCCCGTTCCATCAGAATCGTTTCAGCACCGAACATTTCCGGAACTTCAGTCAGTACTGTTGTCCCGCCTTGGGCAACAAGGAAATCGGAAAGCTTCCCTAACAGCGGGTTCGCCGTTATTCCTGATAATCCGTCGGAGCCGCCGCATTTTAAGCCAATTTTTAATTCTGATAATGGAACTGATTCGCGCTTATCCTGTTTTGCATTTTCATAGATTTCCTTTAACAGCTTAACGCCTTCCTCAATTTCATTCGTTACTTCTTGTGAGACAAGGAACTTGACACGGTCTTCATCAAATTCTCCCAATCCTTCTTTAAAATCATACAAGTTATTATTTTCACAGCCGAGACCTAAAACGAGAACTCCGCCGGCATTAGGGTGGTGAACCGCATCTCTTAAAATCCTTTTTGTGTTATCGTGGTCATCTCCGAGCTGAGAACATCCGTAGTTATGCTTTAATACAAGGGTATTTTCAAACGGGCTGATGTCTCCGATTTCTTTTTCAAAACTCTTCATGATTTTTTCGGCAACACCATTGACGCATCCAACAGTCGGAACAATCCAAAGCTCGTTGCGAATTCCAACTTTGCCATTTTTTCGCTTAAATCCATTGAAGGTTAATCCCTCATTTTGATAGGGGTTTTCTGTGAGCTTTTGGTTGAATTGATAATCCTCTAAACCATCAAGATTGGTTTTGGTATTTTGCGTATGAACATGTTCGCCAACGCTGATTTCCTTCGTTGCATGTCCGATCGGGTAACCGTATTTAATAATATTTTCTCCAGCAGGAATTTCTCTGATGGCAAGCTTATGGCCGCGCTTGATCTCCTCTTTGAGCAAAATTTCTTTCCCGCCTGCAAGAATCGTTTCCCCTTTTTGTAAATCCTTCAGAGCGACAATCACATTATCGTTTTCATTGATTTGGATAAAATCTAACATGGATGCTCCCCCTTATTTTACTGCGGTCTCATTCAATACCATTTCCACCGCCTGCTTCATGCCCTTTGTTTCAATCATAAACAGATAGTCAGTTACTAAATCCGTCAATCCTTTAACTTCATTTAAGTCCATATCCCAATTCTTTCCATATCCCAGCACAGCTGTGACCATTGATTTTAAGCTTTCAACGGAACCGTCAAACTGACTCCATTGTTGACTGAACAATTCCAAGATATCCTGATCATCTGACAGCTTGATGTCCTCTTTGCCTCTTTTACCTTTATAGAACGAAATCAGCGCTGCAAGGGAGAAGACAAGCTTGCGAGGCAATTCTTTTTTACGGTTTACATACTCCAATACAGATGGCAGATCTCTTGTTTTGTATTTAGACATTGAGTTTAAAGAAATGCTCATAAGAAAATGTTTGATATAAGGATTCATGAATCTTTCCAGAACGGCGTCTGCAAAATAGTTTAATTCATCAATTGGCAGATCCAAAGTCGGGATAATTTCATCAAAAATAAGTTCTTTCACAAAGCGGCCGGCCACCGGATGCTCGATTGCTTCCGCTACCGTATCCAAGCCGTAAAGATACGAAACCGGAGTCATCGCGGTATGCGCACCATTTAAAATCCGTACTTTTCTAGTTCGGTATGGTGTTAAATCATCCACGAACAGAGTATTTAGCCCTGCCATATGAGCAGGGAATTCTTCGCGAATCCACTGCGGTCCTTCAATCACCCAGAGATGGAACAGCTCACCGACAACAACCATATCATCCTTATAGCCGAGTTCTTTGGTAATTTCATCAATTGTGTCTCTTGGGTAACCCGGTACAATCCGGTCTACAAGGCTGCAGCAAAATGTATTGGCTTCATGAATCCACCCGACAAACTCTTCACCAAGATTCCATAGAGCTGCGAATTTTAGAACGATTTCTTTCAATTTTTCACCGTTGCGGTCAATCAATTCACAAGGAATGATGATAAACCCTTTATCTTTTGCTCCATTAAAAGCTTGGAAGCGGCGGTACAGGAATGCTGTCAGCTTTCCCGGATAGCTTTTTTGCGGACGGTCTTCCAAGCGGTCAGTCTCATCGTAAGCAATTCCGGCTTCCGTTGTATTGGAAAAAATAAAGCGCAGCTCCGGATTCTGAGCAAGTTCTGCGAATTGATCATATTGTGAATATAGATTCAGCCCTCTGCTAATAGAATTAATTAAAGTGTGTTCGTTAACAGCCTGCCCATCCCTCATTCCCTTCAAATAAAGGGTATAAAGTCCGTCTTGCTCATTCAGTTTCTCTACCATCCCGCTGCCAAGCGGCTGAACCACTACTGCACTTCCATTAAAATTCGTTGTTTTATTTAAAACATCGATTTGCCAATCAACAAAAGCTCTCAAGAAATTCCCTTCGCCAAACTGTAAAACTTTCTCCGGATATTTTTTATAACCTTCTGCCACATTTTTGTTTAACTTTTCCATGATGATTCCTCCTATTTTATGCACACGTTAACATTTTCATTGAAAGAAAACCGTTTATAAGGAAAATCTTATAAACGGGCTATTCTTTATTTTGGAGTTGAAACAGATTTTCGGATAATCAGCTCTGTTTCAACAAAAATCTTGTCACCTTTATGCTCATCACATTGAACAATTTCTAAAATTTTCTCTGCACCTAGTTTGCTGATTTTTTCAATATGTTTTTTTACTGTTGTCAGAGACGGATTGGTATAGCGTGCTGATGCAATATCATCAAAGCCAATGATTGAAATATCATTCGGTACGTTTAACCCTTTGGCAAACGCCGCATTGATCGCACCAACTGCCATATCGTCATTGGAACAAAAGACAGCAGTAGGCGGGTTTTTCAAAGAAAGCAGCTGTTCCATTGCCTTATGCCCGCTTTCCATATCATAGTTTCCTTTAACAATATATTCGTTGCGGATTGGTATATTATGATTGATCAACGCCTGAAGGTATCCTTCACGGCGCTCCAGAGTCGATTTAAAGCCTTTAATCCCCTCGATAATGCCAATATCGCGATGGCCCTTCTGGATCAAATATTTTACGGCCTGACTCGAGCCTTCCCTGTCGTTTGACAGGATATTGATAATCGATTGATCATTCACTTCCCGATTTAAGACAACCATCGGGATTTTTTGATTTAAAACATGGTAGATAAAGGCGTTATCTATCTCACTTTGACTCATTAAAATGATGCCATCAAACCGCTTACCGTGAATCGATGAATAGTCCTGATAATCATCGATTCCCCGCACAAATAAATTATAGTCGGCATTGATTACGCTGTTGACTCCTTTTACGGTATCAGCAAAGAAACTGGGGGATGTTCCGTTTGTGATACTTGTAAAAAACAGGCCGATCGTATAAGACTTCTGCATGACGAGGCTTTTGGCATTATAGTTTGGTGTATAGTTTAGTTGAGAGGCCAGCTCCAGAATCTTTTTTTTCGTTCCCGGTTTAATAAGCGGGCTGTCATTAAGGGCCCGGGATACAGTAGTATGCGATACATTCGCCAGCTTTGCTATATCTTTAATCGTAACCACTTTTCTTCACCCTTTTTTCTAGCTTACGCTTTAATGTTATCAGGAATCGAGAATTAATTCTAGATAACCTCTCAAGCTATTTTAAGATTATTTCAGAATAAGTCTAGTGAATAATTAGAAAGATCCTTTTTCCCAACGGCCATTATTCAAGTCGTTAGCGATTTTCTTAAATTTATCATCAGATAAGTTATACATTAAACCGATGATGATGGCAGCCAGCAGCAAAGCAACCGCCGGATAAAGTGTCATTGTACCTTTAATACCAAGCAGTGTTCCTGCAGATTGATGAGCGTTTGCAACATAACCAGTTGCAGCTAAAACACCGGCAGAAACAAGAGCAGCAAGTGACTGTGCAATTTTTCTGGAGAAGTTGAATGCTGCATAAGTTACACCTTCTTTGCGGACACCTGTGTGCCAATGACCATAATCAATTGCGTCAGAAACGAATGCCCAAGTTACGCCATTTGAGATTGCAAGAGCGGCATAACCGATTGATACTAAAACGATAAAAGTGTAAATGTTTGTTGGAATCACAAAGTTTAAACCATCAGCAGCAACACCAATTAACAAACCGGCCATTGCTGTTTTCTTTTTGCCAAAGCGGCGAACTAACATCGGAATCAGCATAATCCCTACAACAGAGCTGCCCATTTGGATAAAGTTAATAATTGGCTGTAAGCCAACGTGGCCAAGATTATATTGGCAGAAGTAGATCATCATTGCGTTATTTGTATTCATTGCGGAAATGGTGAATAATGTCATTAACACTAAGCTCCACAATGGACGGTTCGTAAATACAACACGGAAATAATCTTTCGCGGATGCTTTCTCTTTTCCTTTAGCGCTTTCCGTTTTAATATGTTCTTTCGTACCTTTGTAGCAGATAAAGAATCCGATTACACCAATAATAGCCATAATTGCGGCAGTAACAGGATAGCCGAGTTTTGTACTTGAGAACATCCCCAAAATCGGTACAAAGGCAACGCCGGTAACCAATTGAGCTCCTATTGAACCCGCCTGTCGCGTCGAAGCCATAAAGGACCGTTCACCGACATCCCGCGTCATTACGGAAGCCAAGGAACCATACGGCACGTTTGTAAACGAGTAAACAAGCCCCCATGCCATATAGGTAATGTATGCCCAAGCGATTTTCCCGCCCATGGAAAGATCAGGCATTGTAAAGGTTACTACTGTTAAAACGGCAAGAATAATGGAAGAAAGCATCATGACAGGACGGAATTTTCCGCGCGGACCCGGTGTCCTTGAATCGATGATTGATCCTGCTAAAGGATCCATAAATGCATCAAAAATCTTGGTTATCGAAAAAACACCTGCTGCAGCTGCAGCGCTGATACCAGCAACGTCGGTATAAAAGTGCATTAAATAAGACTGGCCCAAGTCAAACATGAAGCCGTTTCCAAAATCACCAAAACCATAAAGCGCTTTCTCTTTTGTCGGGATTTTTTGAGTTCCCTGATCTGAATCTATATGTTCTAATTTATTTGCTAAATTCTCAGCCATGAGTACACCACCTTGTTATAATAGGCACTGCAATTTTCAATATTTTCATTAACACAATGAAGCTGGTTTCAAAATGATGATGCGCTTGTAAACGCCTTTTATATTTTGCTATAATTATTTTGAATAGTTTTTTCTGAGGACTCCCGTAGATACTTGTTTCATTCGCCAATCAAACAAGTATCTACATATGGGAATCCTTTTTTTATAGATCAAATCCGAAATATTCTTTTGCATTGTTATAGGAAATACCTTGAACAATCTTGCCTAAAAACTCAATCTTATTTGGAACTTCTCCATTTTCAACCCATTCAGCGATTAGAGCGCAGACAATTCTTCTAAAATATTCATGTCTTGTATAAGAGAGAAAACTTCTTGAGTCTGTCAGCATGCCGATGAACCGGCTGAACAGTCCTAAATTGGACAAAGCCTTCATTTGCTCAAGCATTCCGTCTTTATGGTCGTTAAACCACCATGCTGTACCGAATTGAATTTTCCCGGGAATTCCCCCGCCTTGGTAATTCCCAATCATCGTTCCGATTACAAAGTTATCGTTTGGATTGAGAGAATAAATAATTGTCTTTGGCAGCGCATTTCCTTGCTCCAATGTATCCAGCAATCTGGCTAATGGTTTTGCAATTCCTTCATCATTGATGGAATCCCAGCCTGTATCAGGCCCCATTGCTTTAAACATCCTGGTATTATTGTTTCTAAGCGCATTGATATGAAATTGCATCGCCCATCCTAGTGCAGAATAGAGTTTTCCCAAAAATGTTAAAGTAAATGTTTTGTATTTCTTTTCTGCTTCTTCGGAAACTTTCCCGCCATTTAATGCTTCCTGGAAAATTTGCGCAGCCTCTTCTTTCGAAGTATCGGCATACATCATTTTGTCGAGAGCGTGGTCTGAAACCTTGCATCCGACGGAATGGAAAAATTGAACTCTTGATTCAAGTGCTTTTAGAAAATCATCATAAGATTCAATTTTTACACCAGCTGCATCCTGCAGCTTGTTTACCCAGTCAACAAAACCGTCGCGATTGATTTCAAGCCCTTTATCAGGTCTGAAGCTAGGCAGAACCTCGACATCAAAATCTTTTTCCTCTTTTAATCGCAAGTGATATTCTAAATTGTCAGTCGGATCATCCGTTGTGCAAACGACTTTAACATTTGACTTCTTGATCAAATCCCTTGCACCGAAGCCTTCACTGTTCAATAGGGCATTTACTTTATCCCAGATCATCGGAGCTGTTTCTTCATCCAGCAGTTCGTGGATTCCAAAATATCGCTGTAATTCTAAGTGCGTCCAGTGATATAAAGGATTACCGATTGTCATTGGAACGGTTTTCGCCCAAGCCAGAAACTTGTCATAATCACTGGCACCGCCGGTAATATATTCTTCTTCTATCCCATTGCTTCTCATTTGCCGCCACTTGTAATGGTCGCCATAAAGCCATATTTCGGTAATATTCTTAAATGATTTATTTTCATATATTTCTTTAGGGCTTAAGTGACAATGATAGTCGATAATCGGCATATTCTTTGCATACTCATGATAAAGGCGGATTGCAGTTTCGTTTTTCAGCAGGAAATTTTCATCCATAAAACCTTTCACTTCTTCACCATCTTTCTTTTCTTAAATTGAAATTCATGTTGCTGCTGAATGTTTGTTAACGTTAACATTATTTGATAAAAAAAATCATATTTATATATTATTGTTTTAAACTTCCATATTTAGATAATTAGAATCATTGATGTTAACGTGAACATTTAGCATGGTTTTATTCTAGCTTGGAAGTGACTATTTTTCAATCGTTTTTTAATAAAATGTAACCGATTTCTTAAAACGTTCACAATCACAAAATAATGACCTTTTTCTCGGGTATCCACCCCCTTCCATTTAGGAAGGGAATGGATATTTTTCATAAAGGAGGGAGTTCAATCCGGCCTTCTTCAAGCAAGACCTTCAGCATATGCTTTGTATATCCTTTCGCCTGAGCAAAAGTGATTTTGGCCGGCAGCGGCGCCTCGTCCGCATCAACCGCAATGTCCACAATACATGGTTTATTTAGTCTGACTGCCTCCTCCAGTGCCGGAAGCAAATCCTCGGAATTTTCCACCCTGAATCCTGCTCCGCCGCAGCTTTTTGCGTATTCGGCAAAATTGGGATTATGAAGGTCCGTTCCAAACTCAATATTGCCCATTACTTCTTGTTCAAATTTAATCATCGCGATCTTATGATTGTTTAGGACAATAACAACAATCGGCAAATGATACTTAACAGCGGTGACAAAGTCCTGCATTGTCATTCCAAAGCCGCCGTCACCGCATATTGCAAACACTTGTTTTTCCGGAAAGGCAATCTTACCGGCAATGGCTCCCGGCAAACCGCAGCCGAGGGTGGCAAGCCAGCTGGAGATGATGAACCGCTGATTGGTCATATGAAAATGGCGTGCCATCCAGACGGTGACATTGCCGACATCCACTGAAAGAACTGCATCATCAGCAACGACACTTTGAAGTTCATGAATCACATGCTGCGGCTTTAGCGGCGATGATGGATCTGCTTCCCGCCCCTCCAATTTATTGCGCCACTCGGCCATTCTTTCCTGGCTTTTTTCCAAAAATACACGGTTTTCTTTGCGCTCGACATGTTCACCGAGCCATTCAAGCGTTTTACCTGCTTCACCTGCCAATCCAACCGTTACCGGATAGCGCTTGCCAATTTGTGCTGGGTCAATATCAATGTGAATCGTGTTTGCTTGTTCAGGCAAAAAACCGGTAAATGGAAAAGATGTTCCAACCATAATCAGCGCATCTGTTTCCTGCATCCCATCATACGCCGCTCTCGTTCCAATAAGCCCCAGACCTCCTAAACAATACGGATGTTTGTCAGGGATCGCCCCTTTTCCAGGAAGAGTCAGGACAATCGGAGCGGCAATTTTTTCCGCAAAAGCCAAAAGAGTATCCCGGATCCCCTGGACACCCCTCCCTGCCAGAATAATTGGTTTTTCGGCCTTTTCAATAATTTCAGCAGCATGTTCCAAGTCTTCTTTCAAAGGAAACAATTCTTGTTTCACCGTAAAATGGGAAGTGACCCGTGCTTCCTTTCCTACCTCAAAACGGGGAATATCGTCGGGAATTGTCAGCACCGCTACCCCTTTTTTGGCATAGGCTGTGCGAATCGCTTGATTGACGACGGCCGGAAGCTGTTCCGCTGACATGATCCGCTGATTGTACACAGCTACATCATCAAACATCCGCTCTAAATTGATTTCTTGAAACGAATCAGTCCCAAGAAGATCTGTTTCCACTTGCCCTGTAATAGCCAGCACCGGAACGTGATCGAGCTTTGCATCATATAATCCGTTCAATAAGTGGATCGCCCCCGGTCCGGCAATGGCCGTGCAAACCCCAATTTTCCCCGTCAGTTTCGCATAGGCTGCAGCGGCCAGAGCACCTGCTTCCTCATGCCTGACCTGGATAAACTTCATTTTATCCTTAACCTTTCGTAAAGGCTCAATAATCGAATTGATCGAATCACCGGGCATCCCATAAATATGGTCCACACCCCATTCGATTAATAATTCAATTAATTTCTCGCCTGCTGTTGGTTTAAACATGGACTCTGACACTCCTTTGGTTAATGAATAGTCATAGTTTGAGACGTTTTACTAATCTTTAGTCCAATTGGGTAAATTTTAAAAGAATAAATCTTCCCGACAGCAGGTGATTACAATGAAAAAAATCGTTTTGATTCGCCATGGGCAAAGCCAATATAATCTTGAAAACCGATTCACCGGTTGGAAAGATGTTGATTTAACAGATGAGGGGTATCATGAGGCGCGTGAAGCCGGCCGAATCCTAAAAAAACACGGATTTGTTTTTGACACCGCCCACACTTCCGTTTTAAAAAGGGCTGTGAGAACACTATGGATCATTCTTCATGAGATGGATCTTGTCTGGATTCCGATTCACCCTTCCTGGAGACTGAACGAACGGCATTATGGGGCATTGCAGGGAATGAATAAAGATGAGGTTATCAACAAATATGGCGAAGATCAGGTCAATGAATGGCGAAGGTCGGCCGGTATCCGCCCACCTGCCCTTTCAGAAGATGAACACTTATGCGATGTAGCAGATCCAAAGTACGTGAGAATCGAAAAAACGCAAATTCCGTATACAGAGAGTCTCCTCGATACCGAAAAGAGGGTCCTGGTTTGTTGGAACGAACAAATTGTTCCGAATCTGAAACACCATCAGCACTTGATTATTTCCGCACATGGCAATACACTGAGGGCTTTGGTGAAATATTTGGATCAAATTCCAGATGACGGGATTGTCAGTTTAAACATTCCAAACAGTATCCCGCTTGTTTATGAATTAGATGAAGATTTAAAACCGATCAGACATTATTATTTGTGCGATGAAGGCGAATTGAAGGAAAGCAGTGTCCCCAGGCATATGGATATGAATGATCCGGATAACTGCGATTGGATCGGATAAAGTAAAACTTCCATCAATGGAGGCTTCCTCATCCCCTAAAGCTTTTTTTGTTAAATGCAGGCAAAAAAAAGAGATTGGCGCTCTTGCACCAATCAAATATTATGGGAAGTTATTAAGAAAAGAGCTGGTGAACCATTACTCTTCAATTAAGTTGTTTCTATCATAAAAAATAGATTTGTAGAAATTATAGAGAAGTTATGTGGAATTTGTGAAGATATACCTATATGTTTATAGGAAATTTTGGACTGTCTTAAATGAATCCTGATAGGTAGGATTATATCTGTTTATTTAAGAATGACATCCATTGTATAATCACATTATCAACACAATGATTAAATTGTTTTATAAATTTGGCAGAACATCTCATCTAATGTTTTAGAAAGAATCCGTTCAGCAAAAGATTATTTCCGCCTATTAACCTTAACAGAAAGGTGAAGAAACAAGTGAAACCTCGTATGGACCGATATCATTCATTAAAAAGGCGGCAAAAAAAAGCATTTAAACAATTCATGACCCAATTTCTTTTTTTAATTGCAACGGCTGGGATCTTGATCACCGGTGTCTATTTCATCTTACACCGTTCCGCCCACAGTTCAGCCGAGACACAGATTATGACACATCATCTCTCTCAAAAGAAACCCGCCCTTAAAACCGCTGCAGCACCGCTGCCGGCAGAAGAGGTAAATAATGATCCGGCAATCGATCAATATTTAAAAAGTTTAAATTTTAGCGGAACTGCATTAGTTGTAAAAGACAACAAGGTGATCATCAATAAAGGCTATGGATATGCAGATATCGAAAAGAAACTTCAGAATAATTCCGGAACCGTCTATTATATTGGTTCGATTACAAAAGTTTTCATTTCTACGGCCATTATGCAGCTGCAGGAAAAAGGAAAGTTAAACATCAATGATTCTTTATCACAATATATTCCTGATTTTCCAAACGGAAATCAAATAAAGCTTTACCATCTATTAACCCATTCTTCCGGGATACCGGAACATTCGGAATCGTTTGAAAAAATATCACACGATCAGTTAATCAAGAAAATTGCGATTGGCAAGTTAAAGTTCAAACCTGGGACAAATTGGAATTACAGTGACTCTAACTACGCCATCCTCGCGTATATTGCTGAAAAACAGGCTGGCGAACCGCTTGAACAATATATAAAAACACATGTATTTATCCCAGCGGGCTTAAAGCATACAGGCTTTGGAGAAGATTTTTCTAAACAAACTTTTCCTTCTAAAGGATATAAGATAAAAGAAAATCAACTGGTTTCGCCTGCACTGCCAAATATGTCGCAGCTTTTTGGATCAGGGGATATTTACACAACTGCCTATGATATGTATTTGTTTGATAAAGCGCTTTATACCGGAAAATTGCTTAACCAGGAGAGCTTAAAGCAATTTTTTACCCCTTTCAAACATAATTATGCTCTAGGGTTATACAGTGACCCCGGAAGCTATTCCGATCACGGTGTCCTGCCTGGTTGGAATACGCTGAACAGCTTTAGCAAAAATGGCAGCAAATATGTCGTCCTGTTCTCCAACATCCAAAATGGAGTGAAATCACTGGGAGTTGTCAACAATCAGATTTATCTGATGTTAAGAAATCAATAAAAAATCGACAGGGTCCTCCTGTCGATTTTTTATGCGTACTGTTTTGACTCTTCATTTTTGAAAAAGCTTTTCATCGCATGGAGAATATGTGCACCTCTTTTTCTTCATTAAAGCGCCCTTTTATGAAAGATCGTTCTGCTGATGTGTAATCCTGATATTGTAGAATATATCCCATTTATTAATACGTCCATTATCTATGTTCGGTTTATGTTCACCTTATTTAAGTAAATGTTCTTCGAAATGCTTTTTCACTTTGCTCCACTCTTCCTTAATAACACTATATAGGACTGTATGACGGATTATCCCTTCTTTTCGAATCATATGATTTCGAAGAATGCCCTCTTTTACCGCACCAATCCTTTCTATCGCTTTTTGTGAACGGTAGTTTTCATGACCTGTTTTTATTTGTACACGGTTAAGATGGAGTTCTTCAAAACAATATTTTAATAATAAATATTTACAATTCGTATTGATATTTGAACGCCAATAAATAGGATTAATCCAAGTTGATCCTATTTCAAGTCGTTTATGTTGTTTTGATAGATCAAGAAACCAAGTAGCACCGATTATTTTCTCTGTTTTTCTTTCTAGAATCACATACGCAAAATCCGTACCATGTTTACGTTTTTTTATGGCATCCTGAACATATTCAAACACGCGACTTTTCTCAGTTAAATCAACAGACATATGCTCCCATATTCGTTTATCTTGGGCTGCTTCATAAATTCCCTGGACATGTTCAAGTTCCATGGGGATTAACTGTACAACATTGTTTTCTAACTTTTGCATTTCTATCACTCCCTTGCCTATATTAAACCTTTTTTCTGATATGATAAAAATAACCAAAAATGAACTTTAATATAATACCAAGGGATGATGAGATGGAGTTTCAAATTCTGTTAACCGACGGTAAAACAAAATATACTCAAGTCTATGAACAAATTCGACAAGCGATTTTGGAAAAAAAGCTATTAGCTCATACTAAGCTTCCAGCTAAACGACGTTTGGCTGAACAATTAAATATTAGTATCACAACTGTTCAAATTGCTTACGAACAACTGCAGAGTGAAGGATACAGTTATTCTGTTGAACGACAAGGATATTTTGTTTCGGAAATTGAAGAGGAATGGAACTATGCTGAGAATGCTGTGACTTTTCTGAAGAAAGCAGCCCAACCTGAGCACTTTATAAACTTTAAAAATGGACAAGTTGATGCAACAGTCTTTCCCTACAAACATTGGAACCGACTATATCGAAAAGAACTTAGTGAATTCAACGTAGGTAATGCCCCCTGGCAAGGAGAACATTCATTACGCGTACAAATTGCATGGTATTTACAACAAGCCAGAGGACTAACATGTCAGCCGGAACAAGTATATATATTTAGTGGATTTCAACAGCAGTTAATGAATGTATGTTTGTTTTTTAATCCAAAAGACATCGGAATAGAGGAACCAGGTTTTATTCGCGCAAGATCTATTTTTGAACAATTACAACTACAGTGTCACGCGATTTCAGTGGATGAAGAAGGCTGTATGGTACCTAAGAGGACAATAAAACTATTATATACTACGCCAGCTCATCAATATCCAACGGGTGCAATTATGTCAATAGCTAGAAGGACGCAGTTATTACAATGGGCACTTCAACAAGATGCTTACCTTATAGAGGATGACTATGATTCTGAATTTCGTTACAAAGGGGCACCAATTGCAACATTATCCCATCTGGATTCATCTGAACGGGTTATTTACTTTGGTACATTTTCAAAAACATTGTTACCATCCCTTCGTATGAGTTATCTTATTATGCCACCATCTCTTCAATCGGATTTTGAAAAGTTTAATACTTATCTAAAATCTACCGTTTCAAGAATCGACCAGCAAGTTGTGGCAAAATTTATGGAGAAAGGACATTATACGTCACATATAGCAAAAATGAGAACTTTATATCGAGCAAAAAGAAGCTGTTTAATTGAAAGTATTACTAAACATTTAGGAGAAGAATTTGAAGTCATGGGAGATGCAGCAGGCTTACATATCATCATCAAATTACCAGAAAGACTAAATGAATCTATAGCAATAGAGCTAGCGAGGTCAAGAGGAGTTGAAATCGATGGAGTTTCAACAATGTATCAGTTTCATAAGCCGAGTCATCAAGTTATGCTTGGATATGGTGCACCAACTCTTGACGAGATTCAGAGAGGTGTGAGTTTATTAGCTAACGTATGGAAAAATAACTAAAGTAATTAGTATTTCATTTATTCTTTTCGAATGACCAATAGGATCATACATATTTCCAAAAATAATGATCTTTTATATACATCAAATGCGCCCGATCGCTGAATATTGCTATCGAAGTAAAGTCTCCGTTTAAGTGCACCCTTCACATAGAAAATTATTATGGAAGAGGAAGGACATATCCTCCTCATTCCTTAATAAATATGAGTATCTTTATGCGATAAAACTATATAATCCTCTCTAATAAATCCCCCACTTGTTCGGCCATAACACGAGGTGGATAAGGTATTTAACCCCATTTATCATGTACGGATTGTGAAAAATGACCGACGAGCAGCTTGAGTAAAGTGCGAAGGATTATGTGGCTTATGCATTGAACTCTGAAATAGAAGCACTCGCTGTACGCTAACATTATTTGTACCGGCAAAAAAACAAATATGTAACCTGAGTCCTGTATAAAT
>CAZAEW010000021.1:0-53662 GCA_964484065.1 uncultured Bacillus sp.
GCGACCGATATTTGGAATTGTGAGGATTGGACTACGAAAGTGTTTTAAATAAAGAGAAACTTCAATCAGTGGGGTTTTTCGACGCACAGGACAAGGAATACTTCGACAGCTTCTGCCTCGCACGAAAGAAAAGCGTTAGCTTTTCTGAGGAAGTGCTAGTGCAGGCGTTGCGACAGGAAGTCGCGATTTTAGCCTGCTTTCATCCCCCACTGATTGTTAGTTGAGGCCCACAGGATGTGGGTCACACAGACGTTGCTACAGGATGTGGCGATTTTAGTCTGTGCTCCTTTTAATCGGGCTTTTATGGGCAGTTGATCCCCCACTTACTATTCTTGGATAGCTGGAATACTTGAAGTGGGGATCTTACTGCCAGTTAATGCGGGATAAAGATTAAGGGGTACCCAATGAATAAAATTTCACTTGGGTACCCCTTTTTATAAATCATCCAAAATTTTAATAAAAATATACTTTAGATTTCTTAAAAAAGCTAATCCAAACTAAAGTTAGAATGAGCTTCTATCTATTTCAATATTGATTTTGCAACAGCTTCCATATGGCTTGAGTGGTGATTACAGATAAAATTAGATGTAGTTTGTGTTACCTAATTTTGCATAAGGAGAGAATTTAGGAATAAAGTGGAGTGATATTGATTTTGCTGCAAAAACCATTCATGTTCCACGCAGCCTAACTCGAACAAAAAGTAATGGATTGATTTTAAAGGACGTAAAAACGAAAAGTTCAAATCGAATTATTGTTATATTCGATTGCGTACTGGAGATTCTTCAAGAACGAAAAGCACAGCAGGAAAGAATGCGAGAAAAACTTGGTCACAATTATAACGATAATGATTTGGTTAATTGCACAGATGACGGTAAGCCATTTGATCCAAGAAATCTCTTGCGTCAATTTTATCGCTTATTATAGAAGAAGCTGACGTCCCTAAAATAACCTTCCATGATTTGCGGCATTTGCATGCGACAGTACTTATGGCCTTAGGGGAAAATCCGAAAGTTGTTTCAGAACGGCTAGGCCATAACCGTGTTCAGGTTACATTGGATACCTATTCCCATGTTAGTCATGAAATGCAGCAAAAAAGTGCTAACCGATTTGAGGACGCCATCCTGCAAAATTAAATTGTGCAGAGTTTGGGCAATAAATGTGTAATTTCACCTGATTAGGTGGTTGGGTCAAGAAAGTGAACAAAATAGAAAAAGCGCCAACTCCTTGTCTCCCAAGGGTTTGACGCTCCCGAAATTGATGACCTGTACAGGGCTCGAACCTGTGACCCCCACCCTGTCAAGGTGATGCTCTCCCAACTGAGCTAACAGATCATATTAAGAATTTGGTGAAGACAAATATAAATATAATATGTTTTTTCTGTAATGTCAACAGTACCTCGTCCCCATCTTCAAAAATAAATTTTTCAAAAAAGAACAGCAATAATAGAACAAACGTTTCTTTTTCTTTGAATAAAGAACTAATGTTCGTATATAATAATAGCATGAAATTGAAAGGTGGGATTTTTTATGAACCAGCTCTTTTTTCGATCCATTCATGAGCACCTTCCATTAGAAGTTATTTATCTCTCCGAAAACCATGAGTTTTCACAACGGAAGCTGATTGTCAAAGAGGTCCATGATCATTATATTCGTGCTTATTGTCTGCTTCGCCAGCAAATGCGCACATTTAAAATAGACAATATTCTTTCGATAATGCCTGATTCACGTTCAAATAACCTGCTCCATTAAGGTCCACAGTTAAAGATTGCTTCAGATTGGTCTCCACACACATTCGTGTTCATCTAATAATCTCAGTGACACCCTTTTTAGACACCATCGTTTCAGAAAATATAACTTTTAATATTTGCCAGACTGTTGGAAATAATGAAACTGAAGTTATTTCAACAAAGATTGCCTTATACACATGAAGCATATTGAATAGCCTCTTTTTCAGTTACGAATGTTTCGTGCGGTTTAAAAACTTGTTATAATCATGGAAAACCCATTATATTTTTATTTCATTTTGCCTTACCGGACAGATCTAAGAATTTACTTGCCAAATGGAGGTATTTGTAATGAAATATGGAGTTGTTATTTTTCCGTCAAAAAAACTTCAGGATCTAGCTAACTCGTACCGTAAACGGTATGACCCACATTATTCGTTAATTCCTCCCCATATGACTTTAAAGAGTCCCTTTGAAGCAACCGAAGAGGAGATCAAACCATACACTGATAAACTTCGGGAGATTGCGAAAGAGTTTCAGCCGGTTACCATCCAAACAGTTAAGGTTAGTTCATTTAAACCTGTCAATAATGTCATCTATTTTAAAATAGGTCCAAATTCGGAGCTTGAAAAGCTGCAGAAGGAAATTAACCAGCCATTCAGCGAACAGAATTCCGAATATGCTTTTGTGCCGCATATTACCATTGGCCAAGAGCTTTCAAATGATGAACACTCTGATGTTTATGGCTCACTTCGCATGCTGAAGGTTGAACACGAAGAAACAGTCGACCGGTTCCATCTCCTTTATCAATTGGAAAATGGATCTTGGACCGTGTTTGAAACCTTCCGTCTAGGAAAGGAATAGAAAATATAGTGAATGTAAAACTCGTTGAAACTGAAAAAGAATTAAATGATGCTTATGCAATAAGAAAAATTGTTTTTGTGGAAGAGCAAAATGTTCCGATCGAAGAAGAAATTGACCAGTTTGAGAACGAAGCCGCCCATTTCGTTTTATATCAGGGTACAGTTCCCATTGGAGCGGGAAGATTTCGAACGGTAGACGGCTATGGTAAAGTTGAACGGATCTGCATCCTAAAGGATGCCAGAAAAAGCGGTGCCGGTACGAAACTCATGAATGAAATCGAAAATTTTGCTGTAAATAAGGAATTTAAGAAATTAAAGCTGAACGCTCAGACTCAGGCGATTCCGTTTTATGCTAATCTTGGCTATTCGGTTGCATCAGATGAATTCCTGGATGCGGGGATTCCTCACAAAACTATGATAAAAGAACTCTAGTCACCAAAACCCTGGAATGATAATATTCTTCCGGGGTTTTTATAATTTGGGCAATAATAGACATTTATTCCTGAAAAATATACCCAAGCTAATTTTGTCTTATTGCATACCTTATAGCATAAATGTTAAGGGGTGACGATAATGGATCAAAATCTTGATTATCAATCAACGAGACCAGTTCCTAGAGCTAATCAAATTAGACCGATTCCGATAACTCATTCTCCCAAAAAACTTGTATTAGCATCTCTTGTAATCACGATTCCGAGAAGAAATGCAAATCATAACCAGGTAGAGCTAAATGCTGAAGTCGGTATTCAAGGATTAAGAGGCACATCTCAGGTTTTATTTAAAATCTTTCGTGATGGAGAAGAGGTTTTTAGATCTCAACAAAGAGTTCGAACTGGAGAAAATCAACTGGTGACACTTCATGCAGTCGATACGAATGTAGGTGAAGGACCGCACACTTATAAATTGACTGCTGAAAATACGACAAATGGTACTGACGCAGCAGTTGTTGGGCCAATTACATTTAATGCTTTGGCTAGCAGTGATCCTGAGGGAGATCGTAATCAAAATCGCGATAGGGATAGGGATAGAAACAGGGATAGAGATAGAAGACACGATCGGGATCGAAACAGGGAAATGAATTTTGAAAGAGAAGAAGGCAGGGGCCGCGGCACAAACCAAGACAGAGGTCAAAATAGAGATCAAAGCAGAAATCAAGACAGAGACCAGGATAGAGACAGAAATCGAGACTTTGATAGGAGCTTTGGAAGATTTCCTGCCCAGGAGGCTGGTCAAGAAATGGAGCGAGACGGAAGACGCAATACCGGCCAAAATCGAGAAAAAGAAAGGGATAGAGATAGAGACCGCGATCGTGATAGAGAGCGGAACAAAGACCGCCGCAGAGATTTCTTCAGTGATCCTCTCAGAGGAATTGATCAGGAAATTGACAGATTCATTAAAGCCTTGGACATCTTATGATTCATATGTGTTTAGAACTCGCCTGAAAAATCTTGGGCGAGTTTTTTGGTGAACAGAATCCCAAAGTTCAGTTGTCCTTTAACGCAGCTTTGTGAATTTGGCATGTTCTTCTTTAACGAGATGAATAAATTTCTCTTTTTCCTCTTCCATGGTAAGAATCAGTTTAAGATTTTTTTCACTGCTTAAAAAGCGTTGTACCCTGCTGTTTTGATAAATGATATATTCATAACGATAATCCTTCTCTAGGGAGGAAAACCAGGACTCTTCTTTTAATCGCTTAATGTGCTTTTCAAATTTTGAATCACGCGAGAGATCAGGAATGAGTTCACCAACGATATCTCCTGCGATGTCAATAAGTAAATCAACGAAAAAGTTAATAGTCATTCACTCCCTATGTTTTTCAAAATTCATTACAGTTATACTGCAGTACCTAGAGTTTATAAGATCATTTTATAATCAAAAGCGGTTTAATGGAATCCCAATATTTACTTAATTTGTTAACTTTCTTGCACGAAAAAACCCGTCATACCATGCTGACGGGTTAAATAAGATTATTGTTTTTTGCTTGTACATCTTCCTTACCGTTTCAGTTGTGAGTTTATCTGCTAGTTCAGCAAGTGGGTAAAATTACTAGTCCTAATAGTCTTGATGTCAAAACGAGAGACTAAATTAACTGCTCGAACGACGGCTGGAAGAGCGGCGGCTCGATTGTCGGTACGAACGTCGGTTTGAACTGCTGCTTGTGCGCTGTCTCCTGCGGTTGCTTGAACTTTGTCTTGTACGGCTGAAAGAACGATTGGTTGCACTGCGGCTCGAAGTATTGACGGAACGATGTGTTGCGCTGCGTGTTGAACGGCGCTGAGAGGTACTGCTCCTAGAACGGCGGGTAGAGGTTTTGCTGGAACGGTGGCTCCGTTGGCTCGAAACGGATCTAAAAATAATCAAGAAACGTGAACGACGGTTCGAACGGCTTCGCGAACGGCGGCTTGATCGATGGCTTGAACTGTGGGTTCTGCTGCGCCTTGTGCTTGTATTTGAACGATGACTCGCACTGCGGCTTGCACGGCTTCTCGATCTTTGATTCGAACGAAAACTCGTTCTTTCATTTGAACTGCGGCTATATCTTTGATTTGACCGATGTCTGGAACTGCTGCGTCTTGAAGCACTTCGGCTTGAACTGTAGCTTCTGCTGCGGCTTGAACGCTGAGCAACTGGCTCTTGATACAAGAAACGGCCCAGGCCCATATCTTCAACCTCGCGGACAGCTTCTTGAATCTCTACTGCTGTAATTCCACTCAAAGAAATCAACTCCACTTTTTTTTTATGAAAGTTCATTGAACCTATCATGGTACTATCTTATGTGGAGTGTTTTTTTTTGTATAAGACAGACGTTTAATTTTAAAAATTCTGTCCTTCTTTTGCTGCCAACTTCTATTTGCTTACGCCCAGCCCCCTATGCAGTCTCGTTAAAATTTCCGCCGATTCCCGTCAATTGTGCATACAGGATTTCAGCCTCTTTTCCCGGGTGCTTTCTTCGCTGATCCATTAAGAAGGTATGATTGGATGGTGCTTTTTCTTTCAAGACTGCTTGGATACTGAACAAATACGCTTTTTTCACCTTTTCCACAATCGCCGGCCGGATATCGTCTGATTTTATTCCTTTAACCCGATTTTGATATTGTTGATACTGATCGAAGCCAATTGGGAGAATATAACTCATGACCCGCACTCCCTTTCCATCAATCATTATTGCCAAAAAATGCAAAACAATTAATCTCTCTTATATGATAAGATAATTACTATCGTATTTTGCATATAGATGAGGGAATATATGAAAACAGCTAACTATCAAAACCATTTAATAACCATAGATGAATTAAAGCGGGAAGATTATCAAAAAATGGTGAACGCCGGAAAAAATGGGGACCTTACCTGTCCGGCCTGCCAAGAACCGGTTCGTCTTTATTTAGGAATTCATGAAATGCCTCACTTTTTTCATACAGGCTCACCCGGAAAGAATTGCCAAGATGTTATGCCTGATCGGAGCAATACAACACCCAAACAGACGTATATTGAACGGAATGGTTTTCGAATCCCGCAAGGAATCGCCATCACAGAGGAAAACAACGCTTCACAAATGTTTAAAGCGGCCAAAATCATTGAAACCGCTATTCCCTTCTACCCTAAAAATAAAACAGTTCAGTCAACAAAGCAACCAATTTACCTTAAGGACTTGGAAGAAAAAGGGGTTTTTCTTGATGAAAACCAATCCGCTGCTGTAACTGAAACAGAAGGATCTCTGCTCGTCCTGGCCGGGGCCGGAAGCGGTAAAACAAGGGTATTAACTGCAAGGACCGCCTACATGCTGGAAGTGAATCAAATCGATCCAAGAACGATTATGCTTGTGACCTTTACTTCCAAAGCTGCTAATGAAATGAAAAACAGGCTTTCTGCTTACCCCCAAATGTCAAAACAAAAAGTCTCTCAGCTTGTAACCGGAACCTTTCACAGTATTTTTTACCGTATTCTTTTGTTCCATGCCCGAGATGCATGGAATCCAGACCGTCTCTTAAAAAAAGACTGGCAGAGGGATCGGATTTTAAAAGATGCCGGCAAGGAGCTTGACTTAAACGAAAAAGAATTTGCTTTTGATTTAGCCCTGCAGCAAATCGGCTACTGGAAGAACTCATTAATTTTTCCAAACGATGTGCGGCCTCAATCGGATTGGGATGAAAAAGCGGCGTTTTTGTACCGCAAGTATGAAGAATTTAAAGCAGAAAAAGGCCTGTTTGATTTTGATGACATGCTGATTGGCTGCTACCAGCTATTCACTTCATCCCCGGAACTTCTGGAGCAATACCAGGAACGGTTCCGCTATTTTTTAATCGACGAGTTTCAGGATGTGAATAAGGTTCAGTACGAATTAATCAAGCTTTTTTCCGAAAAAAATAAAAATGTCTGTGCGGTCGGTGACGACGATCAATCGATCTATGCCTTTCGGGGAAGCGATCCAAGCTACTTGCTTTCATTCGAAAAAGACTTTCCAAACGCCAAGGTGATTACGCTTGAGCAGAATTACCGCTCCTCCCATGAAGTTGTCATTACGGCTAATCAAATCATCAGCTTAAACAAAGAAAGAAGATCGAAGCAAATGAAATCGCAATTTTTGCAGGATCAGCCTCCGGTCCTTTTCTTTCCTTATGATGAAGAGGAAGAAGCGACAATGATTGTGACAGATATGCAAGAGAAAATTGAAGGCGGAGCCAAGCCATCAGATTTTGCGGTTTTATTTCGAACCCATGCCGCTTCAAGGGCAATTTTTGAAAGGCTCGCCAATTCCAACCTTCCTTTCAAAATCGACTCTGATGCAGAATCTTTTTATGATAGGCGTACGGTCAAAAGCATGCTTTCTTTTTTGAAAATTAGTTTAAATGAAGACGATTCGCAGGCTCTTGCTGATTTACTGGCGCCATTATTTTTAAAGCAGTCGGTATTGAATGATATAAAAGCGGCCAGTATTTTGCATGACTGCAGCTTGCTGGAGGCACTCGCTCACTTGAAAACCGCCCACAAATTTCAAGAAAAGAAACTGAAGAAAGCGGTCGAACTGACCAAGTCGCTAAAATACGCTTCCCCGGCTGCTGCCATTGAAACGATTGAAAAGGAAATTGGTTTTCAAGACTTTTTGAAAAAAAGAGGCGATGAAGCGAGGCAGCTCGAAAAAGGCTCTGATGATATTAAAGATTTGAAAGTGGCGGCAAAAAATTTCAGTTCTATCCCCAGCTTATTGGAACATGCAGAGCACATGTCTTCAATGAATCAGGAAATAAAAAAGTTAGGCAAACATTTTCAGGATGCCATCACTCTTAGTACGATTCACCGGGCAAAGGGGCTCGAATATAAGACGGTTTATATCTTGGGAACTGTTGATGGGAGTCTGCCTCATGATTTTGCTTTAAATAATGGGGAAAATAAGGAAATTGAGGAAGAACGCAGGCTTTTGTATGTTGCGGTTACAAGAGCGAAAGAGTATCTTTACCTTTCCATTCCGGATCGGAGAAGAGGCAAAAAAGCAAAAGCATCCCGCTTTTTGACACCGCTCAAAAAACACTTCCGTCCTTTATAGGAAATGCGCAAGCGCCTTCAGAACAAGCACAGCTTGTTCTTGCGATGCTTATTCTCAAATTAGCTTCCCTTAGTGCTCAGCCCCGATGGTCAAATGTTCTGGCAAAAAAAGTCCGCCCTTTGACTTTTTATGCCAAAGGTTATTTGACCCTGAGGGGCTAGGCGCTCCTCGAAAAAGCTAAAGCTTTTCCTTCGTGCGATGCTTCGCTTCCGAAGCTTATTCTTGTGAAGCTAGACATTTCTCGAAGCCTAAACTTATACTTTCTATCGTATAAGGAAAACTCGCCGATTGGCGAGCCTTAAAGGCGAAGACAGAGGCGTAGTTCACCGAAAAGCACAGCTTTTCGGCTGCGATGCTTATGCTCACGAAGTTTTCCTTAGTGCACTTATGCGTTAGAAAAGTGAAATTTTATAAAAAATTTATACTTTATTAGCTAAAAAAAAGCCTATTTCCACGCAGGGAAATAGGTTCGATTATTTCTTATTCATCATTTTGGCAATCGTATTAAAGTCGAGCTGTTTGCCTTCTTTGATAATGGTTTTGACAAGATTATCTTCAAGCTCTTTGCTTACTGGTTTTTTGGCAATTTCGGAAACACGGCGTATGACATTCCTTACGGTTTTTTCATCTTTAAAATTAGCATTTTGCAGCGAGTTGGCTAGGTCAAAAATATCCTGCATATTAACGCCGGTTTTCTTTTCAATATTTTTAAAGAAGTTATTATCCATTCTGAGATCACTCTCCTTCATCAACTACTATAGTGTATGAAAGAGAGTAAAAATGGTGATGAATCGAACATGAAAAGGCTGGCCAACTTTGGACCAGCCTTTTTAATGCAGGTATTAATAGAAGCTTGCACCTACGATGATCAAGAGAATGAACAATACAACGATTAAAACGAAAGCAGATCCTCCGTAAAAACCGCCGCCGTATCCATAGCCATAGCCGCCATATCCACAGAACATATTAGTCACCTCACTTTGCTTTCTCATACATAAGATATGAGAGAGCTTGTAAAAGTGTTTGGGCGTCCATCATCATATTTTTGACAAATAATTTATCTGTGGGCAGCTGCAGTTATTCATCCCTTTGGTTTAAAAATAAGTGCGCCAATAAAACCAAAAATGATTGCAGCAGAAATACCTGAGCTTGTTACTTCAAACATTCCCGTTAAAACTCCAACCAAGCCGTGCTGCTGTGCCTCCAGGAGCGCGCCGTGCACAAGAGAGTTGCCAAAGCTGGTTATCGGAATGGTAGCCCCGGCTCCGGCAAAATTGATCAACGGTTCATAAAGGTTAAAACCATCGAGAATCGCGCCGGCAACCACCAAAATGCTTAACGTATGGCCCGGTGTTAATTTGCCGACATCCATCATTAACTGGCCAATTACACAAATAATCCCCCCGACAACAAATGCCCAAAAAAACATCGCAATCATCCGCTCACTCCTCCTCCCCATTCATTTCAATCGCGACTGCATGAGCGATACAAGGGATGCTCTCATTCTGCTGGAACGTAAGTGGCGATAATAATGCCCCTGTAGCAGCGATCAGGATTCGTTTATAGACGCCTTTCTTCATTTGATTTAACAAATGGCCGTATAATACCGTCGCTGAACAGCCCGCACCGCTTGCTCCGGATTGAACTGGCTGATCCTCTTTATAAATCATTAAGCCGCAATCTTGAAATTTTCCTCGTTCAATTTCCAGCCCGCTGTTTTGCAGCAGTTCATATGCGGCATTATTGCCAATTCTGCCAAGATCACCGGTCACAATTAAATCATAATGGGAGGGATCAATCTGCAAGTCCCGGAAATGTGCCATAATTGTATCTGCCGCTGCTGGGGCCATCGCTCCCCCCATATTAAACGGGTCCGTCAAACCCATATCAATCACTTTTCCAATCGTTGCAGATAAAACAACGGGATTCTTGCTGGCATGATCATTTGGGCAAACAAGAGCACACCCTGCGCCTGTGACGGTCCACTGCGCGGTTGGCGGCTTTTGACCGCCGTATTCCGTCGGATATCGAAATTGCTTTTCTACTGCGGCATTGTGACTGGAGGCACCGGTCAGCACATGCTGTGCTCCCTGATAATTGACAACAAACGAAGCAAGTGCCAAGCCTTCCATTGAAGTGGAACAGGCGCCAAAAAGGCCAAAATAAGGGATTTGCATCGTTTTTGCCGCAAAACTCGTCGGGGTAATTTGATTAATTAAATCCCCGGCAAATAAAAACTGTACTTGTTCTTTTTGGATATTTGCTTTCGTTAATGTAATTGACATTGCTTCTTCCAGCAGGACCCGGTGGGCCTTTTCGTATGTTTCCATCCCCATCCATAAGTCTTCATGCAAGGCATCAAAATCATTGACAAGGTTTCCATTTGCCTCAAACGGTCCCCCGGATACTCCCGTTGCGGCAATCATCGGCCGATTTTGGAAGATCCAAGACTGATGTCCCTTTAACAATTACATTCCCCCCCAAGTAGCCAATAATGTCTTAATTAACGCAACAAAAAATGCAGCGGAGACCCCAAATAAAATAACGGATCCTGCCAGTTTAAACATATTTCCGCCTACTCCGAGTACAAAACCTTCAGTCTTATGTTCTATTGCTGCGGAAATGACGGCATTCCCGAATCCCGTCACTGGGACGGCGCTGCCGGCTCCGGCAAATTGACCGATCCGATCGTAAACTCCAAAACCTGTTAAAAGCATCGAAATAAAGACCATCGTTGCCACTGTGGGATTTCCGGCTGTTTTTTCCGTAAAATTAAAAAAATAAAGATAAAAATAACTAAGGGCTTGTCCGACAAGGCAAAATAATCCTCCAACCAAGAAAGCCTTAAGACAATTTTTCAGAACCGGCCGTTTCAGTTCATGCTTTTGCTGAAGCTGCTGATATTGCTGCTGCTGGGGTGTCATATTTTTTTGTTTGCTCGCCATCAATAATCCCTTCCTTAAGTTGTTTCATCCTTTAATGAGATGATTTTCTGAAGTCTTTTTTCCGCCTTGCTGTCAGAATTTCCGGATTTATTCATCGCTTCCTGCAGCTTGACGGCTTCCAGAAAAATTTTGTAATCACTCGATACAGTAAAACTTTCTTTCGGATATTTCTTTTTAAGCTTGTCAGTCATCTTTTTTTCAATCTTATCCATTTTAAAGCGATGCATATGCTTTACTTTGTAGGCAACTAGAGTATCTTTTTTTCCTTTTACTACTGCTACATCATATACTTCCGGAAAAGAACTGATGGTGTGCTTAATACCGGTGACATAATTGGTTTCGCCTTTCTTGATGTGGACAGGATCTGGGTTCGTTTTTTGGACAAGCGCATTTTGGCTCTTTTCCCCCTGATTTTGCCCGCAAGCGGTAATCATGATCAAAAGCAGTACAGAAAAAGGAAACAGCATTATTCTTTTCAACATTTTTCCACCTACCATATCTCATTTAGCCGATTCATTTCATTGCGGCTTCTCCCTTAGCTGTTATTTTTATCTTTCAGCAATCCCCCTGAATATATGTACCCTACAAAAATTTCCTATTTCAGTCTTTTATACAAAAAAAAATCCGCCATATCAGCGGATTTTTAATAGATTAAAGAATATGATAGCCTGAGTCAACGTGAATATTTTCACCGGTAATTCCGCGGGAAAGATCGCTGAACAAGAATACAGCCGTATCTCCAACCTCTTCTGGTGTTGTCGTTCTGCGAAGCGGTGCTTTTTCCTCAATTTCTTTTAAGATGGAATTAAAGTCGCTGATTCCTTTTGCCGATAATGTGCGGATTGGGCCAGCAGAAATGGAGTTTACACGGATTCCGTCTTTGCCAAGATCGGAGGCAAGATAGCGGACACTTGCTTCAAGTGAAGCTTTGGCCACACCCATTACATTATAGTTTGGGATGGCACGTTCTCCGCCTAAATATGTTAAGGTAACGATGCTTCCGCCTTCTGTCATTAATCCCCGTGCCTCTTTGGCAACCGCAGTTAACGAATAGGAGCTGATGTTTTGTGCGAGTAAGAATCCATCGCGGGTTGTGTTTAAATATTCGCCTGACAATTCTTCTTTATTAGCAAATGCAATACAATGGGCAACTCCATGGATTACTCCTGCCTCTTCTTTAATGGCTTTGAAGCAGTTGGCGATTTCCTCATCACTGGTAACATCACATGGCAATAAAACAGTATTTTCGGCTTCAAGTGATTCTGCTAATTCACGAACACTGCTTTCCATCCGTTCGCTGCCATAAGTAAAAATAAGCCGTGCCCCAGCTTGATGAAGTGAGCGGGCAATTCCCCATGCAATACTTCTTTTATTCGCAACACCCATGACAACAAATGTTTTTCCATTAAGTGATAGGTTCATTCGAAAGCCTCCTATGTATTAACAAGTTATAGTACTTGGTGCTAATTTTACACCATTGTTTTAGAAATGAAAAGAACCCTCTAAGCGCCGGTTCTTTTCATTCTAAACTTTTTTCAATTATTTCAATAAAACTCGAGCTCCCGCTTCAATTCATCGACATACTCCTTTGATCCCGTTACAATCAACCTGTCATTCAATGCCAGTTCCGTGTCACCATGCGGAACAATGGAGTCCTTTCCTCGAAAAATCCGCACAAAGATAATATCCCCGGTAAACGGAAACCGCCGCAGCGACATTCCTGCAAAATGCCTGTTTTCCATCCTGATCTCGTATAAGGCGTTTTCCTGATTGGTTAGTATGCTGATAATGCTGGGAGATTCTATAAGAGCCCGCAGAAGCGTTTTGGTTGACATAAATTCCGAAAAAACTTCCACATCAAGGCTTCGCATCTTTTCTTCCAATTCCGGACTTTCAATTCTTGTGATGACTCTGGGAACCCCCTTTTCCTTTACAGCAGCTGCGAGCTCGGCATTAACGCTTTCCTTGCCGGTCGATATCACGACCACATCGGAATCAAAAATGTCTGTCTGTCTGATTGTCTCAAATGAATAATCCGGTACTTCATTGATTTCAAACAAGGAACTGGCTATCTGTTTTTCTGATTTCTCCATTTTTGTATGGTAGAGAACCGTCTCATAAAAAGAGGATTTTAACTCTCTTGAAACAGGCAGTGTAATCTGGGTTGCTCCTAAAAAGGCAATTTTTATTTTGGTTTGGATAGCACGTTCTTTTGGAAACAGCTTTTTAAAAACGATCGGGGTAAAGATGGAGGATATGACAGCCGTCAGTATCAATGTCCCGTTCATTTCTGCTGTTATGATTTTCAGGCGTTCTCCAATCGTGGCAGCCGCTATCACAAGAGACAAAGTGGAAGTCAGCAAAACCCCTGAAGCTGCTACAGTCTTCGTATCATACCATCGTTTTAAAAGAAAAACGGGGAGCAGTTTCGATAAAAGGAAAGCAAATAATAATAATGGAATCAGCAGCAATAATTGGGGATTCTGTAAAAGTGACCATAAATTAAGGTTGGCTCCAACCATTACAAAAAAGATGGGAATTAAAAAACCATAACCAAAAGAGTCAAGCTTATGAACAAGTTCTTGATTTGGTGCCAGTAAAGAAACAAGCACTCCCGCCAAAAACGCCCCCAAAATATTTTCAGCTCCAATCTTTTCAGAGAGCCCGACCAGGATAACGATGAGGGCAAATACGGCCCGTGTTCCAATTTGGACAGTCCCGGTTGACAACGCTTCAATGAATGTCCGATTTTTAAAATTTTTTCCAATAAAGTACAGTCCGATTCCTGCAGCAAACAGAACAAGCAGAAGCCACGTACTTCCTTGGCCCCTTTCGTGAATGGAAACAAAAACAGCGAGTAAAATCATCGTAACTAAATCGGCTATAACCGCAATTAATAAAATGATTTGACCAATGATCGTTTTCATTAAATGGGCCTCTTTTAAAGTCGGAACAACGACGCCTAAAGAAATGGTGGAAATAATCATCGTCATTAAAAAAGCATTTTGAATAAACCCGGCCCATACAAACAAAAAGGACATGCAGAGCGATAACGCAAAAATGCCGATAAAAATGAACCCGGATACCAGAAAGGAATTTGGTTCCTCTTTACCATTTGGGGTTTCGCTGCGTTTCTTTGTTTTTGAAAAAGCTGAAAAATCAATTTCAAGTCCGCTTAAAAACATTAAAAAAATAAATCCCAGCGTTGAAAGGGTGCCAAGCCAAATATCTTTTGTAACGAGATTGAATCCGCTTTTGCCAATGATGAGGCCCATGAGAATTTCCGCAACAACCACCGGGATCACATCCAGCTTTAAGCGATGAAGAATAATCGGGGTTAAAAAGGCTGTTGTTACAACGAATACTAGGGAAATAAAGGATGCATGCTGATCCATGGTATCAGTCTCCCTTCTTTTTATAAAAAATTTCTATATAAATTTAGGAAACCATGCAAAAATATAAAGGTGGATGGAAGGAGGCAATTGCGTGAAAATTGATATTATTGGAGATATACATGGCTGTTTCCATGAATTAAGGGAATTAACAATCAAGCTTGGCTACAAATGGGATACGGGAATCCCGCTGCATCCCGATGGACGTTTTCTTGGTTTTGTTGGCGACCTGACGGACCGCGGCCCTGAGTCCTTAAAAGTGATAGATGCTGTTTGGAAGCTGGTCATCAAAGAGAATATAGCTTATTATACCCCGGGAAATCATTGCAATAAATTATATCGCTATTTTCTTGGAAATAAAGTCCAGACTACACACGGCCTTGAAACAACGGTTGCCGAATATCAGGCGTTAAACAAAAAGGAACAGCAAAAAGTTCGCCAGCAGTTTATCGAGCTCTACGAAAAAGCTCCGCTTCATCTCATGTTGGATGACAAAAAGCTGGTTATAGCTCATGCCGGGATTAAGGAAAAATATATCGGCCAAACGCATTCCAAGATGAAGACTTTTGTCCTCTATGGAGATATTACCGGTGAAAAAAATCCTGATGGGACACCTGTAAGGAAAGACTGGGCAAAGGAATATAGGGGCAAGGCTTGTATTGTTTTCGGACATACACCTGTTAAAGAAGCAAGAATTATAAACAATACTTATAACATTGATACCGGGGCTGTTTTTGGCAACAAGCTTTCCGCTCTGCGCTATCCGGAAATGGAAATCGTATCTGTACCTTCTACTATGCCATATGTGGAAGAAAAATTTAAGGAATTTGCATAGTTTGCATTATCTTGATAATAAGAAAAGCGCAAGCGCCTTGCTCAGCCCCGATGGTCAAATGTTCTTCGGCCCAAAAAGTCCGTATTTTGACTTTTTGGGCCGAAGGTTATTTGACCCTGAGGGGCTAGGCGCTGAAGCTGGACAATTCTCAAAGTCCAAACTTTTATACTTTCTTTACTTATAAAAAACAAATGCACACATTTCGTGTGCATTATTATTTATTATCAGCATTCTTATTCAATTGACGCATATCATCCGGCAGGGGTGCCGTAAAGGTCATTGTTTCTTTTGTAAAAGGATGAACAAAAGTAAGCTGCCTGCAGTGAAGGGCCTGGCGCGTTATTCTCGACGTGTCCCCTCCGTAAAGATCATCACCCAATAAGGGGTGACCGATATAAGCCATATGAACCCGGATCTGATGAGTTCTGCCCGTTTCGAGACTCAGCTCAGTGTGGGTATACCCATCATACCGTGTCAGAACCCGGTAGTGGGTGCAGGCATATTGGCCATCCGGACGCACTTCTCGCTCAATGATGCTATCGGACTTCCTGCCGATCGGCTCTTCAATTTTTCCGCTATCAGCAGTAAGACAGCCTCCGGCAAATGCTTCATAGGTTCTTTTTACCGTCCCCTGCTTTTGGGCTTCACTAAACAAATGATGGATATGACGGTGCTTCGCAATTAACACAAGCCCTGATGTATCACGGTCAAGACGGGTGACAATATGAGAAGTGGCCTGTATTCCGGCACAATCATAATACCCTAAAAGGGCGTTCGCGAGACTTCCGCTTGGATGTTCACGTGAAGGAATTGTATTCATTCCCGAGGGTTTGCTTACGACAAGCAAGTATTCATCCTCAAAAATGATCGGCAAAGGAATATCTTCTGCCTTGATCCCTTCACTTCGCTCCTCGGGAGGAAAAAAAATCGTCAACCTGTCGCCTTGATTCAGCTTGAAGCGCACATTTTCTTCCCGGTCATTTGCAAGAATCAAGCCGCCTTTAAATTTGATATCGGTTAAAGCCGTCTTGGAAATATCCTGTTCCTTTAAAAAATCCCGCAGCAGCTTTCCCGCATCTTTCTCTTCAATCAACCAGCTTAAATAAAATCGTGAGGGCATACTGTTTCTCCGTTATAAAATTAATCTGAATTGGAAACAAATGAATCGTGCACCCTTTTCCAAAAAGGAAATGGACGGAACCGGGCAAACCTGATTTTTTCCTTTGGCACCCTGAATTGAATCGATTTGACATCTTTATGGAGCAGGGTCAGATGGTCGATGGTAATCTGAAAATCATTCCGGTTAACAGGTTTTAACATACAGGTATGATGGGACGGAAGAATCAGCGGCGACCCGATGGTACGGAACACCCGATTATTAATCGATGCCATCTCGGCAATTTGGATCGCCTCAATCGACGGATGGATAATCGCCCCGCCGAGCGCTTTGTTGTACGCCGTACTCCCTGACGGAGTTGATACGCATAAACCATCGCCGCGGAAACGCTCAAAATGTTCGCCGCGGATTTCGACATCCATTACCATCGTTCCTTCCACACTTTTGACCGTAGACTCATTTAAAGCAAGATATTTCGCTTCCTTCCCGCCGTGCTGATAGCGGATAATGACTTCAACAAGCGGATATTCAACAACCTGGTAAGGGGTTTTGGCAATGGCAATCACTAGTTTTTCAATTTCTTCAGGAGTCCAATCCGCATAAAAGCCAAGATGTCCGGTATGAATACCAACAAAAGCAGTTTTATCCAAGCGGCTCGAGTAACGGTGAAAAGCGTATAAAAGTGTTCCATCACCGCCGACAGAAACAACAATATCCGGCTGATCTTCATCATAAATCAGATCAAAATCTAATAAATACGTACGCATTTTGTGCATTAGCGTATTCGATTTTTGATCTCCTTTTGATGTAATGGCAAATTTCATTTTTAGTAATTCCCCTTTATCTTCATTTCATATCTTATCCACTTAGCTGCTTTCTTCTGGATTCAATTCCTTTTTTTGTGTAAAAAAAGCCTGTGCTTCCTGTATTTCTCCCCGGATAAGTGACATTTCCCTGTCAAGCCTGAACGCGGCTTCCGCGGCACGCTGCAGCCTCATGCGAATATCCTTTGGGAAAGCCCCTTTATATTTATAATTTAACGAATGCTCAATCGTTGCCCAGAAGTTCATTGCCAAAGTTCTGATTTGTATTTCAGCTAAGATTTTTTTCTCTCCCTGAATGGTTTGGACAGGATAGCGGATGACAACATGGTAGGAACGGTAACCGCTTGTTTTTTCATGAGAGATATAATCTCTTTCCTCGACAATCTCAAAGTCGTTGCGATTTCTCAATAATTCGACAACCCTGCGGATATCATCCACAAATTGGCACATCATCCGAAGTCCGGCAATATCTTGCATTTCTTCTTCCAACTTATCGAGTGCGATCCCCTTTTGACTTGCTTTGTCCAGAATGCTTGCAATTGGTTTGACCCTGCCTGTCACAAATTCGATCGGTGAATGAGTGGAAGTTAATTCAAATTGTCCGCGCATTCCTTTTAATTTAACCTTAAGTTCTTCAACTGCTTGTTTATATGGGGCTAAGAACAAATCCCATGAATCCATTTCTATCTCCCACCCCCTCAGATAACTTGAAGGACCTTTCTGTTTTATGTATTTTTTCCTATTTTATTATTTCAGTTCCAGCCTGAAAATGAGTGATAATCATTAAACATACACGTACTCATTTTAACATAATTCTCCCTATTCTCCCAAGAATAGCATTTTAAGAATATAATTAGATGAGAAAAGCCGATTTAAGAAAGGATGAGCACATTGTCACAAAACTTGGAAATTGAATTCAAAAACATGTTAACAAAAGAAGAATACCAAAGACTGATTCAATATTTTCATATCCCCGAAACGCAATTTTTTACGCAGGAAAATTATTATTTCGATACACCTGATTTTCAATTAAAAGAGCATAGTGCGGCACTGAGGATCCGCCAAAAAGGCAGCGAGTATGAAATGACTTTGAAACAGCCGGCCAAAGATGGGCTTCTTGAAACAAACCAGCTGATCTCATTGCAAGAGGCTGCGGATGCAATTGAAACGAGTCAGTTTCCAAACGGCATCATCCAATCTAAAATTGACGAGATGGGCAGCATTTTTTCAAAAATCGTTTATTTTGGTTCGCTTACAACCAAAAGAGCGGAAATCCATTTTAAAGATGGGCTGTTAGTTTTTGACCACAGTTACTATTTAAATCAAGAAGATTTTGAGTTAGAATACGAAGTAGACAACTATCAGAAGGGACAGCAAATCTTTTTGCAGTTTCTTCAAGAGCATCATATTCCAGAGCGGGAAACGGTCAATAAAATCCGCCGCTTTTACCAGCAAAAGTACTTAAACCATTAAATGATTCAGATAGGGGCAGACGCCATGAATATTGATAAACTTCGAGCCATGCTGGATTTAAAAGCTGTTCAGAACTTTGGCACGAACAGTGCCGATTCAAATGATTCTTCTGTTTTTCAAGAGATCCTTAACGAGATCCTGACAGATGATGAAATGACTGCGTTATCAAAGCCGCTGGACAGCAATTCCTCTTCCTCTAAGGCAATACCAGCGCTGGCAGCAACAACCCTGCCGCCTTTATCATTACTGAAATCTTCCGGAGAAATGGATCAAATGATTAATGAGGCTGCCGTAAAATATAATCTTCCTGCCAATTTAATCAAGGCTGTTATTCAGCAGGAATCGAATTTTAATCCGAATGCTCTCAGTAAATCAGGCGCTTCCGGCTTAATGCAGTTAATGCCGGGCACTGCCAGATCTTTAGGTGTTGATGATATTTTTGATCCAGAGCAAAACATTATGGCCGGAAGTAAATATTTACGGCAAATGCTCGATAAATATAACGGGGACATCGAGTTGGCACTGGCTGCCTACAATGCTGGTCCCGGAAGTGTTGATAAATACGGAGGCATTCCCCCGTTTAAAGAAACCATGAACTATGTCAATAAAATTACCAGCAAACTCTAATTTGTTTGCCCCCTTGTACTCCTTTTAGCAAGGGGGTTTTTCAGTTGCTTGATTGGGTAAAATATTACAAAACATCATTTCTCAAGCTATTTATTTGAGATAAAAATGCGGCATTGTTACAATAAAGCAAACAGACTAGAAACAAAGGAGTAATCAACATGATCGAGAATAGAACCACACCATATGATGCCATTGGTGAAGCTTTGCTGCACCGTCTCGTTGATACGTTTTACGGCTTGGTTGGACAAAATCCTGATCTTTCTCCTCTATTTCCAAATGATAAATCTGAAATTGCAAGAAAACAAAAGCAATTTTTAACGCAATATTTAGGCGGTCCAGCCATTTATACAGAAGAACACGGGCATCCGATGATGCGTGCCCGGCATATGCCTTTTGCCGTTACTCCAAGAAGAGCTGAGGCATGGTTATCGTGTATGCGCCAGGCCATGGACAAGGTTGGATTAGAGGGTCCCATCCGTGATGAATTTTACTCCCGGTTGTTTTTAACTGCTCAGCATATGATTAATACCCCAGATGACGAAAAAATATCTGGTGAAAATCATTGAAAAGTCAAGAATATTTGTCTTCTGCCCATCATTGTCTTGGCAGCGATAAAAAACCGATTGAAATTTATTTTTTTATTGACCCTGTTTGTCCTGAATGCTGGACAGTTGAACCGATCTTAAAAAAACTGCAAATTGAATACGGACGATATTTTTCAATTAAACATGTTTTAAGCGGGAAAATTACGGATTTAAATTTGTGGAAAAAAAAGAAATATGAAAACAGGGGAGAATTATTAGAAAAGCCGGTAAACCTAACCACCTATAATGGTAACTATTCTTTTAATTTTATCTCGTCCCCTTTTATCGTTTCGATTGCGATAAAGGCGGCAGAATTGCAGGGACGAAAAGCCGGAATTCGGTTTTTACGTAAATTTCAGGAGATCCTATTTTTACAGCAGCAAAACGTTAGGCATTTCGATGTGTTAATCGAATGTGCACGCAAAGCTGGATTAGACGTTGATGAGTTCATATCTGATATTCATTCCGAGAGTGCCGCTAAGGCATTCCAGTGTGATTTAAAAATCACTTCTGAAATGGATGTTCAGGAAACTCCGACACTTGTCTTCTTTAATGAAAATGCGGAAGAAGAAGGAATTAAAATAGCCGGAGTTTATCCTTATGAGGTCTATGTCCAAATATTGATTGAAATGCTGTCAGTCCAGCCTCTCCAAGCATCACCGCCTCCGCTGGAGACATTCATGCGTTTCTTCAGGCTGGCTGCTTCACATGAAATTGCAACCATCTATAATATGCCTACTTCCCAGGTTGAGCGGGAATTGAAAAAATTACTGTTAAAACAAAAAGTGGAACAGATTCCTGCAAAATGCGGAAAGCTTTGGAGATATATCGAGGATTAACAGCCGCCATTTCCGTGCGGCTGTTTTTTTTGTAAAAATGAAAAAGTCCCATCAGCAAACGGTGCCTAGGGACTTTTTCTATAAATACGAACAAAGGGGATGGGAGAAATTTTTCACGGTCAAACAAAGGGGTATATGTTTGTTGTGATCAACTTCACGTATAGAATATACCATGAAAGTAAACCCAAAAACAATAACCTTGTGCCTCATTTCACATTATTGTCATATTCATAATTCAAATTGTTGAAAAGTAAAATAGATCATAGCTGTTACCTAAAAAAGGAGGAAACTTCACTTTGAATAAATGGATTTTGCTTCTGATGCTACTGTTTATTTCCTGTTCCTTTTTTTTGCATCTGCTTGCATTGCTGAAGATTTTTCCGCTTATTTTAAGCATTCCGCTCTTGTTTTTTTCGTTTTTTCTGTTTTTCACCATGCTCAATCGCGATAAAAAATTTAAAGGGTTTTAAAAAGCGGACTGCCAGGGTGGCAGTCCGCCTTCTTTTTAAGAAAGTAACTTTTCCATTTCATTGAGTTTTTCTTCAAATACTTTGCAGGCGTTTTTGATTGGATCGGAGCTTGTCATATCCACGCCGGCTTTCTTCAGCACCTCAATTGGATAATTCGAGCTGCCCGCACTCAAGAACTGTTCAATATACCGCTTAACAGCCGGCTCCCCTTCCTCAAGAATCTGTTTGCTTAAGGCGGTGGCGGCGCTGAATCCGGTAGCATATTGGTAAACATAATAATTGTAATAGAAATGCGGGATCCGTGCCCACTCTAAGCCAATTTCTTCATCAATTGTGATATCTTCCTCACCAAAATACTTTTTATTTAACTCATAATATTCTTTTGTGAGAAGATCTGCAGTTAATGCCTCATTATTTTGTGCTTTTTGATGAATCAGATGCTCGAACTCTGCAAACATCGTTTGTCTGAACACAGTTCCTCTAAAGCCTTCTAAATAATGATTCAATAAATAAATCCGTTTCTGCTCGTCATCTATGGTTCTTAATAAATAATCATTTAATAACGCTTCATTGCATGTTGAAGCAACCTCAGCTACAAAAATGGAGTAATCCCCGTAAGGGAACGGCTGATTTTTTCTCGTAAAGTAGCTGTGAACAGAATGCCCGAATTCATGAGCGAGCGTAAACAAGTTGTTGACATTGTCCTGCCAGTTCAGCAGAATATATGGATTTGTCCCGTATGTTCCTGAAGAATAAGCACCGCTTCGCTTCCCTTTATTTTCATGCACATCGACCCAACGCTGGTCAAAGCCTTCTCTTAATACCTTTAAGTATTCTTCTCCTAGCGGTGCAAGACCTTTTAAGACAAGGTCTTTTGCTTCATCGTATTTAATTTCCATTTTGACATCTTTGACAAGCGGAGTGTACAGATCATACATATGAAGTTCATCCAAGCCGAGCACTTTTTTGCGGAGCTTGATATAGCGCTGCAATAAATGAAGATGCTCGTTAACCGTTTGGACAAGGTTATCATAGACACTTTCAGGTATGTTATTAGCAGATAACGCTGCATGTCTTGCCGAGTTGTAATTTCTCACTCTCGCGCTGAAATTATCCTTCTTCACATTTCCGCTAAGGGTGCTTGCAAACGTGTTGCGGAATTTTCCGTAAGTGTCATAAACTGCTTTAAACGCATCGTGACGGACACGCTGAACCGAGCTTTCCAAAAAGCGGCTGTATCTGCCATGGGTCACTTCCACTTCATGCCCATCATCATCCTTAATCGTTGGAAATTGCAGATCGGCATTATTAAGCATTCCGAATGTATTGCTCGATGAATTCATTACTTCACCGGCTTCTGCCAACAGGGCTTCCTGTTCAGCAGATAGGACATGCGGCCGCTGCAAATTGATTTCCTCAATGGCATGCTTATATAATTGGAGTTCTGCTTTTCCCACCAAAAAATCATTGATTTTCTTTTCATCAATCGAAAGGATCTCCGGGACAATAAAGGCTAGCTGGCTTGCTGCCTGTGAATATAAGTTTTTCATCCGGTCATCAATCCCTTGATAAAAGGAGTTGGTTGTATCCTGATCGTATCTCATGTGAGCATAGGTGTAGAGCTTGCCAATTCGCTCTAACAGCTTATCTTGATACTGAAGCGCCTCATATAAACGGTCTGCACTTTCTCCAAGCTTCCCCCGAAAGTCATTGATACCGGGAATTTGATTTTTCACATTCTGAAACTCTTTTTCCCACTCGTCATCACTAGAAAAAATATCTTCTAATCTCCATGTTTCTTCTGTAGGAATCTCACTTCTAACAGGAAGAGATTTTACTGCTGCTTCATTTGTCATTTTCATCCTCCATTCTTCAAAATGAAAGTATCATCCAGATACTTATCCATTATTGAATTTTTTTGTACCTAAGAAAAAACTATACTCATTATATTTTATATTCTCTGCATCACCTGGATACCCTTTTAAATTCATGAAGAACTTCATTAACTAGTATACCCAAAGCATTTGTTTATGAAAAAAATTTGCTGTTCTCCTTATAGAAAGCAGCTGTTCGTTCTTCCATCTCGCGATTCGTCAAAGGTATGTTCAATTGTTTTTTTATCTGAAAAAGTTCATCCGTATTTCTTGTTAAAACCCCAAGCCGGGTTAATAAGCAAGTATAGTCCGCATAGGCAAACAGAGGGTCCTGTTTCTTGGACAGCGGCAGATTCCTGGTCATGATCTCTCCCCGTTTGATTCTGCCAGTCAAACACCGCTTTATTTCCCGAATATTCATAAAGTCACCTGGAAGCTTGTTCTCCAAAAGGTCAAGATAATAATAGGTTTGCCATACAAATGGCGGAGTTTTAATCATCAGTCCGTGGGGAACCGGCAAGCCAATTTCCGGAGGAAGTAAGGCAAGATTAAGATGATGATGGTATAGTTCAAATAAGAATTTTTTTTGCTGAGGATTGGGCTGCATCAACCAATACAGTTTCGTTCTTTCCATTGTATTTTTCCAATAATCGATTCTTAGATTGGGCTTCAAATCCGGATTAAGTAAATGGGAAAGGGTTAATTTTTCAAGAGAAATGGATGTCTTTTGAAAAAGGGCCTTTTTCGAAGAGTAGGGAAAAATCGAAGAGAGTAATTGAAGTGTGCTATTATCTGGGGAAAAACTGGGAAGGTAAAACCGGCCATTTTCGGCTGTTCGGAGAAATAAATAGTTAAAGTTCGTTAATCCGCTGAATTGTCCAGGATGATTGCCATCCTTTTTTTCTCCGATAATCCAGAGCGGAATATAACCGGCGGCAATGTATGCTTCGGTTCTCTGCCGAAAGATTTGTTCCGAGATAGCGGAACATTGATATTCGAGTGCATACTTCTTATTTTGATAATGGAAAAGGATATCCGGACGCTGCTGAATGTCCCGGTCATAATATTCAAGAACCGCGTTCGCCTTTTGCCGGGTCAGCCACCGGAAAAACAGCAGTTTTCCTTTCATATGGCATTCCGTTTCATTTTCATAAAAAGTTCTGCACTCGCCTCCTTTTAGATGGGCAAAATGATAAATTTTGCTGTCGCCCAGTTTGAGAATCACTTTTTCGCCGCATACCGGACAAAAAAATTCTTCCCTCTTTCTCAGTGACAAAAGGGTTTCTTTTTTGTAAGGATAACCAAGGTTAAGCCTGTTTCCGTTTTTCAATTTTGCCGTTAACAAAAAATCTCACCTCCGCTAATACATTTCGTTTCAGCACTTCGAAAATCCTTTTAAAAAAGAAAAAGAGCATATTCTTTTTAAAGAACATGCTCCGCATTGTCACAGCATTGGCGATAAAAGTCTTGCAGTCGATTCAAGCAGGCGGATGCCGATATTCCGTTTTCCAAACGTTTCAAGGTCCAGCTGTTTCGAATACTCAAGGTCATTCAAATATTCTGTTACTAATTTTTGAGTACTTTTCGTCCGATATAAGAAAGCATTCACTTCAAAATTCAAATGAAAACTTCTCATATCCATGTTGGAAGTCCCAATCGAAGCAAGTTCATGGTCGACAATCACAATTTTACTGTGCATAAATCCGCGCTGGTACTCATAAACTTTAACTCCTGCTTCTAAGAGTTCAGGAAAATACGAACGGCTTGCGTGAAAAACAATCCGTTTATCCGGGCGGTTCGGAACCAATAAACGGACATCCACCCCGCTCAAAGCAGCTATTTTTATAGCTGAAAAAATATCCTCATCGGGAATAAAATAAGGTGATGCAATCCAAACCGATTTTTCAGCAGATGTAATCATCGCAAAAAAGATATTTTTAATAACACTCCACTCGTTATCCGGCCCGCCGGCAATCAGTTGAACGCCTCCGTGGCTTTTGTTGCTTGGCTGCGGAGATAGATATTCTGCAGTTAAAAAACTGTAGTTCGTCATGTAATACCAGTCCTGCAAAAAGATGAGCTGAAGCGTTCTGACCGCTTCTCCCTTTACCATCAAATGGGTATCACGCCAAAATCCAATATTTTTATCTCTGCCTAAGTATTCATCTCCAATGTTTAACCCGCCGACAAAACCGAGATTTCCATCAATGACGATAATCTTGCGGTGGTTGCGGAAATTAAACTTACTGTTTAAAAACGGCAATTTTACCGGCCCAAAAGCGACCGCCTCCACTCCGGCATTTCTCAAGTCGGCAATATATTTTTTTGAAAGCTTCCAAGATCCCACGGAATCAAACAAAAATCGAACCTTTACACCTTGCTTTGCTTTTTCAATCAGGATATCTTTAATCGTCTGTCCGATATGATCATCTCGGACAATGTAATATTCCATATGTATGTGGTGACGAGCTCTTTTCAACTCCCGAATAATATGGTGAAAAGTTTCATCACCATTCGTTAATGTTTTGGTTGCTGTATCAAAAGATATCGGACTGTTCCCCAGTTTTTGAGCCAATTGAAACAGCCGATGCTGATGATCGCCAAGCTGCGCAGCCTTCTCCGCGCTTCGCGGGTCATCTTCTCCTTCTACCGTCAAAAATGCCTGCTTATCCAAGAAATATTTTTTCCGAAACATCCGTTCTTTCCGATAACTGGTCCGGCCAAACAGAAGATAAAAGATAAAGCCGACAAGCGGAAAACTTCCTAGAACGACAAGCCATGTCAAGGTCTGGGCCGGATGGCGATTTTCAAGGAATATAACAAATCCAATAAAGATGACAGAAAGAGAAATTAATAAACTTAAGAATCGAAAGATCCCGCCTTGTAAATCTTCCCTAAAAAAATATAAAAGAACTGATATGATAACTAAAAATAAAATGACTCTGACTGTATTTTTCAGAACTCCTCACCTGCCAGCACTTCAATTATCTGATAATGTTAAAAATACCGATTTCAAGAATGAAATCGGTACGCGTTTAACTAAAATGTTTTCTTATTTCACGAAAAACATCCTGCGAAATTATTTCTTTGCCATATTCCTGGAGCCTGTGAATGGTTACAGGTGTTTCATTTCCGTATTCAAGAATTACGCTGTAAAGATCATCGATTACTTCTTCATTCATTTCTTCCATAAATTCAATGTATAAATAATACTTTCCATTGAAGAAATAAAGACGCGTCACGAGATCATCAAATTCTGTCCGCTTAGAAAGCATGATCACATCCTCAAAATCCTGGAAAGATATAACCATTTCCAATCCTAGTTCATCTGGGAGAATATCTTCGAGTGATTCACCCTGATGCAGGTGCTCGTCTAATAGTTGCTCAATATTCTCATCAACTGGAAGATCTTTGTCAGTTGGGATCGGCAATTCAAATTTTTGTCCATCTTTAGAAATTTGCGCTTTTGTCACTAAAATTTCAAGTCCTTTTTCTAAAGCTTGAACTTGAATCCAAAGCGGGCCTTCGACCGCAAATTCTTCTTCTTGATGAACCTCCTCCATCATTTCCCAGAACAATTCCTCACTTCGCTCGCGATTGTACCAAATTTCTTCACGGTCGAAGCCTCTTTCTTCTATATCAACGTATGAAATGTAAAACTTTACCGTATTCTCATTAATGCGTTCTATGTCCATCCTTCATACTCCCTTCCATTTCCAGATTGAAGGGACTAAATACCCCCAAGCAGACGATACAGGATATCATATACCCTTAATTTTGGTTTATTAAAGCGAGTAATTCTTGTACTTATATTTTATGATAAAAGTTGCAAGAAGGGAAATAAAATATCAAGAAATTTTATTCTTACCATAATATAATTCTACATATTATAACAGGTTTGCGGGATATTCACAAATTCTTTAAGGATAGAACAAAAGACCTTCAGGCGAAGGTCTTCACATTTTTTTAATTAACCATTCTCTGAGCTTCCCGCAGTTGGAAAGTACGGACTTTTCTTGGCAGGAACCGGCGGATCTCATCTTCATTATAGCCTACCTGAAGCCGCTTTTCGTCGATTATGATTGGACGGCGGAGTAATCCGGGATTGGCCTTAATCAGTTCAAATAAATCTTGTAATGGCATATTTTCCAAATTCACATTTAATTTTTGGAAAGTCTTTGACCGGGTTGAAATAATCTCATCCGTTCCATCCTCAGTCATTCTGAGGATTTCTTTGATTTCATCAATGGATAAGGGTTCAGAATAAATATTTCTTTCTTTATATGGAATTTCGTGTTCTTCTAACCATGCCTTTGCTTTCCGGCACGATGTACAACTTGGTGAAGTGTATAAAATAACCATTGTGCTCCACACTCCTTTTATTTAAGGGATCCAGTTATATAAAAAACGTGCTGTAAGTTAAAAATTCATTAGATTAAAATAAATTTAATTAAGTAATTTATATCATAATTATACACCACGAAATAAAAAAAAGGTATCCCTTTTCAAAAATATTATCGAATAATCTTATAAATATATATAAAAATTGATTGTTACTATTTTTGACAAAGTTTTGTCAAAAAAATTTCATACATATTTTGCGTTGCCACCTTGAATCCGTTAATAACATTAATATACTGGTTTATACTTTTGGAAACAAATCCCTTACTATGTAAAAGTTACTATCCCGAAAATATGAATATTGTCCTTCTTTCTTCCTTCATTTTCGTGATTTTATCATTCAAACCTTAACTTTTTATTAACTTTATTCTCAATTAAAAAAAGAAAATGAAAACGTATACATATTACTTGAATTTTTTCACTTTTTATCATTTACCTCTTCCTTTCGAGAAAAAGTTCTTTTAAAATGAAAAGGAGGGGATTGTTAAACAAGTAAACTTATGTTGACTTGTTATTAGTAAATGGAGGTTTTATTATGGTTGGTTATCTTACAGATTTGCTTATTGTGACAGTACTAGTCGTTGGGATTACTGCTTTAATGGGAGTTATTTTGAACGGAATCGGGGAAAAAGTTTTTGGCGGTAAGAACAAAAATGAATTCGTTGATCAATCAGCTAGATTTCAAACCGGCTGGAAAATGGTTGGCGGCAATCGAAAATAAACAGGTGCCTAAATTAAATATAATCAGAAAAAACGATCTCCTAATCGGATCGTTTTTTCTTTTGGTTATTTTTATTTAATCCGCCATTCTTAGAATGTGGAAATTTTTGGAGCACCATGAATCATTTGTTCATACTCTTGATTAGAGCAAAGCACAAAGTGATCTTTTGTGATTTCGCGCAGTTCTAATGCTTCGTTCTCCGCATACTGATGCACAGCAGGATCATAGGATATGCGTCGCCGGGTCCGCTCGGAAACTGGGTCTGGCAATGGAATTGCTGACAGCAGTGATTGAGTATAAGGATGCAGAGGGTTCTTATACAATTCTTCCGCTGGAGCAAGTTCAACCAATTTCCCAAAATACATAACACCGATTCGGTCACTGATATACTTTACCATCGAAAGATCGTGTGCAATAAATAAATAGGTTAACCCTTTTTCCTTTTGAAGATTTTTCATCAGGTTGACAACCTGTGCTTGGATCGAAACATCCAGTGCGGAAATAGGTTCATCCGCAATGATAAATTCCGGTTCAACAGCCAATGCGCGGGCTATTCCAATCCGCTGACGCTGACCGCCGCTAAATTCGTGCGGGTAACGATTAGCATGTTCTCTGTTTAATCCAACAGTTTCGAGCAGCTCATAAACTCTCTCCATCCGCTCTTGCTTTGTTTTTGCAAGTCCGTGAATATCAATTCCTTCGGCAATGATATCGGCCACCTTTAATCGCGGGTTTAATGAAGCGTACGGGTCTTGAAAAATCATTTGCATTTTGCGGTTAAACATTTTGCGTTCTGACTTTGATTTTTTACCGTGTACATTCTCTCCATTAAAAAGGACTTCTCCTGAAGTTGCATTATATAGGTTAATAATCGTCCTGCCTGTTGTTGATTTTCCGCAGCCTGATTCACCAACTAAACCTAAAGTTTCACCTCTATAAATATCAAAGGAAACGCCGTCAACCGCCTTAACCTCGTTCGCTTTTCCAACGTTAAAGTACTGTTTTAAATTTTTAATTTCAAGCAATTTGTCCTTCTCAGCCATTTATTTCGCCTCCTTTAAAGCATTGAATTGAAGCTGCCGCTTTTTCACAGCTTCCGGAGGTTCTACTTTTGGAGCATCAGGGTGCAATAACCATGTTGCCGCATAATGGGTGTCAGATATTTTAAACATTGGAGGTTCCTGCTCTAAATCAATTTTCATGACATAAGGGTTTCGCGGTGCAAATGCATCTCCTTTAGGAGGATCCAATAAATCAGGCGGTGTTCCGGGAATAGAGTATAATTCCTCATCTCTTGCATCCAAACTAGGCATAGAACTGATCAAACCCCATGTGTATGGATGCTTAGGATTATAGAAAATTTCATCAGCTGTTCCGATTTCAACTATTTTCCCGCCATACATAACTGCAACGCGATCAGCCACATTTGCGACAACCCCAAGATCATGGGTAATAAAAATAATGGATGTATCAATTTTCTTTTGCAAATCCTTCATCAATTCAAGAATCTGCGCTTGGATGGTCACATCCAAAGCCGTAGTAGGCTCGTCCGCAATCAGAATCTTCGGATTGCAGGCAAGGGCAATAGCAATGACAACCCTTTGTCTCATTCCCCCTGAAAATTGATGTGGATATTGATCCACACGAATCTCTGGTTTAGGGATACCAACAAGTTGTAGTAATTCGACAGCTCTTTCTTTTGCTGCTGCTTTACTCATCTTCTGGTGTTTAATCAAAGGTTCCATTATTTGTTTTCCAATTTTCATTGTTGGATTTAATGAGGTCATCGGGTCCTGGAAAATCATAGAAATATCATGACCGCGTATTCCTTGCATCTGTTTATCTTTCAGTTTTGTTAAATCCTTGCCATCAAATAAGATTTGGCCTTCTTTTATTTCAGAATTGGATTCAGGAAGAAGACGCATAACAGCCTTCGTTGTAACGGATTTGCCTGAGCCCGATTCTCCGACAATTGCTAGTGTCTCACCCTTGTACAAGTCAAAACTTACACCTCGAATGGCTTTTACTTCTCCGGCAAAAGTATGAAATGATATATTTAAATCCTTTACTTCTAGTACTTTATCCATCTCAATTCACCACCTTCTAATCACGCATTTTCGGATCTAATGCATCCCTTAATCCATCTGCTAACAGGTTAAAGCAAACCATGATTAATGCAATCATTATAGATGGAATGATCATTTGATAAGGGTATGCAATTAATGATTTATATCCCTGGTTTACTAATGTTCCCAGAGATGCATTAGGCTCCTGCAAACCTAACCCAATAAAACTTAAGAACGCTTCAAAGAAAATTGCATTTGGAATCGAAAACATTGTATTAATAATGATGACCCCAAACATATTGGGAATCATATGCTTAAAAATAATGGACCCATCTGTGGCGCCAAGTGTCTTCGCTGCCAAAACAAATTCCTGATTTTTAAATTTCAATACTTGAGCGCGGACGACCCGTGCCATACTTGTCCAGCTGGTAAAAGTAATCGCAATAATAATTGGAATAATTCCGGGCTTCAGGACAAGAATCATTAATACAACTACTATTAAGTTTGGAATCCCTACGATAATCTCCAAAATCCGCTGCATAAAACTATCCAAGCGTCCGCCAAGATAACCCGATATGGCCCCATAGGATACTCCAATCAGCATATCAACCAATGCTGCCATAAAAGCGATGAATAGGGATACCTGAGTTCCTTTCCACGTCCGGGCAAAAATATCACGGCCAAGCTCATCCGTTCCGAACCAATAATACTGTTTCACATGACGGACTTCATAGGCATTATAGGTTATACCGGCTCTATTCGTTAAAGTGCCGTCAAATGGAAGCCAATGAACGTTCTCTATGCCCTGTATCCGGGGCGGCAGGTCATGATTATCCGTATTTTGGGTATCAAATTTATATGGTGTGATTAATGGACCTACAAACGATAAAATAAGCAAAATGATAACCACTACTAAGCTGACTACTGCCCCTTTATTTTTACGGACCCGCAGCCAGGAATCCTGCCAAAAATTTAGACTCGGCTTGGCAATGGCCTCGCTTTTGGATGGATCAATATGGGCGGGGGCAAACATATCTTTCGAGATTACTTGTTCTTGGTTAATCATTAACCTTTCCCCCCTTGAATACGAATACGCGGATCGATAATTCCATAAAGAATATCAACTACCAAAATAATGGCTACAAATAATGCGGCAAACAATATCGATGTTCCCATAATAACGGGATAGTCATTTACCATAATGGATTTAACAAATTGATCCCCAATGCCGGGAATTCCAAAAATATTTTCAATAACAAGCGATCCGGTCATTAAACTTACTGCTAACGGTCCCATAACCGTAATAACCGGAATCAAAGCATTTCTTAATGCATGTTTTATACTGATTTGCCAATAGCTTGCACCTTTGGCTTTAGCAAGAGTAATATAATCTGATCCCAAAACTTCCACCATTTCTGTGCGCATAAAACGGGCGGCAATGGAAATTGGAAACATTGCCAAAGCAATAGTTGGGAGAATGGTATAGGAAGGTCCTTTCCAAAACATAACTGGCAGCCATCCTAATTTCACAGCAATATAAAATTGCAAAAGACCGGCAAAAACAAAGCTCGGAACGGACTTTCCAATTACTGCAACAAATGTGGCGCCATAATCAACCCATGTATTTTGTTTCAATGCAGCCACAACGCCTAAAAGTATTCCCAGCAAGGCACCGACAATCATTGCCTGGGCACCAAGTATCGCCGAAGGACTAATCCGCTCGAGGATCAGTTCAGTTACCGGGGTATTATTAAATTGGAAGGAGACACCTAAATCACCTTTTAGCATGTTCGTTAAATAATGAACATATTGAACAGGCACTGGCTGATCAAATCCATACTTTACTAATAATATGTGGCGCTGGGTATCTGAAAGTTTTTCCCAGCTATTAAAAGGGGTACCTGGAATTAACTTCATGAGGAAAAAGGTTACAGAAACAACTATAAATAACGTAATAATCATATAGACAATCCGCTGTAAGATATATTTTGCCATGCCGACACCTCCTAATTCACTAAATTTTAGACACTTTTCGACAATTCTGATACAGGTAAAAAGAGAGTATAAGTTAATATACTCTCTTTTTATTTGGTTATAAATTCCTCTTATTTGTATACTTTAATGTATTCGAAACTATAATCGGAATAAGGGTTATGCTGTAAACCTTTTACTTTTGGATTTACTAATAGATTAACGGAACGCTGATAAAGTGGTGCCAATGCTGCGTCGTCTTCTAACAGGATTTTCTCAGCCTTTTGAAGAGCTTTCCAACGCTCATCTGGTTTAGCAGCTAAAGTAGTTTGGGCATCTTTAACCAACTTATCATATTTTGAATCACTGTAGCTCATGTGGTTTTGACCTCCGCCTGTTAAGAAGAGATCCATGAACGTCATAGGGTCAGAGTAGTCTGGTCCCCATCCGGCATGCAACAGGTCATAATCTTGCTTGTCTTCGCGGTCAATACGGATTTTGAACGGAACACTTTGAATATTAACCGTTAAGCCAGGAAGAGTTTTCTCCAATTGGTCTTTAATGAATGCATCCTCTTTCTTCGCTGTTTCAGTATCTTGACCAACCATCGTAAACGTTACAGATGTTTTTCCTAATTCTTTCAATCCTTGTTCCCAAAGCGTTTTAGCCTTTGTTTTATTTGTTTTCAGATAAGATCCGGTGTCAGCACGGAAGTCTTTGTTATTATTGAAAGTAAACTGTTTTGGCACAATGTAATTTGCTTCAACTGAGCCGTTTGCCAACACGTTATTAACATATTGTTTCCTGTCAATCGCTATAGCAATAGCTTTACGAATATTGACATTTTTCAAAACCGGATTATTTTCATTCATCTTCAGCCACCACATAGATGGTTCAAGATATTGCACCAAATCTTTTGAACCCTGATACTGCGAAATAATTGCTGATGAAGCAAGTCTTCCTGTAATATCAGCTTGTTTGGCTGTATATGCGTTTACAGCTGCTTGAGGATCCTTAACAACGTTAAAATTAGCTTGCTGTAATGTAACGTTTTTGGCATTCCAGTAATCTGCATTCTTTTCTAACGTCCATTGGTCAGCTGACGTGCCGTCCCATTTAGTCATTTTAAATGGACCGCTGTAAAGCAGGTGGGCAGCATCTTTTGCATAGTCGGCGCCTTGTGCTTCAACATACTTTTGATTTTGCGGATAGAATGCTGTGAATGTTAATAATGAATCAATATACGGAAGCGCTCTGACTAAGGTGATTTCCAGCGTATAATCGTCTATTGCTTTAACACCAAGAGATGAAACCGGCGCATTACCTTCACTGATTTCAGTTGCATTTTTAATTTTATCTGACATCATATATGGGCCATATGGTGATGCCGTTTTAGGATCAATCGCACGCTGCCATGCGAAGACGTAATCATGTGCAGTAACAGGGTCTCCGTTAGACCATTTGACATTCTTTTTCAAATTAATTGTTAATACTGTCTTATCAGCATTAAATTTAGGTGCTCCAACAGCATCATCAGGAATTGCCTTTGTACCCGTCTTATCCAGACGGTATAAACCTGATGTTACTTGTGCAAGTATTTCGCTGCCGAGAACATCCTGGTTCATTACGCTATCCAAAGTTGGAATTTCGGCAGTTTCCAAAACATTAATTACTTGTTTAGCAGCAAGCTGACCAGTAGAGCTTGTTTTTTCCTTGCTTGAATTGTTATTAGTGCTCGATCCACCGGAACAAGCACTCAAGAACATACTTGCAGCCAGTGTTGATACTACTAATAGTGAAAATTTAGACTTTTTCAAAAATAGACCTCCCTGTTTATTTTTTCAGAAAACTTCTGTAATGCTTATTATACATTTCCATAAAAAGTTTGTACATTATTTTTTAAAAATATTTTTTCTATTATCGAACAATTTAAACACTAACAATATGTTATAATTCTTACTGTATAACATCCATATATAATAGCTATTAGGGGGATTTTCATTGCAAAAATCACTCATTAAACATCTTTTGTGTTTTATTATATTACAATTCTTTATTTTAATCATCGAACTACTTCACTATAATGAAATATCTATTTTGTATTATATTAATATATCTTTTTACGTTTCAGCTGCCTTATTCCTCATCGCCTTGTTCGTTTTTGTTATTCAGACTGGTTTTTTTGATGTTGTTAAAAAGGCTTTTACAATTGCTTTTTCAAGAGCCCACGAAAATGAGAAAATGGGTGAACTAAGGCCTTTATCAAAACTGGTTGCCATTAATCATAAACCATTGTTCTTTCATGGATTACTCACGGGTTTATGTATGGGAATTGCGCTGATTTTCTATTATAACTAACGGACTTGATTACCATTATTCATTTCTTTATAATATGGTTATCGAAAAACTTTAAAAGAGCATGAGCTATGATAAAGATTAGTACGTATTTTAATTCGTTTGCAGAGAGTTTGTGGATGGTGAAAACAAACACGAAATAATACGGAATGGACTTTGGAGCTTCATTCTGAACATTTCATTTTAATAAGTGAAAAAGTAGGAATAGACGTGATCCTTGCGTTAATAGGAGCCGTAATCACATATGGCACTGAGTGACTCAAATGTTGAGTAATTTAGGGTGGCACCGCGACCATTCGTCCCTATATACAGGGAGAGTGGTCTTTTTATTTGTTTTACACTTTTAGCAGGAGGTATTGTTGATGAAAACAATTTTTTCAGGAATTCAGCCAAGTGGGACGATTACGCTTGGAAACTATATCGGAGCATTGCGGCAGTTTGTCGAGCTTCAGGATGAATATAACTGCTACTTCTGTATAGTTGATGAGCATGCGATCACCGTCCCTCAAGATCGGTTGGAGCTGCGTAAAAATATCAAAAGTCTTGCGGCGTTATATCTTGCAGTAGGAATCGATCCGAAGAAAGCAACGCTTTTTATTCAGTCTGAAGTTCCGGCCCATGCCCAGGCAGGATGGATGATGCAGTGCATTTCTTACATAGGTGAACTTGAACGAATGACGCAGTTTAAAGATAAATCTGCCGGGAAAGATGCGGTTTCGGCAAGTTTGTTAACCTATCCGCCATTAATGGCAGCTGATATTTTATTATACAGTACCGACCTCGTTCCAGTCGGCGAAGATCAAAAGCAGCATCTGGAGCTAACCCGCGATTTAGCTGAAAGGTTTAACAAAAAATACAACGAAATCTTTACGCTTCCTGAAGTCAGCATCCCTAAGGTGGGGGCTCGGATTATGTCATTACAGGATCCAACGAAAAAAATGAGCAAATCAGACCCGAATAAAAAAGCCTTCATTGCCCTTTTGGATGACCCCAAAGAAATTGAGAAGAAGATTAAAAGTGCGGTTACCGATTCTGACGGATTCGTTAAATATGACAGAGAAAATAAACCGGGTGTGTCTAACTTATTATCGATTTATTCCATCTTAGGAGGAAAAACGATTCCGGAAATTGAAGAGATGTATGTTGGGAAAGGTTATGGCGATTTCAAGGCTGATTTAGCGGAAGTGGTCGTTAATGCCCTTAAACCAATCCAAGACAAATACCATCAGTTAATTGATTCAAGCGAACTTGATGATATTCTCGATGAAGGTGCTGCAAAAGCCAACAAGGTCGCAGGTAAAATGCTTAAAAAAATGGAAAATGCTATGGGACTTGGAAGAAAGCGAAGATAAAAAAACAAAAGCCTGACCCGCAAAAGGTATGCGATTATACCTTTTGGGGCAGGCTTTTAATTTACTTTTGAGCCATGTTCCATTTCCCAGAGCTTTTCAAAAAACGGCTGACCTTTAATCAGATTTTCACAAAAATTTTCATGCCTTTCCGACCAGCCAAATTTGATCTCATCAAACAAACATCTCCAAGCGTCTTCAAACGTTAATTCCTGAATCAACGGATATCGCTCCGGGCACCATTCCGTATACCAGTACCTGACTTCTGCTTCATTATTTGATGAATGCAGCTGATCCAGAGCCATAAATAAGAGCTGTTTTAGCTGACGCTCTTTTCTCGTCAATCCAAACATCATTCCCGGTTCAGGGGAGAGAATATGAAAATCTTTGAGCGTTTGTTTGTTATGAAATGAATACTCTGACGCATCATGATTCTCAATCATTTCATAAACAAGCTGCTCCTGCCTTGGAATCAGCCGGCTTTTTCGAATCGGAATATTATATCCAATTGTATCAACAGCTAATATTCCAACTCCATCTGTTACAACAAAACAATAATCCAATTGAATTCGTTCGTGGTTTTTTCGCAAATAGGCTTTTTGGTAAATCTCATTTAGAAGCTGTTGAGGTAACTCGGAAAGATCATTTTCAATATAATTAAATAAAACATCATGTACTTTTATAAGAGGTACTTGGTCTAATAGTTCCACCCCGTCATCTTTGCGCCATTCATGAAAGTGGCATACATTGTAACCATTTTCTTCCCCTTCAAACCAATTGACCCAAACATCATGAAGATATAACATTGTACAACCCCTCACTTCAAGAAACTATTTGTCAATCAGTATGGGCAGACATTAGTTAAATTATTCCTTCACAGATAGTTAAATCCAATCCCGTTTATTTCATTCTTAAACGGCTTTAGGCGGTAAATATAGCATCATCAATAAACTTTTTTGCCGGAAGAGAAAATGATCTTTTTACTAAAAATGGATTCTTTTGATAATAGTTTCGGACAATCCAGAAGCCCGCTGCATACCCGGCCAGTTTTGGAAATCTGCCGTTACCATACAACAAGTCATCATGCCTTTTGTTTTTTTTCCGAATCATTAAATTGTCTTTTAAATACTTATTCCAAATATATTTCATTTCATCTTCCGAATAAAGGCTGCACCATTCCGCTAAGTATTTTTTCCCGCAGTGTCTTAATACCGCATATTCGGCCAGCCCTTCAATAATCATGGAATCCAGTAACGTATAATCCTCAATATTCCCTTTTAATTTATTTAATCGGCAGACATGATGGTATTCATGCACAAAGAGTGCCTCTAATTCTGCCTGATCAATGTCTTGGGATAAAAAAAGAAATAATTTATCTGAAAAAGAAACGCCTGATTTTCCTCTTTCCTTTCTCCGAAAAAATCCGCCGCTTTGCTGGATGGGAAATAGAAAAATCGGAATATCCGGCCCGGACCATTTTCTCTGAAAATAGTGATAGATATCATTGGTTTTATCCCATTTATTTTCTTCAAGCATATTTTCAAAAGTTTCCCAGCTTGCTAGAGAAGGTTTAAACATACCGAAATTTAACAGTTGGTTGTAAATCGCACCCGCCTTTTGTCCATTAAAAAAAGGAATCAACCTTTCACAAATCTCGATTGGACGGTTAAATTCCTTTTGCATCCACTGATCCGTTCTTATGATTCCCATTGTCCCACTCCAATAAATTGCCTTTTCTAAGCATTTTATGAGCGGGTGCATAAAATGGTTCGACAATGTAAAAGCCCTGGCTCCTTAGCCAGGGCTTTATTGTTTTTATTGATATTTTTTAAAGACGATCGTAGCATTATGTCCGCCGAAGCCGAGTGAGTTGCTCATGACCGTATTAATCGCTTGCGGACGGGCTGCATTTGGAACATAATCCAAATCACAATCAGGATCCGGAGTTTCATAATTGATGGTAGCCGGAAGAATGCTGTCGCGGATCGCTAATACTGAGAAGATCGCTTCCACACCGCCTGCTGCCCCAAGAAGATGGCCTGTCATTGATTTTGTTGAGCTCATCGCTAATTTATAGGCATGTTCACCGAAAACTTCTTTAACAGCTGCTGTTTCAAATTTATCATTATATTCCGTACTTGTACCATGGGCATTGATATAATCAATTTCTTCAGGTTTTAAGCCGGCATCGTTTAATGCCATTTTCATTGATCTCGCGCCGCCTTCACCGCCTGGTGCAGGTGCTGTAATATGATAGGCGTCACCTGTTGCCCCGTAACCAATGATTTCAGCATAGATCTTAGCACCACGTGCTAAAGCATGTTCAAGTTCTTCAAGAACAACAATACCTGATCCTTCCCCAATAATGAAGCCATCGCGGTTTTTGTCAAATGGGCGGCAAGCTGTCTTTGGATCCGGGTTTGTTGAAAGAGCGGTATTGGCACAGAAGCCAGCAACAGACATTTTGGTAATTGGCGCTTCTGCTCCGCCGGTAACCATAGCGTCAGCATCTCCCCGCTGAATAACCTTGAAAGCATCACCAATGGAGTTTGTTCCTGTAGCACATGCTGTAACCGTACAAGAATTAAAGCCTTTCGCTCCCAACATAATCGAAACCTGACCTGTAGCCATATCTGGAATCAGCATAGGCACGAAAAATGGGCTGACTCTGCGATAACCTCTTTTTAAAAATGTTTCGTATTGATTTTCAAAAGTCTCCATTCCGCCGATTCCGGAACCGATCCAAACACCAACACGCGGCGCATTTTCCTCAGTTATAGTAAGATCAGCATCCTTAACAGCCATCTGTGCTGCGGCAACGGCAAATTGAGTGAAGCGGTCCATTTTCCTGGCTTCTTTACGCTCCATAAATTGTTCAGGATCAAAATCGTTTACTTCTGCAGAAACCTTTGCAGGATATTCATCTGCATTTACCCTTGTCAGCGGTCCGATCCCCGATTTTCCTTCCAGTATGTTCTTCCAAGTGGTTTCAACATCAAGTCCAAGTGGAGTGACGGCTCCAATACCTGTCACTACTACTCTGCGTTTCTCCATTTTAAGCATCTCCTTCTCTGCAAATTAGAAAATATATTTTGATTCTTTAAATTGAATGGATGCTATTTATTTTCCCCAGCGCATCGCAATGGCTCCCCATGTCAGCCCTCCGCCAAAGCCAACCATGACAAGCAGATCATCATCTTTAATTTTACCAGCTTGCAACTCTTCCACAAGTGAAATCGGAATAGAAGCGGCAGAAGTATTGCCATATTTATGAACTGTATTTGACATCTTCTCTTCAGGAACTTCAAGCCTTTGTCTTGAAGCTTCCATAATGCGAATATTGGCTTGGTGGGGAATAAAGAAATCGACATTCTCCTTGGAAAGCCCTGCTTTTTCAAGCACATTAATACAGCTTTCACCCATTTGTCTGACGGCAAATTTAAAAACTTCCCGGCCGTTCATGATGATATATTCGTCTTGATATAAATGTTTTCCGCCTGTTCCATCTGCACCAAGCTCGAAAGAAAGGATACCGCGATTTCCTGAAACCTGGCCGATAACAGCGGCGCCTGCTCCATCTCCAAATAAAACGGCGGTATTGCGGTCATTCCAATCTGTTATTTTCGAAAGTTTTTCAACACCGACCACTAATACATATTTATAATCATTGGATTCAATAAATTGCTTTGCGGTAATGATTCCATACATAAAGCCGGCACATGCGGCACTGATATCCATAGCTGCCGCTTTGGTAGCTCCCAGTTTTTCCTGCAGCATACATGACACTGTTGGGAATGGCCTGTCAGGCGTAACTGTTGCTACAAGGATTAAATCAATATCTTCAGGGGAAATTCCTGCATCTTCAATCGCATTTTTTGCTGCTTCGAATGCCATATCAGATGTGTCAATATCATCTCCTGCTATCCGTCTTTCTTCGATGCCCGTTCTTGTTCGAATCCATTCATCAGATGTGTCCATTCTTTTTTCAAGATCCGCATTTGTGACGATATTTTCAGGCAAATATCTCCCTATTCCAACGATTCCGGCGTTCATATACCAATCTCCTTTATAATTGAAATTTCTTTTTTCATATGTGGCAATGTGCCACAAAAAAAGTGGACGAACCCTGATGGACATTTCTATCATCCACCATTTTTATTATCAATTATTATGACTTGGTACTAATTTTAACAATGATTATGTTGTAACGCAACCATTATCCGCCCAATTGTTTATGAAAAACAGCTAAGAGGATGATTCGCATCATCCCCCAAAATTACTCCTGATTCTGCGCTGTCAGTGCTTCCTGCCAGCCAAGTTCGTAGGCTTCCTGCATAACTTTGGTGAATAGTTCCATAAAGGGCTGAACCATCTCCATTGATAGCTCGACACCAGCCTGGTCTAATTGAGCTTTCGCTTCTGGCAAATATTTAAAGGCAATCTGCATAAATTGTAACGACTTGTCCTGCGTGTTCATCCTGTTCTCCTTACTTTCCACTTTCCGCATTTTTGGTTAAAGTACCAATACTATTCTACCCTTCCAAGCAGCAAATGAAAAGTTAATCATTGCCATTTTTGAGAAATGTTTAGATTAATTGATCGAAATCAAGCAATCGCTCCAGATGTCCTCTTTGCCTGGCAAGCGCTTCAGGGTAAGGGGTAATTTCCCCTTCGGGAACTCTCTTAATTTCGTATTCAGTACACTTTAAGGGATTTTCACCTGCGTTCAGAATGCTTTGGTCGATATTTAAAAGATCAGCGCATGTTCCCCAACTGTTCTTAACACCGCTTTCAATTATATAATCCCCGTTTTCTCCCTTTTCAATTATTTTCATTATTACATTGAGAGCATCATCGACATAAATGGCATCCCATATCCATTCCCGCACAATAAACGGATCGGAATTGTCTTTATGTTTAGGCAGCATCGACCGTTGAAAAAGAAAGGACGATGGCTGCCATGGACCAAAAATCGTCGGTAAATAAAAAAACTGGATTGCTGATGCCCCCATTGTTGTTCGAGCCAGCAAATCCTTTAGCTCAAAAAAGTGGTCCGTTTCTTTAGAATCCTGCAAGAATTGAATGGGAAGCAGAAAAACAATTTGTTCATACCGATTATTAAGGATGTGGAATATTTTCTTCCAAAAAGCGGTTTGATTCCACTTTGTCTCTTGATAGGTCATATATAAGTCATAAAGTGACACGATCATGACCTGCAGTTCCCCGACTGTTTTTTCTAATTGCTCCAATCCTACTTCTTCAAAATTGGCATTCCGGCCGACTTCAAGTTGTTTTTCCTCTAAACAATGGCTGCTGCCGAGATTTGTGTGAATCCCTTTTACACTGCAGCCGTTTTCAAGAAATCTATTACAAAAATGGAATCCAACAAATTCAAATACTCCATAGATCGTGACCTTGTCCAAATCAAACTCCCCCCATATAATTCCTAATGAATCCTATGCGAATCCATTAGGAATTATATCTTCACAGGGGAATTCATAGTATTTTCTCCGTGCTGCCAAAAAATTTTACCAGCATAGTCCCAATCTGCTTCTTTTTTTCCGGCATAATAAAGCTGGCATTAATCACATTGTTCTCTATTTCCGGTTTCAATAATTGATGGTAGAGCTTTGCTTGATTATAAATTCTGCCCCCTGATAAAACGTGAATCATTTTAATTGGGACTCCAAAATCAAGGGTAATGCTCTCGCTGCCATGATTCAGCTGTGCTTCAATTTTATTTATACTGCACTGATAAGCAGACTCTAATTCTTTTATCAGCTTTTTGAAGAAAAATTTATGCTCTTTTTCCTGTTCGATATGAAGCTTTAACGATAGGATAGGGTTCACTAAAACTACTGAGCGGATTCTTTCCTTCATTTTTTCCAAAAGCTTTATCGAGGCGAGAGCTCCCATTCCTTCAGCAATGATATGAATTTTGTTATTCAATATTTCGTTTCGGATTACATGCTGATAAAGACGTTCGGCTAATTCTGCTGCTCGGTCACTTCCCCAATGGCATCCATAAAGGTTTGAGGAAAAAATGGTGTACCCTGCTTCTTTTAATTTATGAATGATCTCCAGTTTCCCTTCATTCTGTAACCAGAAGCTGTTGTGTTCATCTACAAAATGGCGCTCATCCCCGATAATTAAAACACCAAACCCCTTAGGCTTTTCAGGATAATGAATGATGTTCCACTCCTTATCCAACTGAAAATTCCGGTTCTCCATTGGTTAAACTCCTTTTGCCAGTTTTCCTCAGAAATAGTGTATGTCATATAATAAAAAGTGAAAGGGATTGCGCCCATTTTATCCAAATATATGACCGTTCCAGCCGGAAATAGGCTGATACTTTTCATGTATTTACAGCATATTTATCGGTAAAATGTCAAAATTGTCACTTTTTATTTATATTTTTACTGGGTTATGGTAAGATAATAGTGGATTCTAATAGGTTAGAGGTGAAAATTGTGCGCTATTTTTGGTCTTTATTCTGGGGCTTCCTTCTTGTGCAAATGTTGACCTACGTGATCAGTTCCATGATCGGTACTACATATGATTTTAAAATCGGTACCATTTTAACAGTTGTTGCTGTCGTTATGGTTTATTTGATTTCGGCAGTCATTCCAAATGAACCTGCTGAAAAGCACTAGTAAAGGTATTGCTTAAAAAGTCATCCTGAATAGTCAGGATGACTTTTTTTTATTTTGAGCTTAGCAGCATTTCCCCGTCTTTAATCTCAATTGTGACCTTGGATTTCTCGTGAATTTTCCCGGCAATGATTTCACGTGCAAGCTTTGTTTCTAAGTTTCTTTGAATAAACCTTTTCAAAGGCCTTGCACCATAAATAGGATCAAATCCATTGACCGCGATAAATTCTTTTGCTTCATCGGTCAGATTCATTTCAATTTGCTGATCTTTTAATCTTTCCTGTAACTCGTTAACAAGCTTGACAACGATATCTTTAATTTCATTCAAAGATAATGGTTTAAAAAGAATCGTCTCATCAATTCGGTTCAAAAATTCAGGGCGAAAATGACCTCGCAGCAGATTTAAGACACTTTTCCTTGTTTCTTCATCAATATTATCACCGGATCTCTCTAACAATAAATGAGAGCCAATATTAGAGGTCATAATAATAACTGTGTTTTTAAAATCGACGGTCCGCCCCTGCGAGTCAGTAATTCGGCCGTCATCAAGCACTTGCAGTAAAATATTAAACACCTCAGGATGAGCCTTTTCGATCTCATCAAGTAAAATAACCGAGTATGGCCTTCTCCTGATCGCTTCCGTCAACTGGCCGCCTTCTTCGTATCCGACGTATCCGGGAGGCGCCCCAATCAGCCGAGAGACGGTATGCTTCTCCATGTATTCAGACATATCGATGCGGATCATTTGGTCCTCACTGTCAAACAAAGCTTCTGCCAATGCTTTAGCAAGTTCGGTTTTCCCTACGCCGGTAGGACCGAGAAACAGAAATGAACCAATCGGCCTGTTTGGGTCTTTAATCCCCGCTCGTGCCCTTAAGACTGCATCCGTCACTAACTCTACTGCTTCGTTTTGGCCTACAACCCGTTCGTGGAGAAGATTCTCAAGTTTCAGCAGCTTTTCTCTTTCACCCTCAACAAGCCTTGCCAGCGGAATGCCGGTCCACCTTGCGACTATATTTGAAATCTCTTCTTCTGTGACTTCTTCACGAAGTAGTTTTTCTTGTTTTTGCCTTTCCGCCTGCATTTCCAAGTCTGTTAATTCCCGTTCAGCCATAGGAATTTTGCCATGGCGCAACTCAGCAGCCCGGTTTAAATCATATTCATCTTCCGCTTTTTGAAGATCGCGGCGAAGTTTCTCAAGCAGTTCCCTTTTTTCGCGCAATTTTTGGATCGATTCTTTTTCTTGGAGCCAGCGGGCTTTCATAACATCAGCCTGTTCTTTTAAGTTTGCGAGCTCTTTCGTCAAACCTTCCAGCCTTTGTTTGCTCACTTCATCCTGCTCTTTCCTGAGGGCTGCTTCCTCAATCTCAAGTTGCATCACTCTGCGGGTAATTTCATCAAGCTCTGTTGGCATGGAATCAATTTCAGTACGAATCAGAGCACATGCTTCATCCACTAAGTCAATGGCTTTGTCCGGCAAAAATCGGTCGGTAATATAACGGTCGGAAAGGGTGGCTGCGGCAACTAACGCCCGGTCGTGAATTTTTACCCCATGATGGACCTCAAAACGTTCCTTTAATCCCCGTAAAATGCTGATGGTATCTTCCACATCCGGCTCCTGAACAAGAACCTGCTGAAATCTTCTTTCTAATGCAGGGTCTTTTTCAATGTATTTGCGGTGTTCCTCAAGGGTTGTCGCTCCAATGCAATGAAGCTCCCCGCGCGCCAGCATTGGCTTCAGCATGTTTCCTGCATCCATTGCACCTTCCGTTTTTCCAGCCCCGACGATCGTGTGAAGTTCATCGATGAATAGAAGGATCCGTCCTTCGCTTTTTTTCACTTCATTTAGTACCGCTTTTAATCTTTCTTCAAATTCCCCCCTGAATTTCGCTCCGGCAATAAGAGAGCTCATATCCAGAGAAAAAATCGTCTTGTCTTTAAGCCCTTCCGGAACGTCCTTTCTGACAATTCGCTGTGCCAGCCCTTCGACAATCGCTGTTTTCCCGACTCCCGGCTCTCCGATTAATACCGGATTATTTTTTGTCTTCCGGGACAGGATTCTGATGACATGCCGAATCTCGGCATCTCTGCCAATAACGGGATCGCTCTTGCCTGCTTTCACTTCTTCAACAAGATCTCTCCCATACTTTTTTAATACATCATATGTTGCTTCGGGATTTTGGGATGTCACTTTTTGATTCCCCCTTACTTCCTTTATTACTTGTAAAATTTTTTCGGGTGAAACCCCGAATTTTTTTAATGCCTTATTCAGTACTGAGTCATCCGTATAGGATGCTGCTAATAAAACATGCTCAACCGATAAATATTCATCAGAAAAATTATGAGAAAATTCCTCCGCTTTCACTAATAATCGCTGCATTTTGGAACTGATATATAGCTTTCCCTGCTCGATCCCTGTTCCGCTAACCTGAGGCTTTTTGGCCATTTCATTATGTAAAAATTCTAAGATTTTTTCAGGCTGGATTTCTGACCTGGTAAGAATAGTGTTGATTAAACTGTCTTCCTGGTTCATAAGGGAAACGAAAAGGTGGGATTCATCCACTTCCTGATGATTTGACTTTATTGCCAGCGACTGTGCATCCATTAATCCTTTTTGCAGCCGTTCTGTCATTTGGTTCAAGTCCATTCGAATCACACTCCGTTTGACCATTTTTGACCTATTACTATTATAGGCCAAGCGGTAATAAATGAAAAGCCATCCACTTATGGATGGCAGCTTTTCTTCATTTTTTTATGGCTTTCTTTTGTATGTCCACAAACGATTATGATTGGAATTTTCCGGAAAGGCTTCTCCAGCTTTCAGTTTGATTTTTTGCGGATTATTCACCGTGCTCCCGGTTTCGCCAATTTCAATATAAACCCCATTATTTGGCGCTTTTTGCCCTGCCCTAAACTGGTGGTTTTGTCCCATTGGTCTCCCTCCTAAATGTTTTTCAAATATATTATCCCCAATTTCACAACTGAACAGTAATGGTATATTTTCGCTTTTCCCAAAAAACATTCCATCCTTTTTGGAGCGTTCAACCATAAGCATCGCTAAAAAGGAATACACTTTTTGTCTATAATATGAAATAATTGTTTCTGTATTGAATAATTGGTATAGTTAACAATATAATTATAGTGATATTAAAATTATCTTTTTCGTTCATCATTCTGTTTATTAAATCAATTCGCATCCTTATGAAGGTGGTAATAGTATGCAGTTAATGACAGAAACACCAACTGCACTTAAAGAACTATTTGAAATGGTTCATCATACGAAGAAAATGGAAAAAGGAACATTTTTATTTCAAGAAGGTACTTTAGCCAATGAATTATATATCATTCAAAGCGGAACTGTACAAATTAGCAAAATCATTCCTGACGGCAGAGAGCTCACGATTAGGATGTGTACAGCCGGACAAGTTATTTGTGAACTCGATTTATTTTACCCTACTAACAAATATCTTATTAGCGGCCGTGTCGCAGAAAGCGGCGAAGTAGCTGTTATTATGAAGGATGCCCTTGAAGAAAAGCTGTTACAGGATAATAAACTTGCAACAGAGTTTATGAAATGGATGAGTCTGCAGTATCGAAAAACAGAAGCAAAATTCCGCGATTTAGTCCTGCATGGAAAAAAAGGCGCCTTATACTCAACCTTAATTCGAATTTCAAATACGTATGGTGTGAAAACAAATGATGGGATCATCATCCGCTTTCCATTAACCAACCAAGAATTGGCTAATTTTTGCGGGACATCAAGAGAGGTTGTCAATCGCCTGCTGAGTGAATTGAGAAAAGAAGCGGTAATCTCTGTTGATAAAGGGATCATCATCATCCACGATATAGGTTTTCTTCGTGCCGAAATCGACTGCGAAAACTGCCCGATGGAAATCTGCAGAATTGATTAAGTTATCATTTTACACCAATAAAAAAAATCGGCCTTCCAGCCGATTTTTTTTAATGGATAAATAGTTGAATGGCTCCTATGATAAAGAAAAGGGCCGCGTTGACAATTTCATATATACCAACTTGTTTGGCTGATAGCGGTTTTCCGTAAAATTTGATTGCTCTGAACAGACTCGGGAGATAAGCGATAGCTGCAATCCAAAACCCTAATATCAACCATAATACCGGAACAAGAATATGGAAAATCCAAGAAATCCACTTAAAGAAAATATTTTTTCTTTCTCTGATCATCGTTTTCACATAAAAAGTACAGCCGATAAAAAAGAGAATAGACGCTGCAAATACAAGAAAAGCAGCTGACGTTACCTTACCTGATCCAAGAAAACTGCTCGCAAGCCCCGCGAATGAAAAGGCAGTTATCGCACTAAGATCATTTAATAATGCCCGGTCGTTATTCTTATAAGAATAACAAGCGTTTATGATAAAAAAGGGAATCATTAATAAGCCAAAATAGATAATCGATGGATTTTTAAAAAGTGGAAAAAGTAATAATAAGATGGCAGGCACCAGGTAAATAAACGTCCATTTTGTATAAAACAGCCGTTTCTTCCCCTTAAATAACAACAGCATTGGATAGGTGGCAAGATACAGTAAGAGCCAGCCGATAAAGAAAGGTACATGCTGCCAGACAAATCCGCCTTGTATTGCTCCAAGCCAAAAAGGAATAATCACCATTGCCCAGGCTCCATGTTGTTTTGGTAAAAATAAATTCATTACAATCACTCCTTTTCCTGCTACCCATAATATAGGTCAGCCGTTAAGAAAATAAAGTGAACCGCATCACAAAAAAATAAAAAAGAAGGCAGGCGCCTTCTTTTTGTAACATTACTATCAAATTTACCTTCAAGCGAGTTTGGAAATGCCCATTTATATGTCTAAAAAGTTGTTATGTACCGTCAAATGCGCCGAGTCAATGAGCACTCCCGTAACTCCCTTGAGTTTTATATCAACAAACATATATTATCCCCTGTAGATATTATAAGTGATACAAAGACAATAGGCAGTGATCAATGTCACAATTTTATCAAAGTTTTAAATCGATTTTATGAACGGTCATAGTTTTAGCAGCCAACAATTTAAAAAATGGAAGGCCTTACCAAGGCCACTCACTGCCTGACTGGTCCTCAAGCAATAGAATCTCCACTTCAGTGTCTGCTTCAAATCCTCTTGTTCCGCCCGGCAGAATCATAAATGAATTTGCTTTTGACAGGCTCATGATGATATTCGATTTATCCATTCCGCTTGGGGTAACAACAAGACGGCCATTTTTTACCGTAACCGCGCTTCTGACAAAGCGGGTAAAGGGGTTTGCCTTTGGAAATGCCGTATCAAGCAGAGCCGTTTCTTTGCGCAAATGCAGCTTCGAACAGAAAAGCATTTTGCGGATCACCGGACGAGCAAACAATTCAAGTCCTACATAACACGCGGAAGGATTTCCGGAGAGACCGAATAAAAGCTTGCCATTATATTCTGCAACCGTTGTCACACTCCCCGGTCTCATCGCAACTTTATTAAATAAAACATTCGCTCCTAATTTTTCATAGATTTCCGGCAGATAGTCAAAATCCCCTACCGATACCCCGCCGGTGGTGATTAATAAATCCACTTTATGCAAAGCATTCTGAACAGCTTCGAAGCATGTGTCAAACTCATCCGGCAATTTGCCGAAATAGACCCCTTTTCCACCGGAACGCTCGATTTGTGCCATAATCATATGTGAATTACTATTACGGATTTTCCCCGGCACTAAAGGCTCATGCACATCTAAAAGTTCTGTTCCAGTAGCGAATAATCCAATAACCGGTTTCCTGGCAACCGGAACCTCTGAATACCCGAAAGTGGCAAGCATTGCTTGAATGCCAGGGTTAATCAGCGTTCCTTTCTTGACCAGCACCTCGCCTTTAACGGCATCATCACCTTGAAATGATATATTATCGGCTTTTTTAAAGCTTCGCTTAATGATGATGTATGGTTTGCCGCTTTTTTCAATTGCTTGTGCAAGTTCGAACATGACAATTGCATCCGCCCCTTCCGGCATCATCGCGCCTGTCATAATCCGGACTGCCTGATTTTCCCCGACAGTTTTGCTTGAGACAGCTCCTGCTCCAATATGATCGATGACTTCTAATTCAAGCGGATTGGATTGTGAAGCAGATATCGTGTCTGTCGAGCGGACAGCAAAGCCATCATAAGCAGCCCGGTCAAAATGAGGGACATTGCAGGTAGCAACAAGATCCTCCGACAGAAAGCGCCCGTAACTGTCCTCAATGGAAACAAATTCGGTAATTCCTGTTATTTGGTAATCCATTATTTTTTTTACAGCGTCCCCAATCGAAATGGGTTCTCTTCTTTCAAACATATGATCAACTCCTGAAGCTCGTTGTTTTTCATAACCTTTTTTAAATGATTCTAACTAAGCGTAATCAAAACTGTTATGGATTACAAGCGGCATTTGTTAACGTCGGCTCAGTATATCATTTTATTGAAAAAATCATATTCAATATGTGATTCGCGTCACCCATTTATTTTTTTGATTCCATTATGCTTAACATATATCGACGCAAAATGTTCAAAAAGAGGAGGAATTTATAATGGAATACTCTTTTTCATCTCATACAATGGTAAAAGATATTGTAAATGAATTACCGAAATCAAGTGATGTTTTTAAAAAGCATCGAATTGATTTTTGCTGCGGAGGAAATATCCCATTATCTCAAGCTGCGGCTGCAAGCGGAATCGATGTTGATGTATTGCTGTCAGAGATTAAGGAAGTGCAAGAGAAGAGTCAGCCTGGCGATCAGCACCTAGAGGTTTGGACTGATTCGGATTCCGTTGCGATTATCGATCATATTATTTCACAATACCATGATCCTTTAAGAGAAGAATTTTTAATGCTCAGCCCGTACGTTACAAAAGTATCCCGTGTCCATGGGGACAACCATCCTGAATTGTTAAAAGTTTATGATCTATACAGCCAATTCAAAAAAGAATTGCTTGAACATATGGAAAAGGAAGAAAAAATCGTTTTCCCTCTTATTAAAAAGCTTGCAGAGAATACGGTTGAAAACCGGGAGGAAGCCATTTCTCTGATAACCGAGCTGGAAAAAGAACATGATACTGCCGGAGCCATTTTAAAAGAAATGCGCAGCGTTACCTCCGATTATAAACTTCCGCTTGATGCATGCGGAACATACAATTTAGTTTATAAACGCTTAGAAATGATGGAAGAACAAACTTTCATGCACGTCCATTTAGAAAATAATATTTTGTTCCCAAGGTACATTGGATAGGCACAAAAAAACTCTCTTGTTTAAGAGAGTTTTTGACTTTATGGGAGATGAAAAGCGCATCGCAATGGAGCTAGCGCTTTCATTCCTACCCGCCAATATAGGACATTTCTATTTTCTTGCGATTTTTATTTGTTTCAGCTGTTCTTTCATCGGAATATCGGTCTGTTCTTCCTGACCAAATGTCGATGATCTTTTGCATGAGCTCTTCATCTGAAGCACCGTTTCGCATAAGATTTCGAATGTCGTGGCCGTTTCCATTAAATAAACAAGTAAAAATTTGTCCATTTGCAGATAACCGGGCGCGCGTGCAGCTTGAGCAAAATGATTCCGATACAGATGTAATAAAGCCAACCCTTGAGTGGGAATCTTTATATTGGTAAAGTTTTGCTACTTCGCCAAAATAGGCAGGATCAAGCGGTTCAAGATCATAATGTTTTTTTAGAATTTCATAGATTTCTTTTTTGGTTAAAACATCGTCCATTTTCCAGCCGTTTGTTGAACCAACGTCCATGTATTCGATAAACCTGAGCTCCAGCCCTTCGTTCTTACAAAATTCTGCCATTGGAACCAGTTCCGGATCATTTAATCCTTTTTTGACGACCATATTTATTTTTACGCCAAGTCCTGCTTTTCTGGCTGCGGCAATTCCTTCAAGGACGGGTTTCGTTCCGATATTTCGGCCGTTGATTTTTCCAAAGAGCTCATCATTCAGGCTATCAAGACTCACATTTACCCGTTTAAGTCCGGCTGCTTTTAGATCCTCTGCAAATTGGGATAATAGGACGCCATTTGTTGTTAAGCCGATATCTTTTACACCATCTATATGAGTGAGCCTTTCAACAAGGATTGGCAAATCAGTTCTCAGGAGCGGTTCTCCCCCTGTCAGCCTGATTTTCTCGACGCCAAGTCCAATAAAAATTTTTGCAACCCGTTCAATCTCTTCGTAGGTCAAGAGAGCGCTTCTAGGTAAAAAAACAAAATCATTGCCAAATTTATCTGCTGGCATACAGTATTGGCAGCGGAAATTGCAGCGGTCGATAACGGAAATTCTTAAATCATGCAAGGGTCTATTCAATTTATCTTGAACAATGGTTTTTTCCAATATTATCAACTCCATTATTTTAAAAACGCATATATTTCTAGTGTATCAATATTATCATAAAAAAACTGTTATTTACTTCACTCAAAATGACTTTTTGCTAAATATTTATCTTCACATAAAGATAAATATGACATGTTCTGAATAAAAAAAGATTTCAGCAGATTCCGAACTACTATTTTACAAAAATAACGAAAGCTTTAATGTAAAGATTATCACACTTTATCGTAAAATAATCATTTTTCACTATATTGTCATTGTTTACCTCTTTTATTCATTAAGTATTACGCTACAATAATAATTAAGAACTTTTATCATTTAGGAACTTCATTTATTTATTATCATTTCTTAAATTTAGAAAGGGTGAGAATATGCAGGCAAATATGAAACCTACCCAATCCATTGAAATTAAAGAATTGCTAAGATTTGCCGATCGAAGGTTCCGAACGGAACGAGGAACTTTTTTATTTCAGGAAGGGATGGAAGCCCCGGAGCTGTATATTATTCTTTCTGGAAAAATACAGATCAGCAAAATTACGACTGATGGCCGTGAACTTTCTTTACGAATTTGCGGTGAAAATGATATATGCGGTGAATTAACCTTATTTACAGACACTCCTAAATATTTGCTCAGTGCGAAAGTTTTAGAAGAAGGCGAAGTGGCTGCGGTCCGTAAAGAGGTGATCGAAAATGAAATATTCCAAAACAGTTCGCTGGCATTTGAATTTATGAAATGGATGAGCGATCATTTTCGCAAAACCCAGACAAAGTTCCGCGATCTTGTTTTAAATGGAAAAAGAGGAGCGCTATTCTCTACCCTTATCAGGATGTCAAATAGTTACGGAATAAAGCAGAAAGATGGCAGTATTTTAATTGACCTTCCCTTAACCAATCAAGAGCTTGCTAATTTTTGCGGAACCTCGAGGGAAAGTGTGAACCGGATATTAAGCGAATTAAAAAGGGATAAAATCATCACCATAAAAAGAAGCAAAGTGACGATTTTAGACCTGCAATATTTGCGGGATGAAATCGGCTGCGAAAATTGCCCCGCAGTCTATTGCAGTATAGAGTAAAAAAGGACATGCTTTTTTATTTAATTTAAAGGGACGGCCCTAAAGCCGTCCCTTTCATTTTATTTTTCACGATAAGCTTTTGGAATATATACGCAGAATGGTTCACTTTCAAGGTAATCTCCGGTCATGGCGTATGCTCTTGAGCGGGAGCCGCCGCAAACATATCGGAATTCGCAAACACCGCATTTCCCTTTAAATTCATCAGGGTTTCGAAGGGATTTGAAGATTGGTGACTCCCGGTAGATTTCTGCTAACGGCTGCTCACGGACATTTCCGGCTTTCACCGGCAAAAGTCCGCTTGGATAAACATCACCAATATGAGAAATAAAGACAAAGCCATTTCCATCGCCAACACCTTTTGGCGCTCTTCCAAGGCCGTCAATCGAGCCGGTTAACCCTTGAGCAGTTAACGCATTTAAATAGCTGATCTCTTGGGTCTGGTCTTTTGCCTCGCGCATTTTTTGCTGGATGACGACACGGCGGTAGTGCATGGCTTCCGTTGTTTTAATATCAAAAGGCACTCTTTTGCTTAAATCATAGAGCCATCTGAATACCTTTTCATGCTCAACCGGTGAGATCATGTCCTTTTCCTGGCCTCTTCCGGTAGGAACCAGGAAGAATACACTCCAAAGCACACATTTTAGATCTTCAACAACCTGCGCCATTTCATCCAAATAATCAATATTATAACGGGAAATGACCGTGTTGATTTGAACAGGGATTTCAAGCTCATGCAAATATTTGATCCGCTCGATTGTGAGGTCAAAAGATCCGGAAGTTCCCCTGAAATGATCATGAATTTCGGCAGTAGGTCCATCAAGGCTGAACGCCCAGCGGGACAGGCCGACTGCTTTGGCTTTTTCCATTGCCTCTTTTGTCACATTCGGGGTAGCGCTTGGTGTCATCGAGACGCGGACACCTTTTTTGACAGCATACTCGGCAATATCAAAAACGTCCTCCCTCATTAACGGGTCTCCGCCTGTGAATACGAGCATCGGGTTATTCATTTCATATATTTGATCAATCAGGTTTTTGCCTTCTTCTAATGTCAGCTCACGCGGGTCGCGTCGATATTGGGCATCTGCTCGGCAATGCAGGCATTTCAGCTGGCATGCGCGGGTAAGTTCCCAAATTACAATAAAAGGATCCTTATTAAAATCACGGTCAAACATGATAGTGAATCGCCTCCTAAATCGGCTTTTTCAAACAAACAATCTGTTTACCCGTATTATAATGGTGTTTATATTTCAAAAAAGTGAACTTGCTCACATAGCCGGTATTGAATGTGTCAAATATGTGAGCAAACAAGAAAAGTGAAAGCGCCTTGCTCAGCCCCGATGGTCAAATGTTCTTCGGCCCAAAAAGTCCGCACTTTGACTTTTTGGGCCGAAGGTTATTTGACCCTGAGGGGCTAGGCGCTCCTCGAAAAAGCTAAAGCTTTTCCTTCGTGCGATGCTTCGCTTCCGAAGCTTATTCTTGTGAAGCTGGACAATTCTCAAAGCCCAAACTTTTATACTTTACTTACAAAAAAAGCAGCAGACACGTATCCTAAACAGTTCAGTTATCGAGTAGAAAATTAAAATACACAACTGAATTAACATCAGAATTAA
>CAZAEW010000022.1:0-52803 GCA_964484065.1 uncultured Bacillus sp.
AATTATTGCCTAGTGATTGAAGGTTAGGAGTGGCGAGTTGCAGAGCACTCAATGCGTCTTTTACCTTTGCCAATTTTTTGATGATGTCATCGTGTTTTACCTGAATTGTGCCCATTAGCTTAAGTGCCTCCTAATTTGTTTGACTTTTCTCCCCAGTTCTTCTGCTGCCCCTTCCCCTTTTTTCAAAAGCCGCTCCGCTTCTCCCGTTAACTCTTTAGCAATGGATAATGCCGACTTTTCCCATTTTAAATCATTCATCTTCAAGTCTATCATTTGAATATATTCATCATATTTATTATGAAAAATTTGTAACATGTCATCATAGGCTTTTTTCCGAGAATCAGAGAAAGTCGATGCACGGTCACCTTCCCAATTTGTTTCAAGACCTGGCGTAAGGCTTGTATTCCAATCAGTCAATGCACTACTCTGTTCCTGTTTAATCTCCCGTTTTGCATTTTCAAGCCTGGTTATTCGATCATTTAGTTCGGCTGATTGATTGTTTATCCGAGAGACGAATTGTGCTAATTCAGCTGCTAATCCCATTTCTTTACCCCCTAGAAAAAATGCATTTTTTTCCATATTTATAGTATATGTCGAAATTTGGATCAGCTATATATGAAATTTCTCCTATTTTTTAAAATAGAAGAACAGGTTTTGAGAATGAATCACCGATTCTTTGGAGGATGGCTGTGTCTACATTTACAAAATTAACCCAAAGAAGAGTTGGCATATAAACCAGACCTTTGGCATTAACTTTAAGCTTGCAAGTACAAGATTTGGATATATTCCAAAAATAGCCTAAATACATGACGCTTATAATTTTCTTCAACATATTTCTCAATCCATTAAAAAAGTGTGGAGGAATGGAATATAAGTCTAATTGGGGAAACCGGCTAAATTATTGAAAGAGAGAACCTTTTAAATAATTACCCTAGTAGGTGGAAAAATGACGGAGAAAGTGAAATTGAAAAAATCATTAATTTTAAACAAAGCGGATTTAACAATGCAGATATTGCAGATCATTTGAATCTTCCTTATTGGTCCATTTTTTATAAAATAAAGGGGATTAAAAAAGGATGGACGTTTAAAATAATTTATCCTTTATTAAAAAACAGCTTTTATTTTGTATTCATCATCTTTAAAAAAGTAAAAGAGCCAGAGCGTACACTCTGACTCCTGAATTACTATAATTCTATCAATTAACGTAATAATTGAAGAACCTGTTGAGGTTGTTGGTTTGCTTGCGGACCATCCATTATATTTCTATAACGGCCAGACTATATCTTCAACCAGTTTTCTGGTTGTCGGGTACTTCGGAAAACCTCATTTCCTACAGACCTCATCACCATACCTTGCGGGTTTAGGTGGTACGTCTTAGTCGTTGAACCTTCTCCAACCTTTCGGTACAGGAGCTCGGCTGCTGATTATCCAATCTGTTTTCTTTTCAGCCTATCACGTTTGCCCTTTCGAACTCCGTTGTAGGAAAAACAGCTTCAGGAAGTCCCAGCAATTCACCCGATTTGCATTAAGAATCACTTCTTAATGGACCCTAAATCATCAACTATTTGAGCAGTTGTAAAACCTGCTGCGGTTGTTGATTTGCTTGAGCCAGCATAGCTTGAGCAGCTTGAGCAAGAATGTTATTTTTAGAGAATGTTGACATTTCTTTAGCCATATCAACGTCTCTAATTCTTGATTCAGATGATGTTAAGTTTTCACTAGAAGTTCCTAAGTTAGCAATTGTGTGCTCTAATCTATTTTGGTAAGCACCAAGCTTAGATCTTTCAGATGAAACAGTCTCAATTGCATTATTCACCAATTCGATTGCATTATTTGCTCCAGCTTGAGTAGTTACATCAATTCCAGAAACACCCAAATTTTGAGAATCCATTGCATTTATGGCTAAGCTTAAGTTTTGGTCTTTATTTGCACCTATTTGGAATGTTAATGAATCACTAACTGTAATTGTTTTGGTATTAGTGGCAACTGTCGTATCACCTGCATTAGCTGGGGCTAATGTAAATGAAAGTCCTTTGAAGTCCCCAGCTGTTACAGTTACTTGGTCCCCTTTGTATGAAAAAGCAATTCCTGTAGCTCCAGATGCAGCCAGACCACTCGCATTAGAACCAGCAGTAGTAGTTACTTCATCAGCACCACCAGATGTAAAGTCAGAAGCAGCTACAAGTGACCCTGCTGTAGCTTCTACCATTGTAAATGATTGGTCAGCATTAGCTTCATTAGATTTAATCACTAAATCACCTGAAGTATTATCAAATGTTGCTGAATAACCATTAACAGTACTAGAAATTTGCTTCGCTATATCTTCAAATGTTTGACCAGCCGAAAATCCAATATTATAAGTATTTCCATTAGCTGTAATATTTAACGTCCCATCAGTCGCAGCAGTTGTGGTCCCTGCACCCATTCCCCAGGTACCTGTTGCTTTGGTAGCTAATGTTGCAGCTACTGCATTATCTAATGTTAAAGTTCCTGATTTTGTTTCCGCTGTTGTATTAACCTGAGTTAATATTTTGCCATCACTTACTTTTACACCAACATCACCAGTTAAAAGTTTCTTTGTATTAAATTCTGTAGTATTTGCTATTCTGTCAATTTCTTGTGTAAGCTGTGAAACTTCTTTTTGTATTTCTGATCTATCAGTTGCAGTATTAGTATCAGTAGCTGCTTGAACTGATAATTCTCTCATTCTTTGAAGAATGGAGTGAGTTTCATTTAATGCACCTTCAGCTGTACCTATTAGTGAAATAGCATCCTGTGCATTACTTGATGCTTGGTCAAGACCTCTGATTTGGCCTCTCATTTTTTCTGAGATTGCAAGTCCTGCTGCATCATCTGCTGCATTATTAATTCTAAGACCTGAAGAAAGCTTTTGCATAGATTTGCTTGCATTGAGTGAGTTTGTGTTCATGTTTCTGATAGCATTGTTTGCAGCTAAGTTATGATTAATAATCATAATAAAATTCCTCCCTGAATTTTGAGTTCACGTCCTTGTGAACTGTTTTAGTTTTGAGTCAATAAGGTCGGCCGCCCTTATTTTCTCTTACACTTTTTTTATCGGTATCAAGGAGGAATAGTTTAATAGTACTATTTAATTTTTTATATAATTTTGGACTTTTTTACTGTTAACTAATACCTAAGACTCGCTTGTTGGTTTATTTTCCTTAAGGAAACTTAACAAACCGGAAATGTCTTGTGATGCCTGCTGGTTTTCCTTTAGAATTTGCTCGTAGATTTCCATCCTAAAAACCTCGACATCTTTTGGGGCTTTGATGCCGATTTTGACTTGGTCGTTTTTTGCGGAAATAATGGTGATTTCGATGTTGTCACCAATTTTGATGGATTCGCCGTTTTTTCGGGTTAGGACTAGCATTGGAAATCACCCTTTCTGGAAAATGAGATGCTTGGTTTTATAGTTCCCATCATTTAGGATAACTTGCTTTGCCTTATGATTGGCCGCATTAATAATCACTGGTGCCTGCAAGTTCGCAGTTGTTTTATTAAAAGGAGCCTCAATGGTTAAGATCGAATAAGTCAGTACATCTTTTTCTGATTTGATGCCGAGTTCTTCCAAAACGGAGTCATCCAGTTTAAATTCATAATCCTGGAAAAAGTTAAACGGATTCGTAATCACAAATGCTGCGTAAGAAGTATTAACCGACTGCATTATAGAAAAAGTTTGGTCATCATCTGACAATGGCAGAATCACGAATTCTTTTTCATCCAAAAACCCAGGGATTCCTTTTTCAAAATGGAGGATTTCTTCTTTGTTAATTTCTATTTCACCATGATATTTGGTCTGAATCATGTGTACACCATTCCTTTTGCCTTATAATGAAATATCGATGTTTAATGACGGGTATTGTTTCATGCCGAAATCCACCTTGCCGGGATAATATTGCATGATGGGCTTGTGCGGCTGGCTGTTAATGATCGGCTTGTTAACGGTCCAGTTAATGTTCAGACTGCCAGGTTCATAATCAACTTGCACACTGCCATAGGAAGGCACAAACCCCAAGCCAAGTTCATGTTCCGGCAGATATCCGTGTCGCTTGGCTTGCTCGGCAAGCGGCTTTCCCCCGTTTTCAATCTTCATTAACTCTTCGCCTTCTTGGGCGCGGCGGGCGATTCCTTCGTTCACACTTTGGCTCCCGTACTGTGCCGCCTCTTCAATCCGCTGTCGGATGCTTTTTAAATCAATATCCGCCCGGGCTTTCGTTTGATCAATCGTCAGCCGGGAAGGAGTATGTTCAATCGTCATTTCCGCTTTGGGCTGCTCGATGCTCAAATCAGCTGGCGGCTGCTCAATGGTCAGCTGGGCATTTTGCGTATTGATTTCAATTTTTCCAAATGTCGATTGCATGCGAATTTGAGGGATATCCATATCCTCACTCCTAGTAAAAAAAGCTATTCCGCTTAGAATAGCTTTTTATTTAAGAAAATCCATTAATGATGGCTGAATAATTCTGGCGCCGACACTGAGGGCGGCACGGTGAACGCTTTCCTGGTTCGTTAAATCCATGATGACTTTTTCCATATCAACGTCCTCATTATCGGATAAAATTTGCGTCGCCGATACCTCCTGACTGTCCAGGCGGCTTTCCACCATATCTAAACGGTTCGAGCGTGCTCCAAGCTCAGAATGCTCAGCTGAAATGGTATCCATCACCTTATCGAGCTTGTTTAAAAGACTGTCCATATCGGTAGTATTATTATTTTGCAAGGCAGTTTGGATGCCGCCGACTACATCAAACAAATCCTGATTAAATACACTTGCCGGATTGACGTTGGCCCTCAAAGAAACCCCATTGGAAACTTCGACGCTGTAATTATTGATTTCCGGATTTGTTAAGTTATCCGCTACCTTAGGCGGATTCTCCTGAGTAACGGGCGGATTCATGACGTCGTTGCCGTGGAATATGTACCGGCCGGCTACCTGGGTATTGGCGGTTTTCACCAAGTCCTGCTGCATCTGTCCGATTTCATCGGCAATCGCTTTTCGGTCTACATCCGTAAGCGATGTATTTTGACTTTGGACGACGAGCTCGCGGACCCGCTGCAAAGCACTGTTGGCCTGATTCATCCCTGACTCAGAGTTATCCATCCACGTATGAAGTTCGGACAAGTTTCGCTTGTACTGACTGACCGCATTCAAATCGGAACGATACAGCATTCCTTTCATCGCCGAAACAGGATCGTCAGATGGCTTGGTGATTTTTTTGCCAGTGGAAAGCTGGTCTTGATATTGGCCCATTTTCAAGTAGCTCGCGCTCAAATTACGCAGGGAATTGGAAGCAAGCATCGATTGTGTCACACGCATTATTTTTCACCTTACCTTCCTCCGGTACCCATACCGTTAATAATTTTATCGAGCAATTCGTCCTGCAGGGTGATCATTCGCGCTGAGGCATTGTAAGCCTGCTGGAATTGAATCATATTGGTCATTTCTTCATCTAATGAAACAGAGCTCGTTGATTGTCGTTTCTGATCAACAGCCTGCTGGAGTGCGGTGCTGTTTGTGGTCATCCGGGTCGCTTCCTGTGAAATAACCGCCATTCCGCCGATGACATTTTGAAAATAGCCTTGAAAATCAGCCATCTCATTGTTAGCACCATAGTCAAATTGTGTTTTGATCACATTCGCCAGGGCTTTTACATTGGTAGCGTCACCTACCGTTACATTGGCAGGATCACTTCCGTCAGCTGTCGCAATGTTGTCTAGGCTGTTTTGAATTTGCTGGGCTAGCTGGATGCGGCTTGCAAACCCTTTTCGGTCCGTAATCGCTGCACTGTTGGTATCAGCAAAAAACGGAATGTCATCGTTTGTTTTATTGGCTATTTCATTCGGGCTCATCCCGGATTCGTGTACTTTGTTAAATTCAGTCGCAAATGTGTAGGCAAGATTATCGAGTTCATTTAACATATCTGGATATGTTCCGGTTGCTTTTCCATTGCTCTCATATCCGTATGATTCTATTAACGATTTCAGCTTGCCCGTGGAGTTCAATTTTGAAAAATCAAGCGTCGTTGCGCCGAATTGAATCGTATTAACGGATTGGTCGGCACCATCGTAATTGACTTTGAGTTCATTGTAGCCTGAGCCTGCCAGTAGGACCCCTAATTCGGAGCCGTTGTCATCGATCATTTTAATCGATGCTTTCCCTTCCGCATTTGAGTTCGGATTGCCGCCCGGCTTTTCATAGGTCACCCTGATATTGACAAGCGAGGAAAGCTCATCAATTAGTCTGTCCCGTTCATCATAAAGGTCATTTGGCAGATAACCGCTTGGTTCGACGGCACCAATTTGTTTATTGGTATTGTCTAATTGAGTAAGCAGGGAATTGATTTGTTTGACTGTAACATCTATTTGGTCTTTTTCATCATTTTGAACGGTTGTAAGGGAATTGGAAAGATAATTGAATGTGTCGGCAACTGCTTCTCCGCGCTGGCGGACAACGGACCTTGAGCCGGAATTGGTTGGGTCATTTGCCAAATCCTGCAGCGCTGACCAAAATTGATCAATTGAGTTGGCTAACCCTGTATCAGTCGTCTCATTCATAATGCTTTCCATTTTGTTCAATGAGTCGGAGCGGGCCTGCCAATATCCAAGCTTGCTGTTTTCACTGCGATATTGTATGTCCAAAAAAGATTCGCGGATCCGCTGAATCGATCCGGCATCGACTCCTGTTCCCATTTGTCCGGTGATCAGGGGCGCGTTTATGCCGGGAGTCGGGTAGGGTGCTGTTTGCTGAAAATTGACGCGCTGCCGCGTGTACCCGGGTGTGCTGGCATTGGAAACATTCTGGCCGGTAACATATAAAGCGGTTTGCTGGGCAGTCATACCCCTCCGCGAAATTTCAAGTCCCATAAAGGTTGAAACCATAATTTTTCCTCCATTTTTCGGTCAGGCGTCTGCATGGACAGGTCTGCCTGCTGCGATGCTCTTCGATTAAGCCTTCACGACAGATGTCAAGCCTTTAAATTAAGCAGAGCAGACTTGTTTGCTGCCGGTTCGCCTGACGGCGGTCCATAATTGTATTCTTCCGGCTGCGGCATGACTAGCTGTATCGATAAATTCACAAACTGCAATGATTGATAGATCATTTGCTGGTTGAACTCGTTTTGCTGCTGCAGGTGTGCGATGACATCGAGCAGCTCCGTGCGGATTTTCGTCAGATGAGCACGGACGGTTTCATTTATCTCTGCTGCTGTCAGGCATTCCTCAATCGTTGGTTTTGCCATCCGTGGCACGAGAGAGGATGCAATCGTTTGCCGGTCGTTTTCTAATTTATTGATCGCCGCAAGATGGGCTTGCTCATCCTTGAGCGTTTGGTTGAGGGAATTGATGTCGCCTATTTTTACGATGTCTGTTTTTTTTAGCGCCAGCTCATAAAGGCTTTTATGAAGCTTTAACAGTTTTTCCATCACGGTTACTAATTTTTCTGCGGACATGGTTTATCCCCTCAATGTTTCGAATAGAAGTTGATGATGCTTTTGGCGATGGCTTTCGAGTCAACTTTATAGGTGCCGTTTTCGACTTGGAGCTTGATTTCATCGATCTTTGCCTGGCGCTCCGGCGTTTGATTAGTGACCTGATGCTGCATTTCTTTTGCCTCAGGAGAAATTTCCACCATATCAGCGGCTTTTCCGGCCGTCTTTCCGGCTTGGTCGAGCTTGTTCATTTGCCGCTTGTATGGATTGATTCCCTGTGTTCCATAAGGATTGATTTTCATGGTTATCCCTCCTTTTCGTCCGAAACCGTTTCTTACCTCTATTATCGGATTACTTCAGATAATCTTTAGAGCTTTGTGAATAATAGGTTCCTTTTTCCCGTTCTAGGAGTTCATGTTTACGTTTTTCTTCTTTATGAAAAACTTCAAGTTCATTCCTGAGTTCGCTCGAGCATTTTTCGCAAAGTTTCCCTTTTCTAATAATATGGCCGCAGTGGTCGCAAGGGTATCCCAGGTTGGGAAATTGTGTTGTCTGGAGCCGGCCTTTTTTGATGAATTTTAAAATAAGTTCTTCTGAGACGCCTGTTTGGGTGACAATTTGATCTATGGTTGCCGCGCGGTTTTCCCGTTTACGCATAAATTTATAGACAGTTTGGAAGTCTTCTTCTTCTTTTTTATAGCATTTCGGGCAGACGTCACGAAATTTATTTTTCAGAAAGATTTCTCCGCAGCTCGGACAATTTACAAACTCTTCCATAATATAGTTTCCCCCTCATGTCGGATAATGTACTGTATTTATTTTATCGGCAGATTTTATGGGTGTTTTATAAAAAAGAGCAGATAGCTTCTTTTTATGTAATTATAACTCTATTACTAAGCATGGAGGGAATGTTTGAAAAGCTTCAATTATTAACGTGCCAGGGTAAGGGATTGAATCGTGGAAGCGCCAGCTGCTTTTAGCAATTTGGCCGCGTGCCGAAGCGTGGAGCCTGTCGTATAGATGTCATCGATTAATGTAATTGATTTTCCGGTTAAGTCTAGGTCGGTTGAAAGCTGAAATACTTGCGGAACGTGAATCCGTTCAAGACGCGATTTTTTGGATTGTTTTTCAGAGTGAATCCGTGAAAGCAGCTGTGCCGGAGTGAAGCCTGATGCGGCAATGAGCGCCTCTGCTTGATTAAAGCCGCGCTCGTATAGCCGTTCCTCGCTTAATGGAATTGGAACAAGCAAATCACCGTTCCGTTTTGCCAGCACCGCTTTTATTTCATCTGAAAAGGCCTTAGCGATCGCGTAGTCGCCGCGGAACTTGTAGCGGGCGATCACGTCTTTTAAGAAATCATTGTATTGAAAAATGGAGATGTTTTTCTCAAGAAAACCGCTCCACTCCGGGTCGTCCTCCCAGCGAACGCAGTCATTGCACAAATCACCATGACGGTACTCCGCGTCCATGTGAATGAAGGGGCGGCTGCAGATTTGGCAGCACTCTCCGGTGATTTTTTCAAGCTTGCCAAGGCAGATTGGACAGATATGCTGTTCTTTTTCCGGGGAAAAAAGCGACAACCAGCTTACGGTTGGCACGATCATTTCATGGCAAAGAAGACAGTAGTTTTGCGGGAATGGGTTCATAATCACAGATCAATCAGCCCTCTTTTCACACCTTCCTCATTCATCGAAACAATTTGCTTTCGCGACCGCAGCATGGCTTCTGTTTTTCCGTAATGAAAAAAGGTCACATTTCCTGTTGGGTGCTGCGCGCTCCGCCCGGCCCGGCCGGAAATCTGGACGAGGGCACTTTCTGTAAAAATTCTATCTTCGGAGCCGATCACAGCAACGTCAATATCGGGAAATGTGACACCGCGCTCGAGGATCGTTGTCGTCAGCAATAAGGATAGCTCTTTTTGGCGCATCCGCTGAACCTTTTCCTTGCGGTTGGGGTCTTCGGCATGTACCGCTTCTGTTTTTGGATCGAGCTGACGGAGGATGGGCAGTGCTTTTTCCATCAGGAGTATATGCGGGAAAAAGATGAGTACTTGTTTGTGATCGTCGAGCCGGGTTTTGATCCATCGGATGACGTTTTCCGGCAGTTTGTCTTTTTGGAGAAGCTTCTTCCAGTTTCCGCACCAGGCGAATTCGGGTACGGGCAGTGGATGGCGATGAAAGCGGGCCGGGATGGTGGTGTACTCGCGTTTTCCCGTGCGGCATTCGCGCTGCCATTTTTCATTGGGGGTGGCGGTGAGAAAAATCATCGAGGACACCGGCTTTCTCGCTTGAGCGGCGGCATATTGCAGGGATTCGTCAGCAGTGTAGGGAAATGCATCTACCTCATCCAAAATGATCGTGTCAAAGGCGTGATGGAAGCGAAGAAGCTGGTGAGTGGTGGAAATGGTGAGCGGGGCATATACGTGGCGGTCTTCACTCCCGCCATAAAGGGAAGCAATTGGGATCTGCGGGAAGGCTGCTTTTAGCCGGGGCGTCAACTCGAGGACGACATCCGTCCGCGGAGTGGCAATGCAAACTCTTTTGCCTGAGGCAAGCGCGGTTTCAATTCCTTGAAAAAGAACTTCTGTTTTTCCAGCACCGCAAACAGCCCACACGAGATGATCTTGATTGTATCGAATTGCCTCCGTTACCCGGTCAGCCGCTGTTTTTTGCCCTTCCGAGAGCCGACCTTCCCATTCGAGAATTTTTTCAGGAAGCTGGGGATTCGGCGGCGGCCCCGCCCAGCCAATCAGCGGTGTACACGAACTGACCCGCCCCATCATCAGGCATTTTTGGCAGTATAGGCATGTTTCCCCGCACCGCGCGCATGGAAAGTCGGCAAACCAATGTAGCAAAGTGTTACCACACCGAACACAAACTGGCTTTTTGCCAGCATAATTGATTCCTTTTCGAAAGGTAATATAGCCGTTTTCGTAATGGGTTTGGATTTGCTCGAGAGTAAAGGGCTGGAGATCGTCGAGAAGGAGCTGTTTTCCAGTCAAGAGCTGCTGAAGTCCGGGGTCAAATGAAAAATGGGTGTTTACCGCCGGCTGGGGAATGGAGGCAATTTTCGAAATCTGAAAGGTATCTTCAAACTGGTTTCTTACGGCGACTATTTTGTTTTCCTGTGCAATGAATCTCATTTAGATCGACTCCTTTATGGTAATAAATACGGTTTTTGGTTGTGCCGGTGCTGGGGAGGTTTAATGGATATAAAACTTTTTGAGCAACATTTCGAGTTGGAAGATGGAAAAACTCTTTAAATTGAGAGACTGAAATCGAGGGAAATAAATGAAAATAGTCATTCAATGTTGGAATATGAGTATCTTTTGAGTGAAAATTGCAAAATTTGCAATACCAAGTTCCTTTGCTATACACCATTGGAATAGATTTGCAATCAGGACAATATACACCTGTAAGGATGTCTTTTATGGGAATACCGTATTCCTTGAGAATATCATATTTCTTTGGTGTATGATGCTTGAGAAAAAGTTTACAAAGTTTCTTAACCGCCTTCAAATCAATTCTTTCTTTTGAAAAACGGCACTCAACTTGTTCAATTTTGTCCAATAACTTATATGGTTTACAAACCTTCTTGGGGACTTCAGCGGAGTCTGTCGTTAATATAGCTTTTGAATTGCTCATTACCACGATGTAATCAATCGGAAGCGGATTGAGGGAATATTTTTTCAACCACTTTGCCAGCAGCTGCTTTTGCCTCTCTGCCTGGGCTATTGGGTCTTCATATCCTTTTTCTTCATCATTAGCGGTTTGGATTAGTTGATGGAACTTCCCATCGAAATAGAGGCTGCCTTTGTGGTTTTTGGCTTCAACAATGAGGGCAAATTTGGTGGTTAAAAGAAGAAAGTCAATTTGAAAGGTCCATTTTTCGATTTTTAAGCGGAGATTTTGAAAAATGTAATACTCATCTTCGGGTAGGAAACTTAAATAATAGTCTAATGCCTGTTCTCCACGGTAACCGGACATTTCTCTAAGAAAATCTGCATGAATAAGGGGGTATTTTGGATAGTTTTTGGGGAGCCGCATGAGTAAAATCTCATCTAACAGGGCTTTAAGAGGATATGTACGCATTTTCACAATCAAAGTGTTATCACTCCTATGTATTTTTTTATCAAAATTCTACATTTTTGTTTGATTTTCCTTCCTTTTGTCGAAAAATTTCTTCCCTTTTAAACAGGGGAGAAGAAATCGCGCCGAGTTCACAGTTATTCGCGTCAAGTTCACAATTAATTGCGCCAAGTTCACAACTTTTCGCGTCAAGTTCACAATTATTCACGCGAAGTTCACAATCTACTGAAAAAATGTAACCTAACACACCGCCAGACCTGTACAATGTTCCATTGTTTTCCTTTTTCAAAAAAATAGTAAACACCATTCAACCCGATCACTTCCAATATTCCATTCCTTCCCTCAACTCCTCCCGTCCCCTAGAAAATTACCGATTTCAACACCAATCTATCCAGCCGAAAAATCAAAATTTCCTATTTTTAGCCAGACTAGTTTCAGCGCTCTACCCAGAGTGCGTTACCCATCTTCATTTTTCCATTGAACACAAAAAAGCACCCGGGGCCGGGCCCCGGGCACTCCAAATACTCTATTTCTTCATCCAACCCATTCCCATCGCGCCTTCGCCGAGATGGGTGCCGATCACGGCGCCGAAATAACTCACTGCAAACTCCACATTTGGGAAACTCGCCTCGAGCTCAGCCTTCCACTCGAGCGCCTCCTCTTCCCGGTTCGCATGAATAATCACCGCACGGTACGGAACCTCAGTACCAACTGCTTCCCCCATCAGCTCAGCAACCCGCTTCAGAGCACGCTTACGGGTCCGGACCTTTTCTGCCGGAACAATCACCTTATCGACAAAATGAAGCAAAGGCTTCACCTGGAGCAAGCTGCCAATAAACGCCTGCGCCCCCGACAAACGGCCGCCGCGCTGAAGATGAGCCAAATCATCAACCATAAAATAAGCATGCTCTGAACTCTTCAAATCCTCAAGCCGCCGCATAATCGCCTCGGGATCCACTCCGCTCTGAGCCATCTCAGCCGCTTCAAGAGCATAAAATCCCTGCACCATGCAGCTAACCTCCGTATCAAACGGATAAACCTGGATACCCTCCACCATCGTACCGGCCGTCACAGCACCCTGATATGTTCCGCTTATCCCGCTGGACAAATGAATGCTGATCACGGCATCATAATCCTTCGCCAAACGCTCAAACAGCTCAACAAACTCGCCGATCGGCGGCTGTGAAGTCGTCGGCAGATCACGGTTCTTGACTTCCATGTAAAATTGTTCAGCGCCGAGTTCTTCCTCTTCCTTATAAACTTCCCCGCCAAAAATAACCTGCAGGGGAATCATATGTATATTCCATTTTTCCCGAACATCCTTTGGGATGTACGCTGTACTATCCGTCACAACGGCTGTTCTCATCTATCAATACCATCCTTATTTTTTCTAAAAAAATACCATAATTTATTCTATATGAAAAAACCACATTTTCCAATCATCCATAAAAAAGAGTACGCAAAAAATTTCACGTACTCCGTCAAATATGAAAGAAATAAGTCCAAATTTATCAAACTAAATATCTCCAGTTCAAGACTTTCAAACTAGCAAACTTTAGCGAACTTCCACCCAGCCGTTTTTGATCGCAACAACAACAGCTTGTGTCCGGTCGTTTACATTCATTTTTTGCAAAATATTGCTCACATGGTTTTTGACTGTTTTCTCACTGATAAACAAGGCTTCGCCAATACCGCGGTTGCTTTTTCCATCAGCCAGCATTTGCAGCACTTCGCATTCACGGCGTGTCAGCAAATGAAGCGGCCGGCGGATTTCAATCGTTTGCAGGTTCGAATAACCTCCGCTGCCTTGATAACGGTTGGCGGTAATCCGTCTGTACTCATTCACCAAACTGTGCGTAACCTTCGGATGTAAATAAGATCCGCCATCAGCCACAACGCGAACCGCTTCAATCAATGCATCGGCATCCATTTCCTTCAGCAGATAGCCTCGTGCTCCTGTCTGCAGGGCATGGGTCACATAGTTTTCATCATCATGAATCGATAAAATAATGACCTTTGCATCCGGAAACTTTTCAACAAGTTCCTTTGTTGCTTCGATTCCGTTGACATGCGGCATATTGATATCCATGATAACAACATCCGGATTGCTTTCTTCCACAATTTTTAATGCTTCGCTTCCATCATCGCCTTCAGCAACCACTTCAAACGTTTTTTCAAACTCGAGGATTCGTTTAACCCCTTCTCTGAAGAGTTGATGATCATCGATTATGGCAATTTTTGTAGTCATATCCATAGCCTCCCTTGGACCTTCTAACTTTTGCAGATTCCAAGTTGTTTTCGAGTTATTATTACTCGAATTTATTTTTTAGTTTTTATTATGCTTCAGTAGGTACTTGAATGTACACTGACGTTCCTGCGCCGATTTTTGATTCAATGGTCAATTCGCCTTCAAGCAAGTCGACTCGTTCCCTCATTCCGATCAGACCGAACGAATTCGGGTAAGCCTTTTTTAAATCGAAACCAATACCGTTATCTTTGATGAGCACATTAATTGATGATTTTGTCATTTCCAATCTAACAACGATGACTTTAGCCTGCGAATGCTTCAAGGCATTTTGCACAGATTCCTGAATCAGCCGGAACATCGCAACCTCATATTTTGGTAGAAGGCGCCGTTCAAGACCGATATTTATAAATTCTATTTTCGATGTATTATGATAATCTTCGATGGTTTGCAGGTACTTTCTGAGGGTCGGTACTAAGCCAAGATCATCGAGTGCCATTGGCCTTAGGTCATAAATGATGCGGCGCACCTCGTAGAGAGCCGACCGGACCATTTTTTTGAAGCTCTTCACTTCCTCTAAAGCCTCTTCCCCGCCCCTTTCGCGGTAAACGCGTTCGATCAGATCGGAACGCATCATCACATTGGCGAGCATTTGTGCCGGGCCATCATGGATCTCTCTTGACAGCCGCTTGCGCTCGTCTTCCTGGGCTTCAATAATTTTCAGGCCGAAATCCTGTTTTGCTTTCGCATCCTCAATTACTGCGCCCATTTGCTTGATATCACTTGTTAAATAATTCATAACAACTGAAATTTGCGAGACTAGATGGTCTGCTCTTTCAATTGTCTCATTCAACCCCAGAAGTCTTCGCTCGAGGTCATCCCTGCGGGCCCGAAGCTGTTTTTCCGTCTGCCGCTTCATCGTTAAATCCATTTGCATCTGATGTGCTTTTTCATATGCGTCCCGGACCTCATCTTCCGAGTAAGCCTGGAAATTCATGCTTACATCTGAAAGCCGATTTCTTGCCTGCCGAGCTTTCACCTCTAGAATATCACCTTCCTCAATAACTTTTAAAACCAAAAGCTTAACAGACTCCAATTCATCTGATAAACTGCCAAAGTCATTGCGGCATTGCTCTCCGATGCGAAAAATTTCCACTTTGCTGTCATCAACTGTATGAATCATCTGACTGATAATTTCATCGAGAGCTTTTGTATCAAAGTTCATAATCTTCATTTGTGTATTCCTCCAGGCGGTATGTAGTGGCAGAAGTCATGAGAAGATAATCTTCTATGGAGAACGCTTCCAAGCAGAGGCCTTATGCTTTATCAATATTTTAACGGTTTGTAAGTAATTATACTATTTAAAATATACAGAATTCAGTAGAAAATCATCAAAATTCGGAAAAAAGTCGGATTTTCGACAAACACACTATAGGTATTTTCTCCTATTGCCACCTTTATAAAATCATACTGCTGTCTTATTATAACATGGGAACATTTCTTCTATGTTAACATTTTATTAAATAAAGTATATCCCTTATAATAAGGAAAGCGAAAATGTTTGCTTAGATCCGGGAAGAAAGGAGCTGAAGGAACCCTATGCTACCTCACTATTATACAGTTAAAAAGTCCGGAGAACATGAAATTGTTATTGAAAAATCAAGATTTATTGCCCATATTTCCCGTGCGGAAACAGAAGAACTGGCACAGGAATTTATCGGGTCCATCAAAAAGAAACATTGGAATGCGACCCATAATTGCTCTGCTTATTTGATTGGCGAGAACGATCAAATCCAAAAGGCCAATGATGACGGCGAACCGAGCGGAACGGCTGGAGTGCCGATTTTGGAGGTTTTGAAAAAGCGAAAACTGAAAGATACCGTCGTTGTCGTAACAAGATACTTTGGCGGGATTAAACTTGGCGCCGGCGGGCTGATCCGCGCTTACGGTAAATCAACTTCCGAAGGGCTGAATTCGGTCGGAGTCGTGGAACGCCGTTTGGTCCAGGTCATGCATGTGAAAATCGACTATACATGGCTTGGCAAGCTGGAAAAAGAACTGCGTGCCTCCGAATACAAGGTGAAGGAGATCCATTACCTGGATACGGTTGAAATTGAAACATACGTAGATGAGGCCAAAACGGAAGTTTTTTCAGACTGGATGGTCGAGCTGACAAACGGCCAATGCCAGATTCATGGCGGAGAACAGGTTTATTTGGAAGAGGAAATATAAAGGATTTTGCGGTTTAAGGACACTTTCTCGGTTGGAGAGTGTCCTTATAATTTATATTAAGGACATTTTCCGATTCACGAAATCCGATAGTGTCCTTATAATTTTTTTAAGAAAAAAACTTTGTTTAGAAATTCCAAAAATGCCCTTAATATTCATTTAAAGGACAAAAACAGATTCGGAAACCTCGGTAGTGTCCTAAATATTGTTTTTATGGACAAAAGCCGGTTCGGATACCTCGGAAATGTCCTTAATATTGTTTTTAAGGACAAAGCCGGTTCAGAAACCTCGGAAATGTCCTTAATATTAGTTTTAAGGATAAAAGCCGGTTCGGATACCTCGGAAGTGTCCTTAATATTGGTTTTAAGGACAAAACAGATTCGGAAACCTCGGAAGTGTCCTTAATATTGGTTTTAAGGACACTACCAGATTCGGGTACCTCGGAAATGCCCTTAATATTAGTTTTAAGGACATAATCCAGTTAGGGAACATCGGAAATGTCCTTAATATTGGTTTTAAGGATAAAAGCCGGTTCGGAAACCTCGGAAATGTCCTTAATATTGGTTTTAAGGACACTACCCAGTTAGGGAACCTCGGTAGTGTCCTTAATATTGGTTTTAAGGACAAAACCAGATTCGGGTACCTCGGAAATACCCTTAATGTTAGTTTTAAGGACATAATCCAGTTAGAGAACCTCGGAAATGTCCCAAATATTTATTTTATCTACAAAAGCCGGTTCGGGTACCTCGAAAGAGTCCTTAATCTTTGGTTCAGGGACAAAAACCGAATCCGTCCAAAATATTTGGATTATACCCCCAAAACTTTATTCCTTATTCGTCTTAATCACAGGCTGCTTCAACATCCGCATGATTTTCAAAAGCGGATGAAAGTCTTTTCCGATAAGCCCCACTTTTTCAGCAATAAACTCCATAATGAGAATCAGAACGCCGATGAGCAGGAACGAACCCCATAGTTTTGCCTGAGAATAAATCACAGCCGCCAGGCCAAAAAAAGCCGCCATCGCGTAAATAATTAAGACAGTTTGCCGATGAGTAAACCCAAGTCTGAGCATACAATGATGCAGATGGGATTTATCCGGGGCCGACAATGGTTTTTTGTTGATAACGCGCCGCAGAATGGCAAAAAAAGTATCAGAAATCGGCACACCCAGAATGATGACTGGAACAATAAAGGAGATAAAGGTGACATTTTTATATCCCAGCAAGGAGAGGACAGAAATCATAAAACCTAAAAACAGTGCACCAGTATCGCCCATAAAAATTTTTGCAGGATGAAAATTGTAAATTAAAAATCCTAATGTACTGGCAAGCAAAATGGAACTGACCATGACCACATAAATATTACTCATTAAAATAGCCATACCGGAAATCGTGATCAGAGCGATCGAAGACACCCCTGCCGCAAGCCCGTCCAGGCCATCAATCAGGTTAATGGCATTAGTAATTCCAATAATCCAAAAAATCGTAAACGGAATACTAAAATAACCAAATTCCACTCTCGCGCCAAAAGGCAAATTCAGGAACATTACCTGGACATCACCCAACAGAACGACACTTACCGCTGCAGCCAGCTGCCCCATCAATTTTAAACGGGCGGACAACTCGAAAAGGTCATCAAAGAAACCAATTAACACCATGATCGCGCTGCCTAAAAGAATAGCATAGGAATTGGGGGATAACGGCTTCATGATAAAAATTCCAAGTAAAAAGCTAAGGTAAATGGCTAATCCTCCCAAACGGGGCATTACGAATTGGTGGACTTTTCTTTGGCTGGGGCGATCGGTTGCCCCGATGAGAAATGCCAGTTTTTTAACAAGAGGGGTAATAAGTACGGAAGTAAGAAAACATAATATCAAGGTAAGATAGAACATGTGAATCCTCCTCGATACTTATATTGTCCATTAATGGTAAAACAATCACAGAAAAAGCAGCGTTTAAAAAAGTTTGAAAATTCGACATACCTAACAAACTTTCCCAATAAACAAAAAGCCTAAGAAACGGTTCGCTTCTTAGGCTTTTCACTATCTATTTTTAATATTGATTGTTTTGGAACCCTTGAAAAATTTTAGCAACGGTTTGTAATCTGATCGCACTAAACCAATTTTTTCAACAATTACCTCTATCGTAATTAATAAAGTTACGATAACGATCATAGAACCCCAGACTGTCGCCAATGAAAAGATAAATGCTGCAAGCCCCAAGACACAGCTCATTGCATAAATGAGCAATACCGTTTGTCTGTGTGAGAAACCGCTTCTTAACAAACAGTGGTGTAAATGCGATTTATCAGGTGCAGATAGAGGCTGCCTATTTACAAGGCGGCGGACAATCGCAAAGAAGGTATCAGAAATCGGCACACCTAAAATAATAACCGGAATGATCAATGAGATAAACGTTACGTTTTTATATCCAAGCAGTGCCAGCACGGAGATAATATATCCCAAGAAAAGAGCTCCTGTATCACCCATAAAGATTTTTGCCGGATGGAAATTATAGAGTAGGAAGCCGGATGTACTAACCGCAATGATTAATGCAAAAACAGAGACGACAATTTGCCCGGTCAAATATGACATACCGGCAATTGTGAATAATGCAATCGTTGAGACACCAGCTGCTAAACCATCTAAACCATCAATTAGGTTAATGGCATTGGTAATACCGACAATCCATAACATTGTTATTGGAATACTGAAAATACCAAATTCAATTTTCCCTCCAAAGGGTAAATTAATAAAATTGATTTGGATATTTCCCAAAATGACAACTACTGCTGCAGCTGCAATTTGTCCCGCCAGTTTAAGCTTTGGTGAAATCTCTTTCACGTCGTCTAAAACACCGGTTAAAATAATAATGACACTCCCGATAACGATCGGCAGATAATAATCGCTAATAGGTTTGTAGATTAATACAGCAATAATAAAACTAAGAAATATCGCTAATCCGCCTAATCTAGGCATAATTTTCTGATGAACTTTTCGATAATTTGGTTTGTCTGTTGCGCCAATTAAAAAAGCCAGTTTTTTAACTAAGGGTGTAAGTATTATTGACGAAAAGAAACAGATCGCCAGCGTTAAATAAACCATAAAGCCCTCCATAAATACGTATCCTACTATTAAAGTTACTCGGATGCATTTTTTGACTCTGACTCTTATTCTCTTAAATTTTCATTTCCTAAAGGATTATAGCACACGTCAGAAAAGAATGAAACAATTTGTTAGTTTTGCAATGACTATGTAACATACTTTAAACCTTTTCCCTTAATAATACCTTAATTTTTCAATATGCGAGATTAGTAGTACGGAATAATAGACAAATTTCGACCGTAATTTTGCGAAACTCATGAAAAAAAGGCGGAACCCAAGGTTCAGCCTTATCCTAAATAATCTTCCGGACGTTCTATATTCTTTTCAAAATAATAGCGAATCGCCTTTGCAATCCGGCTTGATGCGTTTCCATCCCCGTATGGATTCGTTGCTTTCGCCATTTTTTCATACTCGGCCGGATTCGTTAACAATTCGTTAGCCAGTTCATAGATCCGCTCTTCTTCAACTCCTGCCAATTTCAGAGTACCTGCTGCGATTCCCTCAGGACGCTCCGTTGTATCCCTCAGAACAAGAACAGGAACACCAAGTGAAGGAGCTTCTTCCTGAACGCCGCCGGAATCAGTCAGGATTAAAAAGGATCGGGAAGCAAAGTTGTGAAAATCAATAACGTCAAGAGGCTCAATCAAGTGAATTCTAGGATCATTTCCAAGAATTTCGGCTGCAATCTCCCTAACAACAGGGTTTAAATGGACAGGATAAACCACTTGAACATCCTTTTGCTCTGAAACAATTCGTTTGATTGCCTTAAACATGTGGCGCATTGGATCCCCAAGGTTTTCACGTCTGTGGGCAGTTAAAAGAATTAGACGATCGTCCCCGATTTTCTTCAATATTTCATGATGGTATTCTTTTCTGACAGTTGTTTTTAATGCGTCAATGGCCGTATTACCGGTAATAAAAATGGCCTCTTTCACCTTGTTTTCTCTTAACAGGTTTTCTGCTGAAACAGCTGTTGGAGCAAAGTGCAAGTCGGATATTACACCTGTCAATTGTCTGTTCATTTCTTCCGGATATGGAGAATATTTATTCCATGTACGTAACCCTGCTTCTACATGCCCAACGGGAATTTGATTATAATATGCTGCAAGACTGGCAACAAATGTAGTGGTTGTATCTCCGTGAACGAGAACAATGTCCGGTTTAACCTCTTTCATAATTTTATCCAGACCCTCAAGCCCACGAGTGGTTACATCAATCAATGTTTGCCGGTCTTTCATAATATTTAAATCATAATCGGGTGTAATATTAAAAATATTTAATACTTGATCGAGCATTTGACGGTGTTGTGCTGTTACGGTAACGATCGACTCGAAATACTCCGGCTGCTTTTGCAGTTCAAGAACTAAGGGCGCCATTTTTATCGCTTCTGGTCGTGTTCCAAAAATTGTCATAACCTTAATCACTTTGACACCTTCTTTAGATAATTTTTCTTTACTAGTATTCATACACAAAAAGGTGTCCCAAAAGCTGGTTCATGGGGCACCCTCTTTTTCAATTATTTGGTTTCAGCAAGGTATGCTGCTAATGCTTCTTTCCAATCGCGAAGAGGTGTTAAACCTGCTTCCTCTAATTTCTTTTTACTTAAAACAGAATAAGCCGGGCGTTTGGCAGGACGCGGGAATTGATCCGATGTTAATGGATTTACCTTAACATCCATACCAACTTGTTTGAAAATTTCCACCGCAAATTCATACCAAGAGCAAACGCCTGCATTTGTTGCATGGTAAGTGCCGTATTTATCGGTTTGCATCAATTCCAGCATTAAGTTAGCTAAATCCACTGTATAAGTTGGAGAACCAACCTGATCATGGACAACTCCGACTTCACCGCGTTCTTCGCCAAGGCGGATCATTGTTTTGACAAAGTTATTGCCGCCAACGCCAAATACCCATGCTGTGCGGACAATAAAGTATTGATCCAAATACTTCTTTAGCATTTCTTCGCCAGCAAGCTTCGTTTTACCATAAACACCAAGAGGTTCATTGGTTGGATTGTCTACCTCATATGGCTTGGTTCCGTTGCCGTCAAAAACATAGTCGGTGCTGATATAGAGCATTTTCGATCCGGCAGCTTTAGCTGCTTTGGCTAAATACTCCGTTCCTAACGCATTAATTTTATAAGCAGTGTCGGCATCGCTTTCGGCTGCATCCACGTTTGTATAGGCAGCACAATGGAGAATCACGTCAGGCTTAACCTCGGTAATAAATGCAAATACATCACTTTCATTGGTGATATCCAAATCGTCACGGTCTGTTCCGATTGCTTCGTGGTTATCTCTAGCCAACAGCTTCATGACATCTTGGCCCAATTGGCCCTTTGCACCCGTTACAAGTACCTTCATTATTCTACCTCTAATCTATCACCGTATTGTGATTTGAAATAGTCTTGGTATTCCCCGGAAATAATATTTTCCCACCACTGGCGATTATCTAAATACCATTGAATGGTTTCTTTTATGCCGGTTTCAAACGTATGTTTTGGCTGCCAGCCAAGCTCTTCACGCAATTTTGTCGCATCAATCGCATAGCGGCGGTCATGCCCAGGACGGTCTTTCACAAACTTAATCAAGCTTTCCGGCTTGCCTAATTGCGCTAGGATCGTTTTTACAATGTCAATATTTGTGCGTTCATTGTTTCCGCCCACATTGTATACTTCACCATCGCGGCCTTTGTGAAGAACAAGATCGATGGCCTGGCAATGGTCTTCCACATACAGCCAGTCACGGATATTTAAACCATCCCCATAAACAGGAAGTTCTTTATCATTTAAAGCGTTAATAATCATTAATGGTATAAGCTTCTCAGGGAAATGGAACGGTCCATAGTTATTGGAACAGCGAGTAATATTCACTGGAAGCCCAAAAGTTTCATTATAGGCACGGACAAGTAAGTCAGCTCCTGCTTTACTTGCACTGTATGGGCTGTTTGGCGCTAATGGAGTCGTTTCAGTAAAGTAGCCTTCAGCACCAAGTGTTCCATATACTTCATCTGTTGAAACTTGTAAGTATTTTTTAACCCCAATAGCTTTAGCAGCATCCAAAAGAGCTAAAGTTCCTTGAATATTTGTCTGTACAAAAATCTCTGGATTAGTGATACTTCTGTCGACGTGGGATTCAGCAGCAAAGTTGATGACATAATCAAACTTTTCTTGTTCAAACAGATTGCTGACGAACGAACGGTCGGCGATATCACCTTTGACAAACTTGTAATTAGGCTTATCTTCAATTTCTTTTAAATTCTCAAGGTTGCCTGCATATGTTAATAAGTCTAAATTGACTAGTTTGTATTCAGGATATTTATTGACCATATAGCGGACAAAGTTGCTTCCAATGAAACCTGCGCCGCCGGTAACTAATAATTTCATAAGGGCCCTCCTATTTTTCGTATACAAAATTAAGGTGTGTAGCTTCTGCTAAAGTTGGATGCTTGGTATCTTTTTCAGAAAGAATCGGATCGGATGTCGGCCAATCGATGCCAAGAGCCGGATCATTCCAGAGAATACCGCCGTCATGCTCAGGTGAATAGAATTCATCAACTTTATAGGCTACCGTGGAATCCGGCACCAACGTGCAAAAACCATGGGCAAAGCCTTTTGGAACAAGAAGCTGACGCTTGTTATGTTCACTTAAAATAACGCCGACCCATTGACCATAAGTTGGCGATCCTTTACGGATGTCAACCACTACATCATAAATCGCTCCGGTAATGCAGCGAACTACTTTTGTCTGCGCTTTCGGATTTAATTGAAAATGAAGTCCTCGGAGCGTTCCGACAGGAACGGATAAGGATTGGTTATCCTGCACAAAATCATAATGCAAGCCTAATTTTTCAAACAGTTCTTTATTATAGCTTTCCATAAAATAACCGCGGTGATCGCCAAATACTTTTGGCTGCAGAATTTTCACATCAGGTATTTTTGTTTCAATGATTTTCATTTATAAAAACCTCTTTTCAGGATTACTTGCCTTGGTTTGCTATTTTGACGAGATATTGGCCATATTGGTTTTTCAATAATGGCTGAGCAAGTTCCAATAGCTTCTCTTTTGAGATATAGCCCATTTTATAAGCGATTTCTTCAAGGCAGGCAATTTTTAGCGATTGACGTTTCTCAACGGTTTCAATGAATTGAGATGCCTCCAGCAATGAAGCATGTGTGCCTGTATCAAGCCATGCATAGCCGCGGCCAAGAAGTTCCACATTCAACTCGCCTTGTTCAAGATAAATTTTATTGATATCGGTAATTTCCAGTTCACCCCGTGCAGAAGGAGATATGCTCTTGGCATATTGAACAACACGGTTATCGTAAAAATAAAGGCCGGTTACCGCATAATTGGATTTTGGAACATCCGGTTTTTCTTCGATTGAAACAGCCTTGCCTTCCGGATCAAATTCCACTACTCCGAAACGTTCCGGATCATTGACATAATAGCCAAAAACAGTGGCTCCTGATTCCCGGTTTGCTGCTCTATGTAATAGGTTGGTTAAGCCATGTCCATAAAAAATATTATCTCCAAGGACTAAGGCAACGTGGTCATCGCCAATAAATTCTTCCCCAAGCAGAAATGCTTGTGCCAAACCGCCTGGATGCGGCTGAACCTTATAACTGAAATTCATTCCAAGGTCGGAGCCGTCTCCCAAGCTTTGCTGGAATCTTGGTGTATCCTCCGGAGTTGAAATAATTAAAATGTCCTTAATACCAGCGAGCATAAGGACTGATAGCGGATAATAAATCATTGGTTTGTCATAGACAGGCAATAATTGTTTTGAAACGACTTTAGTTAACGGATAAAGCCTTGTTCCGCTTCCGCCTGCAAGTATAATCCCTTTCACGAAAAGACATCTCCTCAAATATATACATATTTATTCAAAAACCGACAAGTTCTTCCTTACCCATTATAATGAGACAGGGTTGAAAAGACAAACAATGCATGAATTCTGTAATAGAAAATTAATATACTTTTTTCAATGTTTCCTAAAACCGGCAACCGCAGAAATCGTCCCGATTCTGCCTTTTAGCTTTGCTGATAAAGAGCGTTTTTTCATGCCGGTTACATTGCCGCCATGACGGACATATTTCATTAGAGGCTTATCAATAAACGTAATTTTTTTCTTCGTCATCATGCAAACCAAAGCGATCCATTGATCGTGCATTTCAATGGAAGCGGGAAACGGAAGAATATCCTCTTTTATTTCCTTTTTAAAGGCCATAAAAGCTCCCGTATAAGCGTTTTTTAAAATATTCCCAAAAATCCCTTGGTTTATGTTGTTTTGATTATAGTCATTCCAAGATGGGCTGATGATTTCCAAGCTTCCATCTACCACATAGGCATCATGGACAACAAGATCTGCTTTTTCATTATTAAAAGCCTTCAGTACAGTCTCCACTTTGTCATCTTCCCATAAATCATCTTGATCGCACAGAAAAAGGATATCTCCCTTTGCCAAAGATATCGCCTTTTCAAAACTATGAATAACTCCCAAGTTTTTTTCATTCACGTAAACTTGAACCCGGTCGCCATAGGTTTCCCGGATTACCTGAACAGTGTTGTCTTTTGAGCCGTCATCCACAACGATGACTTCATCATTTGCACTTAGCTGTTTTAATACCGTATTTAGCTGCCGAACAACAAATTCAGCCCCATTATATGTAGCTAAACAAACAGTTAACATCTCAAATGCTACTCCTTTACAGTCAAAATTAATGGTTCTTTACTTTTTATTTGCTATCAAGTATAGATCAACTTTTGTAAATTTTTTCATCCAAAAAGGGGGCTTGAGTGAAAGCCCCCCTTTCAATTAACCTGTTTCCTGTGACGAATTAATAATCCAAAAGAGTTTATAATAAGTGATTTCCAACTTTATTGCTTCCGCTAACGCCATTCGATTCTAGCTTTTTTACACTGAATAGAGTGAAAAGTAATGGATAAACCAATTGGAAGCTTAATCCTGTAAATGCAAACATATTTGCAAAAGTATTAAAGAGAAAAACTGAATTCAGGATTGCTACACCTACAATTAAAAATTCACTGTTTAATCTTTTTAATAACAGGATGTAAAAAAAAGCAAAGATAAAAATAAACAGCGTAAATAACGAGATCCCAACCCAGCCTAAAAATACATAAGGGTCGGCAAATGCAGTAGAAACATTCAATTCAGGTGCAACCTGTAAACTCTTTGGAGCATCAATTTCGTAGGATGAAACTACTCTTTTACTTATAAAATCAGGAAACATTTGTGTAACCATAAAAGACAAGGAATCCGGTAAATTTATATCCTTCTTAAATTCATAGTGATTAATAGTCTTTTGTAAATTAGCAAGAGGAGAAGCAACATAAATATATGACCAAAAGAATTCCTTAGGGATTCTTGAATGTTTAAATTTATCCGTTGCTCCGCCAATTTGTAGAAATAAAGAATTATCTGTTAGTGAAGTATTGGTATGATACGTATTATTTACCCTGACATTACCTGCAACTCCAAATAAATACATACCAATAATCAACAATACGGAAATGCTTAGTACAATTTTCATTGTTATCTTTTTTTGATATTTAATTAAATATACAAAAAGGCAGCTCATTAATATCATAACAAGCATTCCTCTATTTATAATTAATAAAGAGGGAATTAAATTCAAAATAAAATAAACAATCATTTTTTTCGTGGATTTCACTTTAGAAAGTATTACCTGAAATAGGTAAACTGCAAAAAATGAATTAAACGTTACTAATATGACGTGAAAAGTAGGAATCCCAAAATCTTTATAGCTTAGTGGTACCTTTGTAATAATCGCCAACAGAGGGAAGTTTCCAAAATAAAGGAATTCCAAACAATATCCCCCTAAAATTCCAAAGGTAATCCAGCCTAAATATTTATGATCCTTAACACTATTAAATGTTATTATATTTTTTTTCATGAATGCCTTCCCGATAACAAAGGCAACAGTAATTGAAACTAGTAGGAAACCCAGTAGTGAATAACCTAAATCAGGAAATAAAGATGACCATTTAAGAACATAAGCAATTATTACTACCAGAAAAGAAAGAACGTAAATAAAATAAGGATTTATCAACCTGTAATGACTCCTTTCTGATAATTTCACATTAACATATCTGCAACGATGAGAAAGTCAATTGGAATAAATTGATAAATATTAGAAAGTAGCCTTACTTTTTCGAGAATGATGATAAACCGAGTGAAAGGAAAAATCCTATAACTAAACCGATGATTACTCCCATTGCAATATTCGCTTTTGTCCGTGTATGTAACAGTTGGTTTTCTTGTCCAGGTTGTGCTTTTTCTACAGTCTCAGCAGTCTTTACTTTAAAATAATTGTTTACTTTTTTATCAAGGACTTCAGCAGTCTTATTTGCAATTTTAGTTGCTAATTTTGGATCTGAATCTTCAACCGTAATTTTTAATAATTGAGAATTGTTTTCGTTCGTTACAGTGATTTGACTTGCCAAATCTTTCGCGTTTTTGTCTAATTTTAGTTCCTTAATAACAGGGTCAAGAATGGTTGATGTTTTAATGAATGTCTGTACTGTATTTATAAACCGAACCGTTTCATCCGATTGATTGATAATTACATTGGTTTGATCATTAAGTTTTTCAACCATGACAAGGGAAGATGCCTCATATGTTGGTGCAGGTCCAGAAGAAGCTAAAAATTTCCCTGCAATACCTCCGATAGCAGCAATGATAATGATTAACCATAAATACTTTTTTACACTTTTCATAATACTTGTAATTAACATTGATTCTTCCATTTTAGCCTCCGAATAATTGAAAAAATATTTTCAGACCGACAGTCTAAATTCCCAATTTACTATAACATCACCTAACATAAAGTTACAAACAACTTCATTTCTTTAAAAGAGCCTCCATCCCCATTTATTAAAAAACTTATACATGGATTGCATAAAAATCTTGAACAGCTTCGAATTTTTATGTGCCCCTCTTTCATAATAGTGAATGACCTGCGAAAAAGGGGTATAAACAACTTTTTTATTTCTTTTATGAAGCTCTAAACAAAGATCATAATCTTCAAAATACATAAAATAGCGGTCGTCAAAACCATTTAATTCCTTAAAAGCTTCACCGCGTAACAGCATAAAGCAGCCAGAACCAATACGTATCTCAACGTCTCGGTCATCTGGTAAATCTCTGCATTCATAGGAAGCCAAACGTTTTGCAAACAGACTTTTAACAAAGCCAAAAGGAATAAATCTTAGAGCATAGTCAAATACAGAAACACGATCACGAATCAAATACTGGGTCGTTCCGTCAGAATTCAATACCTTTGGAACCATGAGTGAAATGTTTTTATCTTTTTCCATTTTTTCAATCATAGGGATCAGCGTTTCCCTTTTTAAGATTATATCAGGATTAAAAACCAAAAAATAATCTTCTGCAGCCTTTAAAAGATTGTAATTATGGCCAAATCCAAAGCCATTATTTTCATGATAAAAAGTAATATCAGCGAAATCGCGGTATTGTTCTAATCTTCTTTTATATTCTTCATTAGAATTATTATCAAAAATAACAAATCGAAAATGGCCGTCATTGCCAAATTCGCTTTTTAAATTATCCAAAACATCAAAAATATGTTTACTGTTATATGTTACGATACTCACAGCTATTTTTGTATTTGAATCCATTTCACACACTCTTTCATGTCTATTATGACCATTTTTTATTGATAGGATCTTTCTATAACACAGGTTATTATTATTTTCATTTTAAGTACTTTTAAAAATTGACTATTTCCCCCATTTACAAAAGTTTATTATAGCATCATCTTGTCGTATTTTGTATATTTTATTTATTTTATAAATAATAGTGGTTGATATTATGCTGTATCGCCATTATAATTTGATTTATGTTGCTGTAAAATTTTGCAACCTAAAAACCTTAATAGAGGATGTTTTTTAAGTGATTAGTAGAACACAAAGACCAAGGCGGAGAAGGAAAAGAAAAATCCGGATTTTTCGAGTAACCTTGGCTTTATTTATTTTAATTCTTATCAGTGCAGGATTGTACTTTTACAATGTCTATTCGAATGTTGCAAGTGCTGTTGATAAAATGCATAATTCCATTTCAAGAACTGTTTCTCAAAAAAGAACATCTGCGGTCAAAATTACTCAAAAGGACCCTATATCGATCCTTCTTGTGGGTGTTGACAAACGTAAAGGCGATTCCGGCCGTACAGACTCAATGATTGTCGTCACAGTAAATCCAAAGACCAAAACAACAACTATGGTAAGTATTCCTCGTGATACAAAAACAAAAATTGTCTCTACAAATAACCCTAACAAAAATAGAATTACAAAAATCAATGCTGCGTATGCATACGGCGGGATTGAAATGACCATTGATTCGGTTGAGAACTTCTTGAATGTCCCTATAGACTACTATGTCCAGGTAAATATGGAAGGGTTTAAAGATATTGTAAATTCTGTTGGCGGGATTGACGTAAATAACCAATATGCCTTTAATTTAGATGGTGTTAGACTAAAAAAGGGTCCTCAGCATTTAAATGGCGTCCAAGCATTGCAATATGCAAGATACAGACATGAAGACCCGCGAGGAGATTTTGGACGTCAAGAAAGACAGCGTGAAGTTATTTCCAAGGTTATTCATAAGGGAGCCTCCATTTCAACTCTTGCAAACTATGATCAAATTTTAAAAGCTCTTGAAGATAACATTGAAACAAACTTAACGATGGATGACATTATTGGAATCCAATCCAAATATAAATCGGCCGCTAATAATATTCAAAAGCTAGAAATCCCCGGGAATGGTAAAAATACTTATACAGGCTGGTATTATTTTATTTCAGACAAAACCAGACAAGAACTGTCAAACCAATTACGCAAGCAGTTAGACCTTAAAAAGGATACTGTGTCGAAAATAAATATCTATCAATAAAACAATAAGCTCTGGTGCCACTAAGGACACTAGAGCTTATTGTTTTATTCTTTTTTTATTCAATATGCATATTACAATAAAACTGATACGATAATAGCTATAGCTGCATACTTTTGGAGGAGAATCATGGTAAAAAGATTTGAATATAGGATTGTACAAATAATTTTTGCTATCTTACTAATTTTATTGATTTTACAGCATCATTACGTTTACATGTACTTTGACGACTATGGACATGCATCTTTAAGTTATGGACACTTAGTTTCCGGAGTAAAAGGAACAAATATGAATTTCAAAGATCTATTAGAATGGACTTCCTGGTACTATTTAAATTGGGGTGGCCGTGTTGTATACTATTTTCTTTTCCTCGTACCGCTGCTATCCAAATCGATAGCGTTATTTATGTTTATTCAAGCGATTATTTTCTTTTTTATTTTTGTGTATTTATATAAAATCATTCAGAGCTTTAACGAACAATTCAATCCCATTTTAACAATACTATCCCTTATCACTTTATACGGTTTGATACCGATTGAATTGTTAAAAGAATCGGCATACTGGGCTTCTGCTTCTGTATGTTACATTTGGTCCTTACTTCCATTATTAATGGGGATTTATTATTATATGCAGGCTACAAAGAAGAAATCCAAATCAAAAATAAGAGAGATAATATTGATTCCGATTTTATTCTTTTTTGCATCATCATCCTTTGAGCAGTCCGGTGCTGCAACTTTAATATTTGTCCTTTTATATGCCATATACCTGCTAATAAAAAGAAATCATTCATATATTAAACTCAGCATTCTTAACTTAATTGCTTCGCTCGCGGGAGTTCTTATTCAATACCTTTCACCCGGTAATAAAAAGCGTATTTTAGAAACAAATCCGGATTTTGCTTCCATGCCAGTATGGGAAAAGATGAAGAGTGGGATTCCAAATGTCGTACATTTTATCTTTGATCCGAGAATCTCCATCTTTATCTTGATTTTATGTATATTATCCATATCCATTCTGGTTTTACTTTTTAAAAATAACAAATCACTTAAAAAATATCACTTTGTAATCTCAATTCCGATCGTTCTGCCTGTTTTTTATCTCATAAAAAATTACTTTAATTTTGGAATCAGTGGTTTTTTTGAACTATTATTATTGGTTATCATTTTCTTTTATTTTTTACTTTTTATGAATCAAAACAAAGAATTTTTGCCTCTCGTTTTTACTGTGGCAGCTTCCATTTTTTGTTTGGTTATATCACCTGTTTTGCAACTAAGATCTTTAGTATTCTTTTTAATCCTTTTATTTATTTTAATCATTATTGTTTTAAACAGCATTTTTATTTCCCTTAAAAATAATAGCCAAAATATTTTTGTGGTTATTTCAATTGTTTTTATTGCTTTCTCTTTTAACAATTATAAAAATACCTTTTTGGGTTATAAAGAAAACTATTCATATGCTATATCAAATCATGAAAAACTTTTATCACTCTCTAAATCTGGGTCCAGCAGGAAAATCCAATTATTTAAATATCCCAATGATTTGTATCGTGAACACATGCCGTATGATGAAACCACTCCCTTTGTAAGTAAGTGGATCATACAATATTATAATCTTCCTGAAAATACTCAAATTGAATGGATAGATAAAAAGTAATTTTGCCAACATTTTATTAATAAAGGGTGCTCTCCAAAAAGAGCACCCTTTGTTGTTTTATTGTTTAACTTTATCTCCTTGTTAGAAATTAGTCCCATTCTTAACGCTCTTTTTCATCCATCACTAAATGATTATCTCCAGTTTTGGATTTCTTCCAAAGATACACGAAAAGAAGGATTAACACGAATAGGCTTATCATTGAAATAATACATCCTATCTTAAACCCTTGAGGTAAATAAGATAACTTAATCGTATGTGTTCCTCTTTCTAAATCAACACCTACGAATCCTCCAAGTTGTTGCAGTGATTGTGATTTTCCATCTACATTAACAGTCCAACCTTTGTCGTAAGGAATGGATAAGAACAACGAATTTGATTTTTTTACTTGTATCTTTCCTTCTACTGAGGTTTCTGTCCAATTCGTTACATGTAAAGACTCACTTCTAAACTGATCAACCCTTTTTTCAAACTTTAATATATCCAGGCCATAAAAAAGCTGTTGAGTTAACTGTGTTTCTGGGACAGCAAAAACGATCTTTACAGTAACTTTACTATTTGTAAATCCGCCTAGATCAAATACTCGCTCCTTGTGATAGGTTGGGTAAACCCCCAGTGATTTCCCATTAACGTAAATAGATGTTTCATTAAATCCTTCAAATCCCTTTCCTGCACCAAGTAATGTATATAATTGCCTTTTTCCATGAACATCAAAAACCATTTCGATTGAACCTTCTTGCTGCTGGTCCACTTTTTTGACAAATAGAATATTTCCCTGATTGGATACATTTAAATTATTATATTTAATCGAAGAGGGCTCAAGTTGTTCAAAATAATTTTCTTTTTTATTAGCAGGGCTTAACAAAACGTTTTGTTTTTCAAATGGATTGTCTTCCCTCACATTAAATGCAAATTGTCGTTTATCTAACATAAAGCCAATTGGCAGAGAAAAATGATTTTGATAGAGATAAAGATCGTTATCCCTTTTCACTTCTTTATATCCATATTTATTGACGGGCTGTGCTGAGATCATATATTTAAAACCAAATAAAGCATCAGACGTTAATATTCCTTGGTTTTGCGCTAAAGAACGAGAACCTAATGTAGAGCTATATCCGATTTGCTCCATAAATTGATGTAAAGTTCCATTTGATAAGGTATTAAAATTTGTCATTCCCTTATATTCATAACGAAGGGAATCATTGGGAGAGACCCGAACGGTTGAATTTAAACGATAAAATCCCTTATCTTTGTCTTTTAATTCTTTGATCATCTTTTCAAACGATGGAGGATTGTTATTATAAGCACTTCTTGGAATACTGTATCCAGGATAACTATTAAGCAGTTTAAAGTTCTGGAAAGCATTTAAGCTCATGTCCAAACAAACCACAAAAAGAATTAACACTGAAACAAAGGTGTTTCCTTTTCCCCATTTGGCTGTCAAGTAAAGGAGAAATGCAAATAAAGATAAGATAAAAATGTTGATTAGTGCCTTATTAATTGACATCATTTCAGGTGTCAACTTTGTTAATAAAAAGAGGATAATGACATTAACTAAATATACTTTTATCAGAGATGATACATTCTCTATATTAAAGACTCGATAACTTTTAAAGGAAAGGATGATGAGTACAAAAGAAAAAACAAAAGAAAATCTGAAATTAAAACCAGATGGAATCGAAAATGCGTGCCAAATAAAACTCAAACCGCTTATTTGAAGGCTTAAAAATAAAATAACCAGCAGGAAAAAATAAAGAGCTTTCTCTTTTTTCTTTACTTGCTTATTTATAAAAAACAGCGGCGCAAGGAGCAAGGGCAATAACCCGCAAAAAACATTCGGCAAATCAAAAAGGTTAACACTGCTATTATATAATTTTGTAAAAAACTCAAAGAAGCCAAACTGAGGATCTAACATTCTCCTCCATTCAATAGACTGGTAACTGTTGGTTTTTAAAAGCAGATAAGTTGGCAAAGTAACAAATGCAGAAAGTCCCCCTGCAATCATCGTACCAGCCATAAACATTAGAACCTTTTTTATTTTCAGCTTGGCTAATGCTATCCCTCGGACAAGAAAGTAGAGAAAGGTAAATAAGCCCACGATATAAGCCATATAAAAATTTGATATAAACAATAGGGATAAGCTTAAAATAAAAAGTTGCGGTTTGTGATTAAATAAATATTCTACCCCTAAAAGAACCAATGGAAGCAAACAGATACTATCTAACCACATGATGTTAAAGAAGTACCCTGTTGTGAATCCTATTAAGGAATACATAATTGAAAATGTTAATTTTATTAATTTTTCACCTTTATATACATTTGAAAGATAAATGTTCATTAAAAAACCAGATAATCCAATTTTAATTAAAATGATAAGAATAAACGCCTCTGGTATATGTGAACGATCAAATAAAAGAACAATGAAGGAAAGAGGACTGGATAAATAGTAGGCAAACGTTCCCCAAAAATTCAGACCCATTCCAGCTTCCCAAGAATAGATTAGACTTCCGTTCCCATTAAATACATTATAAAAGTGGTTATAAAATTGGATATACTGCGTGAATTCATCTGCCATTAAGATCGAATGATCCCCGAAAGGATAAACTTTGTTAATGGCAAAAACACCGCCAAACAATAAAATCGGCAACAAAAAAGACAGCCAATAATGATAATATTTTATTATGATCTTTTGCATCATTTACCTCCAAAATGGAAAACAGCTAAAGTTAAAATATCCAACTGTGCTATTACTTAAGAGTACATAAAAATAAAAATCTTCCTTGATACCATGAGGAAGATTTAATGATAAATAAGAAATAAATAAAAAGTTTTTCTCTTCTAAGAATCCTTACTGCTGGAAAATTGGATTAAAGTTCTTTCAATTTATTTATGACAATTTCCGTCCTTCGATCCCAACTATTTTCATTAAGAAATTCAATTCTCTGTTCTTCACTGTATTTTAATTTGTTATTTGTTATTAACTTTTTAAGTACTTCAATGTATTCCTCAGTATTATGATAAAAATGAACGTAGTCGTTAAACCGTTCAATCTCTTTATAATAGACCGTAACGATATTTTTATTAAAGTTAATGTACTCATATAACTTTACAGGGTCTACTGATTGAATTAATTCATTCACTTCAAATGGCATAATCAGGATACTGCAATCTTTTATGGTTTCATAAAGAAGACTATGCTTTACAGGTCCGTGAAAGATTATCCGCTCATTATTTGGAACTGCACAATCAATCGGTCCATAGAAGTGATACTCTAATTCACTAATATCTTCAAGGCTTTTTTGCAGTGTATCAAAATCAATCCAATCAGAAATCGTTCCTATATAAACAGCCTTGAATTTTCCGGTCGCATTATTTTGTACATGTTCAGTTTGGATGATTTCTCCGTTGTATCCATTCCTGACCAAAATCGTTTTACGAACTTCACAACCTCTTTCCACCACCTTCTTTTGAAGGTTTTGGCTGGAAACAAATACTGCTTCTGAATCATTTAATAGCTGTTTTTCTGAAACATCAAGCGCTTTTTTTACAGAATCACTCAAGTTAAAACCTTGAACATCATCCATACAATCATAGATAATTTTACATTTTTTTATCGCTTTTTTAGGTACATAATCATAAAGAGAAGGATGAGTGATCCAAATTACCTCCGGGTTGAGAATTTTCAACATTAAAGAGAGATATGTTTTTTGCGTTATCGTATTTAGGATATTTAGTATTTTTATTCGTTTAAGTGGAAATGGAATAATTGGAAATTTATTTATTTCCGAAGGATTTTTCGTCATACTTTTCCTATTTCTTGCAAACATATAAAACACTGTAATATCAAAAACCTCATCTAACTTCTCCGCAATAAAATGGGGGCGTTGTTTGATCCAACCCCAATCAACGTGCATGAGGTAAAATATCTTTTTTTTCATTTTTATCCCTTTCCAACACTTAGTTTTCTTTTTATAAAAAATCCCATTGAAATGGTTAACGATAATTCTCCTAAAAGCATTGCAAAAACGATACCATACATTGAGAATGGACCGGCCAATGAGAAAAATAATGCTAAAGTAATGATTGCTGCAATGACAAATGATTTACTGTAAATCTTCTCCTGACCTGATGCAATTAAATATTGATAACCAATAATATTATTAAAGATGGATACCACAAACCAAAATGCTAAAATTCGAAGAATATTACTGTAACTAACTAAATTATCCGGATAAATAATCTTAATAATGATGGGAGCAAGCACAATAGTAACAAGAGCAACGCTTAAGGCTAGCATTAAAATGATTTTCCCGGATTTTTTAACTACTGAAACACCAAGTTCATAGCTTTCAGCAAACCTTGCACTGACATATGGGAAGAGCGCTTGTGTTATAGGCATGAAGAACCCAATAACAGCCCGAATTAATTTTTCGATTGCTGAATAAATGCCTACAACTTCTTTACTGTTTGTCAGTCCGAGAACAAAAATACTGCTGGATGCAATTATATTTCCCAAGAATGAACTCAAAAAGATATGCCATCCTTCTTGTAATGCAACGACTAACTCCTCTTTCTTGGGAAGAACAAACCTCATTTTATATTTATACATAACCACGATAAACCCGATTAGTCCCGGAAGAAAGTAGCTGAGACTGTTAATAAGCATCGCTAAGAGATAGTCATTCTGACTGTGGATAAATAAAAAGATCGATAAGGTTACAATCAGTCTTGATGACACATTAATGAAAGTGATGTATTTCATATTTTCCATTCCCTGAAAAAACCATACAGGGAAAAGAACATTTCCAATAACAATCAAAAAGGCTGTTAAATAAACGCTGCTGTCCACCTCAAACTTTGGTATTAACTCTACGATTCCAAGCATTACGAATAAACAAATCAGCATTAAAGTAAATTTAATGGTAAAAACTGAAGAATAAACTCTATTAACTACCCCTAAATTTTGCTTATTTGTTGAAATGGCACGAGTTGCTGTTAAGTCAAAACCATAATTGGTAACAATGACAAAATAACTCATAAAAGCCATGGCAAAAGAAATTAATCCATAGTTTTTGATTCCTAATGTTTTTACGAGATATGGAAGGGTTAATAAAGGCAGTGCATACTCAAAAAGTTTCAAAAAAGTTAATGCGCTAATATTTTCAAACAGGGTCTTATTATTTTTCAAAACTTGACTGATAATTTTATGATTCCCCTTTTAATTTTTTGATTGAAATGGCAGTAATCTAAACTACACATTAAATAAGTATAGACCATACAATTCATTCATTCAATATACAGATTAAAACACATTTGCCTCTCATTATGGGATTGCTGTCATGGCATGATCCTTCCTTTCTTACTCAAAAAAAAGACCGGATTCCTTTGGTAGAATCCGATCGTTTTATTATTCTATTTGTCTAACTCCATCATCAGCCAATGTTTGAACAAGGTAATCCCCGTTCGTATATTTCCCAGATTAGTCATGGCCGGTAGTAAAATGATTGGCTGGCATTCTAGGTGGACTTCCGCTTCCCCAGTTATAGTGGACAGGCTGTATAAAAAAACTGACTCAAAAGAGTCGTCATTCAACGGTCTTTGAGTCAGTCTCTTTTTTATATTACTGCTTGAATGTGACAATTAAATTTTAAAAATATGCTGAAAGCTGTAAATGTTGGGCCTGATTTTTAATGTCAAGGTTACTTTTTTGCTTTTTTTATTAAGAATTTCGAAAGGAAACCATTCGAGAAACCAATTATAGCTTCAAAAGTAATTAAAACCGGGTCTTTTGGAAGCTGTTGTATTAAACCTATGATATTAGACATTTTCTTTCGTTCGAAAAAATTTTTTCGAGCTGTTATAAAATCTTCATAATTCTTTATTTCTTTTTTATTATTATCAAAATCTCTAGATTGAACATATTTCACTTTTTCTTCTTCAATCAAAATTCTTTTATTATAATAATCCTTCTTATCATCAATCCCCTGAAATACCTTTGCACCGATTTGGTTGTTAGAATGAATTCTATATCGAATTAAAGGCTTATCGACATAGGCAATTTTTCCTTTCGATGAACCGTATAATGCTAACCAATGGTCATGCACATAGATATCACTGGGTGGAAATGGAACTGCCTGTTTCGCAACAGAGCTTTTTATTAGCATCGTACATCCTGTGATGCTATTCCTTCTTAGAAAAAAGCCAAACAAATTATCACCAAAGTTATGAACAAGTCTTTTTGATAAATCCTTAAAGCTATTGGCTATCTTATTTCCATCTTCATCAATAATGGATAAATCAGAATATGCGATTACAGCATTTTCCTCTTTCATTTTTATTAATAAAGTAGATAATTTGTATGCTTCCCAAATATCGTCCTGATCACAGTACGCAAAGTAATCCCCAGTTGCTTTTTTTGTAAGTTCTTCAAAAGTTCTATTACTCCCCAGATTTTCAGGGTTGCTAAAAAATGAAAAAGGCATACTAGTTATATGTTTACTGATTATATCTTTCAAATTATTCTCATTTTCTTTATTGGGACTATCATTAATAATAATTAATTCTAAATTACGGTAATCCTGATTATTTAAACTCTTTAATTGTTCAACAAAAAAAGGGATATTTGGATTATATACCGCAAGCAGTATCGATATTTTTTCCATTTTGCTTTCTCCTCTTAAATTCCAGCATAGCACATTCAATTCAAACTTTTCATTCTTACTTATTGGCTTATTGAAATAGACATCTGTTGGGTAACTTTTCCGAATGTAAATTCTTCACTTTTTTCTTAAAAGTGTTGAGTTTTGCTCACTCAAACTTTTATAAATAATTATTTCATACTAAGCACATATATACAAGCAGGACTCTTTTTATAAAAGCTTTATGAGCACTTACAACTTCCAATTAAAGGATTAAGACAATCTTAAGGATTATTATGATAATATACTTTATAGGAATATTATTTTAACATCATTGTTTGACTTATTACATCAGGGAGAGCTTTTATTGTGAAGAAAAAAATCTATGACACAGTATCTTCAATAATAATTTCTGGAATTCAATCATTTCTGACAGTGTTCATAATTGAATGGATTTATCGGGGAAGTGTAAGAAGCACTTGCTTTTGGATTAGGGATGATGCGAAACCATTTATCTATAATTGCTTATTATTATTGTTAATGTTTTCAGGTTTTCATCTTTTAAAAAGAAAAGGTTATATTATTGTATCATTTGTAGCCAGCATTCCTTTACTCATTCTTTCTCTGGCCTCTTATATTAAACAGAGTATACGTGAGATGCCGGTCGTGCCTTCTGATTTATCTATGACGAATGAAGCCACCAGTATGTCCCAGCTTTTTAGCGGAACATTACTATTTTGGGCCATCGCTGGACTGGTTGTATCATGTGGGATTATTGTTTTATTGGCTATAAAGGTGCCCAACCAAGCCGAAAGGAACTGGATTAGAATTTCAACATCCGCAATACTAATGCTACTTTTTTTCGTCACTTTTAGTATAGAAAGTAAAGCAGATTCTACCTACTTAAAATCCAAATTTAACATTACGGATATACCATGGGATCAAAAAGGGACATATGAACAGGATGGTGTTATAGCTGGCTTTACCCTTAATATGAAATGGATGACACAGCCGAAACCAAAAGGTTACACCAAAGCTGCGATAGAAAATATCATAAATCAATCTGTACAATCCAAAGTTAACAACACTGAAAAACCCAATATAATCGTTATAATGAATGAAGCATTTTGGGATCCAACCAGAATGACAAATGTGCAATTTAACAAGGACCCTCTCCCATATTTTCATCAATTGCAACAAAAGCAAACTTCTGGAAATCTTAATGTTTCTGTATTTGGAGGTTCAACGGCCAATACAGAGTTTGAAGCTTTAACTGGTTTAACAACCCAACTTTTGCCGGCTGGTTCAATAGCCTATTTGAATTATGTTAACAAACCAATTCCTTCCCTACCCTATATTTTAAGAGAACAGGGATATGACACAACAGCAATTCATACTTGGCATAGCTGGTTTTATAATCGTTCCGCAGTTTATAAATATTTAGGATTTGATCGTTTCATCAGTGCTGAATATATGGTGAATCCTGTACCGCATGGAGCTTTTATACATGATCAAACAATGACAGACCAAATCATCGAAAAATTAACAACCAATAATAACGGTAAACCCAATTTCATTTTTGGGGTAACCACACTTAATCACGGTCCATATAATCCAAATCTAAAATATCCATATGCAAATATGGAAGTAAATCTAAAAGATGGCGCTTTCACCAAAGAGGCAAAGGGAATATTAGAGGTATATTCAGATAATCTAACTGAAATCGACAAAGAACTAAAAAGATTGATTGCTGCAATAAATGCTACTCATAAAAAAACCATTTTGGTGTTTTTTGGAGACCACCTCCCTCTGTTAGGAAATAATTTCGATGTTTATCGTGAAACTGGTTATTATCAAGAAAATAATACTTATGACGAATATCTAAAAATGCATTCTACCCCATTATTAATATGGGATAACTTCTCACAAAAGAAAGAGAACTTAAATATCGGATCTTCATTACTATCACCCATAATACTGAATCGGGCAGGACTTAATGGAAATTATGTTACTGACTTTCTTTATTCAGAATATAAAAATGGCTTTTTAACAAGAGTTCCTTCAGAGAATTTCTGGAATACCGAAAAATTTGGAGATAATACTTTAAATAATTTAAAGATGCTTCAGTACGACATTTTATTCGGGAAAATGTATGGAATTGAGGGACAAAATCTGAAACCAAGCAGCAGTTACCGTCTTGGATATCACGATCCAGAAATCAAGGGAATTAAAATGGGAATAGATAACGGTAAAAAGGTTCTCATTGTAAGCGGAAAATATTTAACCAGCCAGAGTTTTGTATATATTAATGATAAAAAAATGGACAAACTTTCCGGAAACGGAAGTGAAATTATCATTCCTTTAATCAACCTGAAACATGGCGCACAAATATGTATAAAAACGATTGATTCCAATGAAAAAGTACTTTCTAAAAGTAATCAATACACCTATTATTAATTATGATTGCACTCTGGTATAACCAGAGTGCTTTTTTTGAAATGAGAATTGAAATATTTTTCATTTATCAATTTAAGGATGTCCTATATATTATCTTTAATAATGATTGTAATCTTTGTCTTTTATGTGATCTTAAGAAAAACTGACTTATTGAAGAAAAAAAGAACATGAGTATCGAAGGCTATGTCATAATATGTTAAGAGCCATGTCTTATATAAATATAAGGCTTCTTTTATTTTTATGGATTATATTACCTTGCTTTTCAAGTTTTTCTCATTATGATAAAATGATTCTGTTTTGATTATTGCTATAGGATTCACTTTTATTGTTCTGTATGCTTGTTTTTCACTTTATCTTAAAAAATGAGTTCTTTAAGATAAAAATATTTTACACTAAAATCATATTTATTTAATTTATTGATGTTACTTAGAAAAGGGTGAACAACATGAAATTGGTCTCGATCATTGTTCCTTGTTACAATGAGGAGAAATCTGTTGATCTGTTTTACTCTGTAGTTAACCAAGTGATCGAAAAAATTGAGCACATTGAATTTGAATTCGTTTATGTTAACGACGGCAGCAAAGATTCTACAGAGCAAAAAATGCGTGAGCTAAGTGAAAAAGTTTCAAATGTCAGATATGTTAGTTTTAGTAGAAACTTCGGTAAAGAAGCTGCCATGTTAGCTGGGATTGAGGCTGCTTATGGGGATGCTGTCGTTTTAATGGATGTAGATTTACAAGATCCCCCAAGTTTATTACCTCAAATGATAGAAGACTGGTTAATTAATAATTATGACGTCGTTTATACAAGGCGCTCTACACGAAGTGGAGAACCTCCTATTCGCAGTTGGTTTGCAAAACAATTTTATAGGTTAATTAATAAAATGAGTGATGTAGAAATAGTTGACGGTGCCAGAGATTACCGTTTAATGGATCGAAAGGTAGTTGAAAGTTTTCTAAGTATTAAGGAACGAAATCGCTTTGCAAAAGGTTTATTTATGTGGGTTGGATACAGATCCAAATGTTTAGAATTTGAAAACGTTGAGAGAGCAGTCGGAAGTACAAGCTGGAGCTTTTGGAAGTTAGTCCATTATGCTATTGATGGGATTGTTTCATTTACGATTTCTCCTTTACGTTGGGCAACTTATTTCGGCTTTTTTACTGCAAGTACAGCTTTTCTTTATATGTTTTACATTATTCTATCAAAAATACTTTTCGGCAACCCGGTAAGCGGCTATGCTTCCATTGTTACTATTTTATTATTCTTCGGTGGTATTCAACTTATCTTTCTCGGTATTATTGGCGAATATATCGGCAGGATTTTTATTGAAGTAAAAGCCAGACCAAATTATATTATTAAAGAACAGTCTCCAGATATAATTGACAAAAAGATAAGAAATAGAAAAGCAGTTTTTCATAGGGTAAAATCTTAGTCTACCCATATATTTTGAAAAGAAAAAATGCAGTAAAAATGATACATTTTTTATTATTTATAACTCTTTTTTCAAGATTGCACCTATCTTCCTGGCAATTCAATAATTGATTCTTCAAAGCGGAACAATTCATTGGTTTCAATTCAATTAAAAGTGCCGAGGAGGCTCCCCGTAACGCCCGCGGAAAGCGAAGCGCCTGGAGCGAAAATCAACAACAAGATTTAGCTGTGCATAATAAAAGCGGGGCTCCAGATCGTCGTTTACCCTGACTTTCTGGGAAGCCCCTATTTTTGTTTTATACTCTACAATACTGGATCCCTATTGAGCATTTGATATTGTAACAGTGCTTACTGGCAAGGTTGTCACCTGACCGTTGGCGCCTGTTTCTTTTATAGTGATAGTATGGCTGCCATCACTAATTTTGGTTGTATCCATCAGGAAATGATACCCTGATGTTCCATTGTTATATGCTGGAAAAGCAGATTTTACATCCGCTCTTGAGTCACCATAAACAGCTTCACCGGCAACTGCTCCGTCCAAAAGAACCTCAATCTTTGCAACGCCGCTCATATCCAAAAACCAACCGGATACCGCTGCAGTTCCTTTTAATATTTGACCATTTACAGGGCTGTCGATATACCCTTTGACATTAGAGATGGATATAGTACTCTCCGGAAGTGTGGCTGTCACTCCATTTGCTCTTGTTTCTCTGACGGTCAGCGTATGATTTCCATCGCTATATTTCGTTGAATCCAGGATGTAATGAAATCCTGATGAACTATTATTATAGTCAGGAAAGGCTTTTAAGACATCCGCTCTTGGGTCCCCATAGACAGCTTGTCCCGCAACTTGTCCGTCGACCAAAACCTCAACTTTGGAAACACCGCCACGGTCTAAAAACCAGCCTGATACAGTCGTTTTCCCTATGATATTGGTATTGGGTCCCGGTTGATCCAAATATCCTTTAACATTTTCAAATATTAAGGTTCTTTCCGGCATGGTTGTGACATTACCATTCGTTCCTGTTTCTCTTATCGTAACTTTATGGCTGCCATCACTAAACCTTGTGGTATCCAGTAAATAATGGAAACCTGAGGATCCATTATTAAACTCCGGAAAAGCTTTACGAACATCCTCCCTGGAGTCGCCGTAATTGGCCTCTCCGGCCACAGTACCGTCCACCAAAACTTCAATTTTAGATACGCCACTTTCATCTAAAAACCAGCCTGATACATTAATTTGTCCTTTTGCTGATAAATTTGAAGCAGGACTATCGATATAACCGATGATGTTTTTAACCGTAATGGTTTTTTCCGGCAGAGCGGAAATTTTTCCATTCACTCCTGTTTCTCTTATCGAAATGGTATGTTGTCCATCAGTTAATTTGGTTGTATCCAATAGATAATGAAAACCCGAGCTTCCATTGTTATATTCTGGGAATACCCTTTGAACATCCGATCTTGAATCTCCATAATTAGCCTGACCGACAATTGTGCCGTCTACGAGAACATCTATCGTCGAAACTCCGCTGTCATCTAAAAACCAGCCTGACACATTTACTTTCCCTTTTACATTTGCGCCGGTTTCGGGACTTTCCAAATACCCTCTGACATTTTCAATCGTAATGGTTCTATTAGGTAATGTCGTTACCCTGCCATTAGCTGCGGTTTCTCTAACCGTCAATGTATGTGTTCCATCAGAGTAGTTTGCCGTATCCAGTGAATAATGAAAACCTGCATTTCCATTATTATAGTTCGGATAAGCCTTTTGGACATCCGGTCTTGAATCGTTATAAACAGCCTGACCTATAACGTTTCCGTCCAGAAGTACATCAAGTTTCGATACACCGTTTTCATCTAAGAACCAGCCTGATACTGTATATTTTCCTTTTATTTTTGAATCCGGAACTGGATTATCAATTACTCCTTTGGCATTGGAGAATGTCACGGAGCGCTCCGGCAATGTGGTAACCCACCCATTTGTTCCAGTTTCTCTTACTGTAATGGTATGATTCCCACTACTATATCTTGCTGTTTCCAATGCATAATGAAAACCTGAGCTGCCATTATTATAGTCCGGATAGGCATTTTGAACATCCGCTCTCGGATCACCGTAGACTGCTTGGCCCGCAACCGTTCCATCCACAAGCACCTCTATTTTTGAAACGCCGCTTTCATCCAAAAACCAACCAGAAACGTTGTAAACATCATTTAAATTCGCACCTGGATTCGGGTTATCAATAATACCTACTGATGAACCATATGTAATCGCTTGTCTTCCAAACTGCTCCCATCCTCTAATAAAAGCTGCTCTTGAAACTTTACGATTTTTTATATTGGCCAGTGGATCATTAAAGTACACATAGTTTGCGTCATATCCAGTAAGAAGAACACTGTGTTCATGAAAAGTTATCAAAAGGGGCCCCAATGGGGTTTGAATCGTTTGCCATTGATTATCCGGCACTGTATCAAATGTGCTAGTCGAAATCACCCAAACCGGTTTTCCCTTATCAAGCTGATGCCCAATAACATCGAAAGAATTGCCTGTTAAATCAATGACATTGGCATACTGTTTGGCTAATTGAAAAATTGGGCCATGATAGGCTGCGTACCCAATGGTCTGTCCGGTGATGTCACCGACAAAACCAGTATTCGGATTACCCCAATAAGTAACGCCCCCTACTACACGATAGGGAGTAGGATCTTTGATTACTTGATTGGCTAATGTCATTTTACTAACTGGAATGCCTCTGTATTGCAGAAGCATTGCTAAACTAGTAACCTCGCAGCCATTCTTTAATTCAGGCAATTGGGATATTAGAGGAGCATCCAAAAGTGTGGCAGCATATGATGTGGCGGGTGCGAAACCGCCAAATACACCTGCCAATCCCAAACAAAGAATGAAGGCAAATATTCGTTTTTTCAAGTGACTCATTTCATTCCCCCTTTTTTAGGAATCAATTTATTAAAACTCTTCTATCATTCTAGCAGGGAATACTTGGATAAAACAATCGAATTTTCAATAATTTTGTAAACAATTGGATTTTTATCTTAATAGTGTTAAATCTGTTGGCAAAAAACATATATGAGTCTCAACTTCCAACCCATGTATGGAAATAAATCAAATACGAGCAATACCCTAACATAATAAAGGCGGTGTGAGCGGAGCAAAATATCACTACTACAGAATCGATAAATGGATCTTTTATCTTTCACTTTGATAAAATGAATCACTTTTGCGCAGCTCCGCCCCTTTTCCACAGAAAAAACATACATGAGTCTCAACTCCCAACCCATGTATGGAAATAAAACAAATACGAGCAATACACCAACATAATAAAGGCGGTGTGAGCGGAGCAAAATATCACTACTACAGCATCGATAAATGTATTTTTTATCTTTCACTTTGATAAAATGAATCACTTTTGCGCAGCTCCGCCCCTTTTCCACAAAAAAGAGATAACCCACTTGTATGGGTTATCCCTTTTAAAACGACTGTTTATTGATTTAATGCAAGCTGACCGCCATACAACCAACCTTGTGTTCCATCAACTGAAACTCTGAACCAGCGGTTATCATATGGATACTGTGTCGCATCACCCGGCACATATTTAACATCTGTATTGTATCCTAAAACCTTTACTACCGTTCCAACTGGTATTGATTTAATCACAGTTGATGTTGACTGATATGGAATAGTCCTAAGCGTCAAGCTGCTTCCTACAACTGTCGCATAAACATCTGTTGTATTGTTAATAATAATATTTGTAGGATATGGCTGTCCTGCCGGTATGTCTCTTCCGTAGGAAGGAGCTGCAGTAGTTGAACCCGGAAGAACACTTGTCTGAAAGTAATATGGTGCATCAAATGGCTGAATCGTTAGCATCAAATTCGCTATTTTAGTTGCCCAAGTTTTATCAGAAGCATATTTTACATTCATGCCGTTCAATGTTGATCCATTATAATAGCTTCCGGTTGAATTCAGATAGTCTCTCCTTACAGCATAACCTTCATACATGATACTCTCCACTGGACTAGGGAAATACAAAGCACATGTAAACGGAGCAACATCATAGGCATTATAACCATATAAGTTATGCTTATAAGTATAGAGATCTGATGTTCCCCATCCTGTCTCCAGAATCGAGTGTGCTAAAAGATATAAAGCATTTACACCATATTTATTTTGTGCATCAATATAAGTTTGCGCATAATCCTTCAGCGGACTTGATGGTTTATTTTTATTAAAGAAATTTACGATATCTGCAGCGGTAATGTTTGCAGCTTTTCTTAAATCGATTTGCGTATAAGGATTACCGTTATAAATATAGATGGTATTCGTCAGCGAAGTTGTTCCGCCATTCACGCCTGTTTCTTTAATTGTCAGCGTATGCTGACCATCTCCAAACTGAAGACTATTAAGGGTAAATTGGTATCCTGAATTATTATTCTGATATACCGGATAAGCTTGACCTACATCTCCGCGTGCACCGCCATATTGAGCTTGACCCATGTAGGTTCCGTCAACCAGAACTTCCACCTTTGAGACACCGCTGTAATCTAAGAACCAGCCGATGACATTTGTGTCCCCTTTAATAGTGGAACCATTTAATGGGCTATCAATAGAACCTGTTGGGGGTGGATTTTGAACATTAATTTTGCTGTCCACTGATGAAACAGCGCCATTATTTCCAGTTTCACGAACGGTTATAGTGTGCTCGCCATTGATTAAATTCTTGGTACCAAGCGTAAACTTGAATCCTGAATTTGGAGATTCATATTCCGGATAGGCTTGATCCACGTCAGTGCGAGGAAGACCAATCTGTGCCTGACCCATGCTATTTCCATCCACCAAGATTTCAATCTTAGCTACACCGCTGTAATCCATAAACCAGCCATTTACATTAAGATCATCTTTAACAGCAGAACCGCTGACCGGAGCTTCAATGTATCCTTTTGGCGGAGGGTTTTGGATATTAACCTGGCTTTGAAGATCCGTTGTCGCACCATTATTTCCAGTTTCTCTAACCGTCAATGTATGTTGGCCATTGGTTAACAATTTCGTATCAACGGTAAGTTGATATCCTGAGTTAGCGATCTGATATTCCGGGAAAGCATTTTTAACATCAAGGCGCTCATTGCCGGTATTGGCTTGCCCAACACTTTTCCCGTCAATAAATACTTCAAGCTTTGCAATCCCGCTTACATCTAAAAACCAACCGCCGACATTCATTTTACCTTTTACCACAGCACCGCTTGCCGGACTATCAATAAACCCTTTTGGTGGTGGATTTTGGATAGTTACTGTCCTGCTTGGGAACTCAGTTACGAGTCCGTTATTTGCGGTTTCGCGTATTGTCAAGGTATGTTGGCCATTAACTAACTGCTTTGTATCAAGAGTGTAATTAAACCCTGACGAACCATTCTGGTAATCCGGATAAGCTTGTTTTACATCCAGTCGAGAATTGCCATAGTGTGCTTCCCCTGCGACTTTTCCGTCTAGGATGACTTCAACCTTATTTACACCGTTTGGATCTAAAAACCAGCCACTTACAGCCACATTACCTTTAAGAACACTGCCGTTTGTCGGATTATCAATACAGCCGATAGCAGGCGGGTTTTGGATATTCACTACCTGACCCGAGAGAGTTGTAGTTCCTCCATTATTTCCTGTCTCTCTGACAGTTAAAGTGTGTTGTCCATTGGATAGTGTCCTCGTATCAAGGGAAAGATGATATCCTGAATTGGAATCCTTATATTCCGGAAAGGCGTTTCCGACATCAGGACGGGAACCTCCAGTATTTCCGGATACAATGCTTTTTCCGTCAACTAACACTTCTACCTTAGAGACACCGCTGTAATCTAAAAACCAGCCGCTTACAGTAATTGTATTTTTCAAAACAGCACCAGCAGCCGGAGAATCAATATAACCAATTGATGGTGGGTTTTGGACATTTACCTGGCTTTGAATTGTCGTCGCTGCCCCGTTATTTCCAGTTTCCTTAACTGCTAAAGTATGCTGTCCATTAGGGATATTCAGCGTGTTAACTGAAAGATTATAACCGGAGTTCGAATTTTGGTATTCTGGAAAAGCCTTTCCAACATCTGTTCGGGAAACTCCTGTGTTCGCTTCTCCAACGCTTTTTCCGTCAACGAATACTTCAATTTTCGATGTACCACTGTAATCTAAAAACCAGCCGCTTACAGTAATTGTATTTTTTAAAACAGCACCATTTGTTGGATTATCAATATATCCAATTGTTGATGGATTTTTTACAATTACAGTCACGTTTGGCAGGGTAGTGGTTGACCCGCCGCTCCCTTTCTCTCTGACAGTCAAGGTATGCTGGCCGTTTGTTAGGTTTTTAGTATGTAGCGTGAAGTGATAGCCTGAATTTGAATTTTGGTACTCTGGAAAGGCACTCCCAACATCTGCCCGGGAATAATTATAAGTAGCCTCCCCCATGCTCGTTCCGTCAACTAACACTTCAATTTTCGATACACCGCTTGCATCTAAAAACCAGCCGCTTACGTCAACATCACCTTTAATGACAGCATTATTTGTTGGAGCATCAATATAACCTTTAGTCGGAAGGGACGCCGCAAATGTGACAACCTTATTACTATTAAAGATTATGAAAATAGCAAATAGTGAAGCAAGTATCTTATATTTAGTTAGGTACTTCCGAATTTTGTTCACCTCCCTTTGTCATCTTATCTTATATTATTTAATAATAATACAGATAAATAATACCAAACATTTTTTATCGTAACAATTTAATATTGTTAATTCGTAGTAATAGATTTATTACTGTTTTTTTGTAATAGAGTGTCAGAAATACAGACATTAATGGTCATTTGGGTCTGTTTTTGCAAAAAAACAAATAGAGTGCTTATTATATTAAAATAAGCACTCTATACCTTTTAGTTTTGAATAAGTTTACCTTTTTTTCACGAATTTTGTTCCAATTCAAATCATGATTAAGATTGCTTTTTAATTAACAATTAATTATCCATTATAATTTGAACCGAAAGTGTATTGGATGAACCATTCCTTCTCATTTCCCGAATAGCAACGGTATGTTGACCATTACTAAATTTAGTTGTATCGAGAGCATAATGATAACCTGCATTCCCATTGTTATATTCAGGAAATGCTTTTTGGACATCCACCCTTGAATCTCCATAGACCGCCTGCCCTGTAACTGTACCATCTACCATAACTTCTATTGCTGCGACTTCGTTCGTATCCAAAAACCAACCTGAAACATTCGTTGTTCCTCTTAGGGTTGTGCCGGAAACCGGATTATCTATATAGCCTTTTACATTTGAAATCGTTATCGTATTTTCAGGCAAAATCGTCACACGGCCGTTCTTATCTGTTTGTTTAATGGTAACAGTGTGTTGTCCATCACTAAATTGAGCTGTATCAAGAACGTAGTGATAGCCTGCATTCCCGTTACTATACTCAGGAAATGCCTTTTGGACATCCGGTCTTGAATCTCCATAAACCGCCTTGCCTACTACCGCACCATCCACCATTACTTCTATTGACACTACTCCGTCTTTATCTAAAAACCAGCCCGACACGTTTTTTGTTCCTTTTAATGTTGTGCCGGAAACCGGGGTATCCATATAGCCTAAATGATTTGCTATTGTGATCGTGCTGCCAGGCAAAGTCGTCACACGGCCATTCTTATCTGTTTCTTTAATGGTAACATTGTGCTGCCCATCGCTAAATTGACCTGTATCGAGTGCATAGTGATAACCTGCATTCCCATTGCTATATTCAGGAAAAGCCTTTTGGACATCCGACCGCGAATCTCCATAGACCGCCTGCCCTGCTACTGCACCGTCCACTATTACTTCTATTGATGCTACTCCGTCTTCATCCAAAAACCAGCCTGAAACGTTTTTTGTTCCTTTGAGTGTTGTGCCGGAAACTGGGGTATCCATATAGCCCAAATGATTTGCTATCGTTATCGTGCTGCCAGGCAAAGTCGTCACACGACCGTTCTTATCTGTTTCTTTAATGGTAACATTGTGCTGTCCATCGCTAAATTGACCTGTATCGAGTGCATAATGATAACCTGCATTCCCATTGCTATATTCAGGAAATGCCTTTTGGACATCCGACCGCGTATCCCCATAGACCGCCTGCCCTGCTACTGCACCGTCCACTATTACTTCTATTGACGCTACTCCGTCTTCATCCAAAAACCAGCCTGAAACGTTTTTAGTTCCTTTGAGTGTTGTGCCGGAAACTGGGGTATCCATATAGCCTAAATGATTTGCTATCGTTATCGTGCTGCCAGGCAAAGTCGTCACACGACCGTTCTTATCTGTTTCTTTAATGGTAACATTGTGCTGTCCATCGCTAAATTGACCTGTATCGAGTGCATAATGATAACCTGCATTCCCATTGCTATATTCAGGAAATGCCTTTTGGACATCCGACCGCGTATCCCCATAGACCGCCTGCCCTGCTACTGCACCGTCCACTATTACTTCTATTGACGCTACTCCGTCTTCATCCAAAAACCAGCCTGAAACGTTTTTAGTTCCTTTGAGTGTTGTGCCGGAAACTGGGGTATCCATATATCCTCTATTATTTGCTATTGTGATCGTACTATTGGAAATTGTCGTCACATGACCGTTCGCTCCTGTTTCTCTGACCGTAACAGTATGTTGACCGTCACTGAACTTGGTTGTGTCAAGAGTATAATGATAGCCTGCGTTTCCATTATTGTATTCAGGATATGCACTTTGAACATCTGGTCTGGAATCCCCATAAAATGCCTGGCCATCTACTGTACCGTCCACCATTACTTCAACTTTTGAAACACCGTTTTCATCTAAGACCCACCCTCGAACAACGTTTTGTCCCCTTACAGCAGAATTATTCAAGGGTGCATCAATAACCCCAATTGACACACGCGGTACTTCATTCCAAACTAAACTTGATATCGTATTAATTGTATCTATACCATAGGATAAAGACTTATTATTAGTTGTCAGAACAGCAATAACATAGTTTTTTCCTTTCCCATTTATAAATCCTACGCTATTGACATACTGACCGGTTGTAACCCATCCATTTTTTAATGCAATATTTACTCCAGCAGGAATTCCATAACTGGTCCCCCAACGTTGATCCAACTGTACATTTTGCATAAGATTAAGACCATATGCTCTTTGTGCATCCGTTAACAATGCATTTGGATATGCAAAGTACTTCATCATCGTAAGCTGATCTAACACATTGGTAGTGGTATGCCCCCACCAACCTCCAGTGCCTGCAATCGTATTTGTCATTCCCACTTTTCGAAAAAATGACTGTACATTTTGATCACTGCCAAGCTGCCGCCATATAGTACTTGCCGCACTATTATCACTATTTTCTATCATTTTGGTTAGTAAAGAATTTTCATAATCTGTAATAGGTATTTTTTGATAAAGAACATCTGCCAGCATCGACATTTTAACTACACTTTCAGTTAGATAGGTTTGGTTAGAATTATATGTATAAGTTGTACCCGTGCTCGCATCGTAAACACCAACCGATACAGTGCCATTTCTGGAAGCAAGATAATTGGTTACCTCAGGTCCCAAAATGGTTTGAGCTGAGGCATATGTTGGTATTTTTACATACAACAGTATTACAATTCCTAACAAAACTGTAACCATAATTTTATTTAATAGTTTCATTTTCCCATCCTTTCCAATTAGTTTATAAATCTAATTCTATAATAGTGCCATCCCTTTTATAAATACATAAAAAGATATTTTGATATATATTTAATAAAAGATATAAAAAGGACTCGAAATCTATTTTTGATTTCGAGTCCTACTATTAGATTCTTTTAACAAACAAAATGAAAAGATTTAAAGCATTCGAAAGTATTCATCGACTCCATCAGCAATAGCTTTTGCTAATGTGTTTTGATAAGAATCTGTCAGTAACTTTTGCCGTTCACTTGAATTATTAATAAAACCCATTTCAAGCAAGGTTGCAGGCATAGCTGATTCACGTACGACTGAAAGGTCACTTCCCTTAGATCCACGGTCATATGCACCTGTATAGGCAACCATTTTATCCTGAATGATGTTGGCAAGTGTTTTACTCTTTGAAATTCTATTAGGATCAGTAGCCATACTACCATTGATTGTTGATGGATGACTTGGATCAGCTTGATAATAGTATGATTCAATGCCACTGGCAGTAGTTTCTCCTGTCCCTAATGCATTAGTATGAATGCTTACAAAAATATCTGCGTGTAAATCATTTGCTTTTTGGGAACGATCCAGCAAAGGTATGAAGGTATCGTCAGTACGAGACATATAAACTGTATATCCGCGGCCTGCTAATAATGATTGAACCTTTTTTGCCACGGCCAAATTCAAGTCTTTTTCTTTATAACTCCCGGCAGTTGCACCTGGGTCAGTGCCGCCATGCCCCGGGTCTAAAAATACTGAGTAATTTGTTTGCCTGATTATCACAGGAATTCCAGCCATTGTCGTGACATTGCCGTTTGTTCCGGTTTCCCTGATCGTAACAATATGTTGTCCGTCACTAAATTGAGTTGTGTCAAGTGTATAATGAAAACCAGAATTTCCATTATTGAATTCTGGATATGATTTTTGGACATCCGTTCTTGCATCTCCATATGCAGCCTGCCCTACTACTGCACCATCTACCAATATATCAATACTTGATACACCGCTCATATCCAAAAACCAACCTGAAATATTCTTGGTTCCTTTAAGTACAGAACCTGAAACCGGATTGTCAACATATCCTATTGCATTGGAAATTATTACAGGAATGTCAGACAATGTCGTTATACGGCCATTGGCTCCTGTTTCTCTGATTGTAACTTTATGCTGTCCATCACTAAGTTTGGTTGTGTCAAGTGTATAATGAAAGCCTGAATTTCCATTGTTGAATTCTGGATATGCTTTTTGAACATCCGCTCTTGCATCTCCATATGTTGCCTGTCCTACAACTGCACCGTCTATTAATATATCAATATTTGATACACCGCTGTCGTCCAAAAACCAGCCAGAAATATTTTTTGTTCCTCTAAATGTTGAACCTGGAACCGGATTATCGACATATCCAGCAACATGTACATTTGCAATCGTTACAGGAATTTCAGATAATGTCGTGACATGTCCGTTCTTACCTGTTTCCCTGATTGTAACTGTGTGTTGACCATCGCTAAGCTTGGTTGTGTCGAGTGCATAATGAAAGCCCGCATTTCCGTTGTTGAATTCTGGATATGCTTTTTGAACATCCCCTCTTGCATCTCCATATGTTGCCTGTCCTACTGCTGTACCGTCCACTAATACATCAATACTTGATACTCCGCTCTCATCCAAAAACCAGCCGGAGACGTTTTTGATTCCTTTAAGAGTGGAACCAGGGCTTGGACTTTCAATGTACCCTTGGACATGGACATTTGCAATTGTGACAGAAATCCCCGGCATTGTTGTAACATGGCCGTTCTTACCTGTTTCCTTGATCGTAATGGTATGTTTTCCATCACTAAGCTTGGTTGTGTCGA